>NZ_CP054041.1:1390985-1740228 GCF_013282665.1 Listeria monocytogenes
CTCGTAACAAACCACTTGCTAAAAGTGTTGATTTAAAAGCAATCGCTCAACGTACACCGGGATTCTCTGGTGCCGATTTAGAAAACTTACTGAATGAAGCTGCACTTGTTGCCGCACGTTCCGATAAGAAAGAAATAGATATGAGTGACCTCGATGAAGCTAGTGACCGCGTAATTGCTGGACCGGCTAAGAAAAATCGAGTTATCTCTGAAAAAGAACGCCGCACAGTCGCGTATCATGAAGGTGGTCACGTTATCGTCGGAATGGTACTTGATGAAGCGGAAGTTGTGCATAAAGTTACCATTGTTCCTCGTGGACAAGCTGGTGGTTATGCCGTAATGTTACCAAAAGAAGATCGCTTCCTTATGACAAAAGCTGAGTTAATGGACCGTATCACAGGTTTGCTTGGTGGACGCGTAGCCGAAGAAGTTACTTTTGGTGAAGTAACAACTGGTGCAAGTAATGACTTTGAACGTGCAACCGAACTTGCTCGCCGCATGGTAACTGAATGGGGTATGAGTGACAAGATTGGCCCACTTCAATTCACTTCTGGTAACGGTCAAGTATTTATGGGCCGCGATTTCGGCAGCGACAAAGGTTATTCCGATAAAATCGCTTACGAAATTGACACAGAAGTTCAAAGCTTAATCCGCTACTGTTATGACCGCGCTAAAACAATCATTACAGAACACCAAGAGCAACATAAACTTATCGCGGAAACATTACTAAAAGTAGAAACATTAGATGCTCGCCAAATTCGTTCTCTATTTGATGACGGTGTAATGCCTCCAGATATCGATACGATTGACGTAGAAGCAGAATATCCTTCCGAAAAAGACGAAGAGCCAGTAGGTAAATCTTTTGAAGAAGAAAAAGAAGACTTGAAAGAAGAAAAAGTCGAAGAAACAAAAGAAGAGCCAAAAGAAGTGACTTCGGAAGATGCTCCAAACATTGAGCAAACACCAAACGATAAAAAAGACGAATAAAATCAAAGAGGCTGGGCTTTCCCAGTCTCTTTTTTGAAGCTATATTATTCGGATTTTCCTATAAAACATGTTATGATACGTTAGAAAAATCTTCTAAAGGACGGTATTTAAACTTATGATACTTGTAATTGACGTTGGAAATACTAACTGTACTGTCGGAGTTTATGAAAAACAAAAACTTCTAAAACATTGGCGCATGACAACAGATCGTCACCGTACATCCGATGAATTAGGAATGACAGTCTTGAACTTTTTTTCTTATGCGAATTTAACTCCTTCTGATATTCAAGGAATTATTATTTCGTCCGTTGTTCCACCAATTATGCACGCAATGGAAACAATGTGTGTACGCTATTTTAATATCCGACCACTAATCGTTGGTCCAGGAATAAAAACTGGCTTAAATCTCAAAGTCGATAATCCTCGCGAAATCGGATCTGACCGAATTGTAAACGCCGTAGCAGCGTCAGAAGAATACGGTACACCGGTTATCGTAGTTGATTTTGGCACAGCGACTACATTTTGCTATATCGATGAATCAGGCGTGTACCAAGGTGGCGCTATTGCCCCAGGAATTATGATTTCGACCGAAGCCCTATACAACCGCGCTGCTAAACTTCCGCGCGTAGATATTGCTGAATCAAATCAAATCATCGGCAAATCTACCGTGGCCTCCATGCAAGCGGGCATCTTTTATGGCTTCGTCGGCCAGTGCGAAGGGATTATTGCAGAAATGAAAAAACAATCCAACGCAAGCCCAGTAGTAGTTGCAACAGGCGGGCTCGCTCGGATGATAACAGAAAAATCTTCCGCAGTAGACATTTTAGATCCATTTTTAACATTAAAAGGTCTAGAACTTCTATATAGAAGAAACAAACCAACTACAGAAAAATAAAAGGAGTTTTATATAATGAATGATTATTTAGTTAAAGCGTTAGCCTACGATGGCATGGCGCGTGTATATGCAGCAGTAACAACTGAAACAATCAAAGAAGCTCAAAGAAGACATGATACATGGTCCGTCTCATCCGCCGCACTTGGTAGAACGATGACAGGAACACTTTTCCTTGGAGCGATGCAAAAAGAAGACCAAAAAATAACTGTAAAAATCGAAGGCGACGGTCCAATCGGTCCAATCGTAGCTGATAGTAATGCGCAAGGTCAAATCAGAGGATACGTAACAAATCCACACGTTCATTTCAGTGAACTAAATGAAGTTGGAAAACTAGACGTCTGCCGCGGTGTTGGAACATCCGGAATGCTTTCAGTTGTAAAAGATTTAGGCTTTGGTGAAAATTTCACCGGACAAACACCAATTGTTTCAGGCGAAATTGGCGAAGATTTTACGTATTACCTAGCGACATCTGAACAAATCAATTCCTCTGTTGGTGTAGGGGTGCTTGTTAACCCAGATGATACAATCGAAGCAGCTGGTGGATTCATGTTGCAGCTACTTCCTGGTGCGACAGATGAAATCATTGATGAAATCGAAAAAAATCTGACGGCTCTACCAACAGTTTCTAGAATGATTGAAGCGGGCGAAACTCCTGAATCTATTCTAGCTAAACTTGCAGGTGGCGAAGATAAACTACAAATCTTAGAAAAAATTCCCGTTTCCTTTGAATGTAACTGCTCCAAAGAACGTTTTGGTAGTGTAATAATTTCACTTGGAAAAGAAGAAATTCGTTCGATGATAGAAGAGGATCACGGCGCAGAAGCAGAATGTCATTTTTGCCGTAACACCTATGATTTCTCAGAAGAAGAATTAGAAAAACTATACGAAGAAGCAAAATAAATAAAAAGGAGCGCCTAATGGGTTGCTCCTTTTTAAAAGAGGTTAAACTTGACAAAACAGGTCGGAATTAATTAAACTAAATGAAAGACCTAAAATAGATAGGAGTGCTTTAATAATGACAATTGCAAATTCAATCACTGATTTAATTGGAAAGACACCTATTGTGAAACTTAATCGTTTACCAGAAGCAGGAAGCGCTGATGTATACGTAAAATTAGAATTCCAAAATCCAGGTGGCAGCGTAAAAGACCGTATTGCTAACGCTATGATCGAAAGCGCTGAAAAATCTGGTGCATTAAAACCAGGCGACACAATTATTGAGCCAACTAGTGGGAATACTGGTATCGGCCTAGCAATGGTAGCAGCAGCAAAAGGCTACCAAGCAATCTTCGTAATGCCGGAAACAATGAGCTTAGAACGTCGCAAATTACTTCAAGCTTACGGTGCAAAATTAGTTTTAACACCGGGACCAGACGGCATGAAAGGCGCAATTGCTAAAGCGGAAGAACTTGCAAAAGAAAATAACTATTTTGTTCCACAACAATTCCACAACCCAGCAAACCCAGCTGTCCATGAAGAAACAACTGGACCAGAAATCGTTGAAGCTTTCGGTAAAGATGGCTTAGATGCTTTCATCGCAGGAGTTGGAACAGGCGGAACAGTAACTGGTGTAGGACATGTACTGAAAAAGAACTATCCAGATGTTAAAATCTATGCTCTTGAGCCAGAAGAATCCCCAGTACTTAGCGGAGGTTCTCCATCACCTCATAAAATCCAAGGTATCGGCGCTGGCTTCGTACCAGACACATTAGATACAAAAGTTTATGATGGTATTTTAAAAGTTTCAAGTGAAGATGCGTTAGAAACAGCACGCGAAGTAGCGAAAAAAGAAGGTATCTTAGTAGGTATTTCTTCTGGCGCAACTGTTAAAGCAGCTCTAGACCTTGCAAAAGAACTTGGTGCAGGCAAAAAAGTACTTGCAATCGTTGCAAGTAATGGTGAACGCTATTTAAGTACACCACTTTATAATTTTGAAGATTAATAAACTGGAGCCTAGATTTTCTAGGCTCTTTTTTTATGAAAAGAATTAAATGTATTTCTTACTATTTTCTAATCAAACGCACAGCGGAAATTTTCTTTTCTTAGTTAATATATAATCATAAGCTAACAACAAGCAAAACATTTTCATTCTTTCCCCTTTTAGAGTGAAAATCCCAAACTCCCTTTTTGACCAGTGTGGTTTACTCCCTTTTTCCACACTGGTTTTTTAATGCCCAAAAATGAAAAGAAAAACCGAAAAATCTCATGAAACTTTAACAAAAATCACAGCATATCCACCAAAAACTCGGTTAATATATAGTCATAAGCTAACAACAAGCAAAACATTTTCATTCTTTCCCCTTTTTAGAATGAAAATCCCAAACTCCCTTTTTGACCAGTGTGGTTTACTCCCTTTTTCCACACTGGTTTTTTTGATGCCTAAAAATGAAAAGAAAAACGGAGAAATCTCATGGAACTTTAACAAAAATCACAGCATATCCACCAAAAACTTGGTTAATATATAGTCATAAGCTAACAACAAGCAAAACATTTTCATTCTTCTCCCCCCTTTAGAATGAAGATCCCAAACTCCCTTTTTGACCGATGCGGTTTACTCCCTTTTCCGCATCGGTTTTTTTGTGCGCTAAAATCACTGAATTCTGCTATAATAAATCTCGGAAAGAGGTGTTTGTGCTTGAAGAAGTGGAAAAGAGATCACCTAGGGATGGTCATGGGAATATTGAATGTTACGCCAGATTCTTTTTCGGATGGTGGAAAATATATGCAAGTAGAAGAAGCGGTGGCTCGAGCTTTGCGAATGGCAGAAGATGGAGCGGCGATTATTGACGTTGGCGGAATATCTACTCGTCCTGGTTTTACAGAAGTAACGCCTGAGGAAGAACTTACCCGAATTATTCCTGTTATTAAAGCTGTTAGGGCGAAACTTCCGGATATATGGATTTCTGTTGATACTTGGCGCGCCGAAGTAGCTGAAAAAGCTATTTTAGCAGGAGCAAATATGATAAATGATCAATGGGGCGCAAAAAAAGAACCGAAAATTGCGGAAGTGGCTGCGAAATACAACGTACCGATTTGTCTGATGCATAACCGCGAAAATAAACAATATGATAATTTTCTGGAAGATGTAAAGAAAGATTTATTAGAAAGTGTTGCAATTGCTAAAGCGGCATCCGTGCCAGATGAACACATTATTCTAGATCCGGGTTTCGGTTTTGTTAAAACGCCTGCGCAGAATTTGGAGGTATTACGACGCATTGATGAGATAGTGGAACTTGGTTACGAGGTTTTACTTGGTACGAGTAGAAAGTCAACAATTGGTCTCGTCTTAGGAACTACTCCAGAGGATAGAATGGAGGGAACTGGAGCGACAACGGTATATGGATTTTCGAAAGGTTGCACCATTACTCGTGTACACGATGTGCTTCCAATTGCGCGCATGGTAAGAATGACGGATGCGATTACTGGCAAATTAGATATTACAAAATTATAAAGAGGTGCTTTAGTTGGATAAAATTTATTTAAATGAATTAGTGTTTTACGGATATCACGGAGTTTTAGCGGAAGAAACGAAATTAGGGCAAACGTTTAGAGTATCGCTTATTCTCGGTCTTTCTACTAAAAAAGCAGGAGTTTCGGACAGCGTAGACGACACAGTCAGCTATGCAGAGGTTTATGAAACAGTAAAAGAAATAGTGGAAGGAACGCCATTTAAATTAATCGAGGCACTTGCCGAAAAAATTGCAACGGAAGTTTTAACTGGTTATCCTCTATTAGAAGAAGTGACTGTAAAACTTATTAAACCCAATCCTCCCATTCCGGGACATTATGATTCTGTTGCAGTAGAAATTGAACGTAAAAGAAGTGATTTGAATGGCTAAAGCATTTCTATCAATTGGTACCAACATTGGCGAACGTTTAGAAAATTTAAATGATGCATTAAGTGGTTTAGCCGCTTCAGATCAAATTAAAATTACCAATGTATCTAGCGTATACGAAACAGACGCAGTAGGTTACGAAGATCAAGCAGCATTTTTAAATATCGCTGTAGAAATTGAAACAGATTTTTCGCCAGTTGATTTACTAGATTTTTGCCTCGCGCTCGAACTTGAATTGGGGCGAGTTCGATTGTTTAAGTGGGGGCCAAGACTCATTGATATTGATGTTTTATTATATGATGATGTTAAAATCGATACAGAAAAGCTAAAAATACCACATCCTTATATGAAAGAACGCGCTTTTGTGTTGATTCCACTCATAGAGATTTCACCAGAAAAAAGCAATCTTGTAGAGGATCCAGCCATTTTGGAAGAACAAGGCGTTCGGAAAATAAAAAATCAAGTCAACTGGTAAAATTGGCACTTGCAGAAAAAACTGATTATGATAACATATCACTAGCGCAATTTAAGAGGAAGGGGTTTACCATTAATGTTTAAAATAGGTAACGTAGAAATTAAAAACCAAGTAGTTGTGGCACCAATGGCCGGTATATCCAATTCCGCATTTCGTCTAACAGTCAAAGAATTCGGAGCAGGTCTTGTATGCTGTGAAATGATTAGTGACAAAGGAATCGCATACCGTAATGCTAAAACGCTTGATATGCTATATATTGATGAAAAAGAAAAACCGCTGAGCTTACAAATTTTTGGTGGTGAGAAAGAAACGCTTGTAGAAGCTGCGAAATTCGTAGCTGAAAATACAACAGCAGATATTATTGACATTAATATGGGTTGTCCGGTAAATAAAATCATTAAATGTGAAGCTGGAGCGAAATGGCTGCTTGATCCAAATAAAGTGTATGATATGGTAGCGGCTGTTGTCGATGCTGTAGATAAACCAGTAACAGTGAAAATGCGTATTGGCTGGGACGAAGAGCATGTCTTCGCTATTGAAAATGCGCTTGCAGCTGAACGCGCCGGAGCTGCTGCTGTTGCGATGCACGGTCGGACTCGTGTGCAAATGTACGAAGGTAGCGCGAACTGGGATGTACTTAGAGACGTAAAACGCGAACTTAAAATCCCGTTCATGGCTAATGGCGATGTCAAAACACCTGAAGACGCAAAAAGAATTTTAGAACATACTGGCGCTGATGGCGTAATGATTGGCCGCGCTGCTCTTGGGAATCCGTGGATGATTTACCGTACTGTGAAATTCTTAGAAACAGGCGAACTTCTTCCAGAACCAGAACCACGCGAAAAAATGCAAACTGCCATGCTTCATCTAAATCGCTTAGTTGAGTTAAAAGGTGAAAACATCGCTGTTCGGGAATTCAGACAACATGCGGCATACTACCTAAAAGGTGCTAGGGGAAGTACGCGCGCCAAAGTAGCTGCTAACCAAGCGACAAAGCAATCAGAAATGGAAGCAATTTTAAATGAATTTGTTCTTCAATATGAAGAAAAAGCATTAGCAAAACAAGACTAATTAGGGTTGCCTCGAGATTTCGGGGCAATTTTTAAATTTATACTAGAAAAACCAGACCAAAAAAGCGTATAATGGAAACATCTGTAGAAATGAATAGAATAGGAGTGTACCTATATGAGTAACGAGAATCATGAAGAACTAAATGACCAACTCATCGTCCGTCGCGAAAAAGTGGACACATTACGCGAAGAAGGCATAGATCCTTTTGGCGAAAAATTCATCCGTTCCATCAGCCCGGAAGAAATTGAAACAAAATTCGCTGATAAATCAAAAGAAGAACTTGAAGAAGATGCTATTGAAGTTTCTGTAGCAGGACGTATTATGACGAAACGTGTAAAAGGTAAAGTAGGTTTCACGCATATTCAAGACCGTTTCCATCAATTGCAAATTTATATCCGCAAAGATGCCATTGGCGAAGATGCATATGCAGTTTTCAAATTAGCAGACTTAGGCGACATTATTGGTATAAAAGGAACTATTTTCCGTACCAATACAGGTGAGCTTTCCGTTAAAGCAACAGAGTTCACGCTATTATCTAAATCATTACGTCCGCTTCCTGATAAATACCATGGCTTAAAAGACGTAGAACAACGCTATCGCCAACGCTACTTAGATTTAATCACCAACGAAGAAAGTCAAAACCGCTTCGTAATGCGTAGTAAAATTTTGAAATACACCCGTGATTACATGGATAGCCAAGGTTTCTTGGAAGTCGAAACACCAGTACTTCACACGATTGCAGGTGGGGCTGCTGCGAAACCATTCATTACACACCATAACGCACTTGATATGGAACTATACTTACGCATTGCATTAGAACTTCATCTGAAACGCCTAATTGTCGGCGGGATGGACAAAGTATATGAAATCGGTCGTGTTTTCCGTAATGAAGGAACATCCACACGACACAACCCTGAATTTACAATGTTAGAATCTTATGCAGCGTATGAAGATTACGAAGATGTTATGAACCTAGTAGAAGGTTTAGTATCTACAGTATGTAAACAAGTAAATGGAACAACTGAAATAACATACGGCGAATACAAAGTAGATTTAACTCCGAACTGGCGCCGTATCCACATGGCAGACGCGGTAAAAGAATATGTAGGTGTAGATTTCTGGAACGTAACTTCTGACGAGGAAGCGCGCGAACTAGCTAAAAAACATGATGTACCAGTAACGGAACATATGACATATGGACACATCCTAAATGAGTTTTTTGAAACACATGTAGAAGAAAAACTTATTCAACCAACATTTGTTTACGGGCACCCAGTAGAGATTTCTCCATTAGCGAAGAAAAACAAAGATGATGAACGTTTCACTGACCGCTTTGAACTGTTTATCGTTGGTCGCGAACATGCAAATGCATTTTCAGAGTTAAATGATCCTATCGATCAAAGAGAACGTTTTGAAGCACAAATGAAAGAACGTGAACAAGGAAATGATGAAGCGCACGGAATGGATGCGGACTTCCTTGAAGCGTTAGAATATGGTCTACCGCCAACTGGTGGGCTTGGGATAGGTATAGATCGCTTGGTAATGCTATTAACAAACGCCCCATCTATTCGTGATATTCTATTATTCCCAACCATGAAACACCGCGATTAACCAAAAAACCAGAACCGATTATGTTGGTTCTGGTTTTTGATATTTTCTTAGAAAAAAACAAATTTGCCAAAGAGAAACTTTTTCATAAAATATGCTTGCAATACCCATAAAAACATGATATATTTATAAACGTTCCAGTTAAACAAATGCAAAATGTTCTTCAAGAAATTAAATTTTTTTGAAAAAACATCTTGACTTTGATGCTGGGATAGAGTAAGATATAAGAGTTGCTGCTAAAGGCGGCGAAAAAGAAAAAGTGACCTTTGAAAACTGAACAAAAAAGAAGACGAAAAGCAATGAGACGTAAAGTCTCACTGGTAATCGCAGGGCAGAAAACAGAAAGCTGTTTTCAACAAAACAAACTAGTAATTTAATTGCTAGCGAAGTCAATTTGACGCAAGGGATCTTATTCACGGTGTTGAATAAGTATTCAAATTCAATTTATATTTTAAAGAGAGTTTGATCCTGGCTCAGGACGAACGCTGGCGGCGTGCCTAATACATGCAAGTCGAACGAACGGAGGAAGAGCTTGCTCTTCCAAAGTTAGTGGCGGACGGGTGAGTAACACGTGGGCAACCTGCCTGTAAGTTGGGGATAACTCCGGGAAACCGGGGCTAATACCGAATGATAAGATGTGGCGCATGCCACGCCTTTGAAAGATGGTTTCGGCTATCGCTTACAGATGGGCCCGCGGTGCATTAGCTAGTTGGTAGGGTAATGGCCTACCAAGGCAACGATGCATAGCCGACCTGAGAGGGTGATCGGCCACACTGGGACTGAGACACGGCCCAGACTCCTACGGGAGGCAGCAGTAGGGAATCTTCCGCAATGGACGAAAGTCTGACGGAGCAACGCCGCGTGTATGAAGAAGGTTTTCGGATCGTAAAGTACTGTTGTTAGAGAAGAACAAGGATAAGAGTAACTGCTTGTCCCTTGACGGTATCTAACCAGAAAGCCACGGCTAACTACGTGCCAGCAGCCGCGGTAATACGTAGGTGGCAAGCGTTGTCCGGATTTATTGGGCGTAAAGCGCGCGCAGGCGGTCTTTTAAGTCTGATGTGAAAGCCCCCGGCTTAACCGGGGAGGGTCATTGGAAACTGGAAGACTGGAGTGCAGAAGAGGAGAGTGGAATTCCACGTGTAGCGGTGAAATGCGTAGATATGTGGAGGAACACCAGTGGCGAAGGCGACTCTCTGGTCTGTAACTGACGCTGAGGCGCGAAAGCGTGGGGAGCAAACAGGATTAGATACCCTGGTAGTCCACGCCGTAAACGATGAGTGCTAAGTGTTAGGGGGTTTCCGCCCCTTAGTGCTGCAGCTAACGCATTAAGCACTCCGCCTGGGGAGTACGACCGCAAGGTTGAAACTCAAAGGAATTGACGGGGGCCCGCACAAGCGGTGGAGCATGTGGTTTAATTCGAAGCAACGCGAAGAACCTTACCAGGTCTTGACATCCTTTGACCACTCTGGAAACAGAGCTTTCCCTTCGGGGACAAAGTGACAGGTGGTGCATGGTTGTCGTCAGCTCGTGTCGTGAGATGTTGGGTTAAGTCCCGCAACGAGCGCAACCCTTGATTTTAGTTGCCAGCATTTAGTTGGGCACTCTAAAGTGACTGCCGGTGCAAGCCGGAGGAAGGTGGGGATGACGTCAAATCATCATGCCCCTTATGACCTGGGCTACACACGTGCTACAATGGATAGTACAAAGGGTCGCGAAGCCGCGAGGTGGAGCTAATCCCATAAAACTATTCTCAGTTCGGATTGTAGGCTGCAACTCGCCTACATGAAGCCGGAATCGCTAGTAATCGTGGATCAGCATGCCACGGTGAATACGTTCCCGGGCCTTGTACACACCGCCCGTCACACCACGAGAGTTTGTAACACCCGAAGTCGGTAGGGTAACCTTTATGGAGCCAGCCGCCGAAGGTGGGACAGATAATTGGGGTGAAGTCGTAACAAGGTAGCCGTATCGGAAGGTGCGGCTGGATCACCTCCTTTCTAAGGAAAAGGAAACCTGTGTGTTTTCGTTCTTCTACATTTGTTCAGTTTTGAGAGGTTAGTACTTCTCAGTATGTTTGTTCTTTGAAAACTAGATAAGAAAGTTAGTAAAGTTAGCATAGATAAGTAATTATCTATGACACAAGTAACCGAGAATCATCTGAAAGTGAATCTTTCATCTGATTGGAAGTATCATCGCTGATACAGAAAATCAGAAAAACAACCTTTACTTCGTAGAAGTAAATTGGTTAAGTTAGAAAGGGCGCACGGTGGATGCCTTGGCACTAGGAGCCGAAGAAGGACGGGACTAACACCGATATGCTTTGGGGAGCTGTACGTAAGCGTTGATCCAGAGATTTCCGAATGGGGGAACCCACTATCTTTAGTCGGATAGTATCCTTACGTGAATACATAGCGTAAGGAAGGCAGACCCAGGGAACTGAAACATCTAAGTACCTGGAGGAAGAGAAAGAAAAATCGATTTCCTGAGTAGCGGCGAGCGAAACGGAAAGAGCCCAAACCAAGAAGCTTGCTTCTTGGGGTTGTAGGACACTCTATACGGAGTTACAAAAGAAAGTTATAAATGAAGCGGTCTGGAAAGGCCCGCCAAAGACGGTAACAGCCCGGTAGTTGAAATGGCTTTCCCTCCAGAGTGGATCCTGAGTACGGCGGAACACGTGAAATTCCGTCGGAATCCGGGAGGACCATCTCCCAAGGCTAAATACTCCCTAGTGACCGATAGTGAACCAGTACCGTGAGGGAAAGGTGAAAAGCACCCCGGAAGGGGAGTGAAACAGTTCCTGAAACCGTGTGCCTACAAGTAGTTAGAGCCCGTTAATGGGTGATAGCGTGCCTTTTGTAGAATGAACCGGCGAGTTACGATTTGTTGCAAGGTTAAGCGGAAAAAGCGGAGCCGTAGCGAAAGCGAGTCTGAATAGGGCGCATAAGTAACAGGTCGTAGACCCGAAACCAGGTGATCTACCCATGTCCAGGATGAAGGTAAGGTAATACTTACTGGAGGTCCGAACCCACGCACGTTGAAAAGTGCGGGGATGAGGTGTGGGTAGCGGAGAAATTCCAATCGAACTTGGAGATAGCTGGTTCTCTCCGAAATAGCTTTAGGGCTAGCCTCGAGGTAAAGAGTCATGGAGGTAGAGCACTGTTTGGACTAGGGGCCCTTCTCGGGTTACCGAATTCAGATAAACTCCGAATGCCATGTACTTATACTCGGGAGTCAGACTGCGAGTGATAAGATCCGTAGTCGAAAGGGAAACAGCCCAGACCACCAGTTAAGGTCCCCAAATATATGTTAAGTGGAAAAGGATGTGGGGTTGCTTAGACAACCAGGATGTTGGCTTAGAAGCAGCCACCATTGAAAGAGTGCGTAATAGCTCACTGGTCGAGTGACCCCGCGCCGAAAATGTACCGGGGCTAAACATATTACCGAAACTGTGGATGAACCTCTTTAGAGGTTCGTGGTAGGAGAGCGTTCTAAGGGCGGTGAAGTCAGACCGGAAGGACTGGTGGAGCGCTTAGAAGTGAGAATGCCGGTATGAGTAGCGAAAGAAGGGTGAGAATCCCTTCCACCGAATATCTAAGGTTTCCTGAGGAAGGCTCGTCCGCTCAGGGTTAGTCGGGACCTAAGCCGAGGCCGATAGGCGTAGGCGATGGACAACAGGTAGAGATTCCTGTACCAGTGCTAATTGTTTAACCGATGGGGTGACACAGAAGGATAGGGAATCGCACGAATGGAAATGTGCGTCCAAGCAGTGAGTGTGAGAAGTAGGCAAATCCGCTTCTTGCGAAGCATGAGCTGTGATGGGGAAGGAAATTAAGTACGGAAGTTCCTGATTTCACGCTGTCAAGAAAAGCCTCTAGGAAGAGTAGTACTGCCCGTACCGCAAACCGACACAGGTAGATGAGGAGAGAATCCTAAGGTGAGCGAGAGAACTCTCGTTAAGGAACTCGGCAAAATGACCCCGTAACTTCGGGAGAAGGGGTGCTCTATTAGGGTGCAAGCCCGAGAGAGCCGCAGTGAATAGGCCCAGGCGACTGTTTAGCAAAAACACAGGTCTCTGCAAAACCGTAAGGTGACGTATAGGGGCTGACGCCTGCCCGGTGCTGGAAGGTTAAGAGGAGTGCTTAGCTTCGGCGAAGGTACGAATTGAAGCCCCAGTAAACGGCGGCCGTAACTATAACGGTCCTAAGGTAGCGAAATTCCTTGTCGGGTAAGTTCCGACCCGCACGAAAGGCGCAACGATCTGGGCACTGTCTCAACGAGAGACTCGGTGAAATTATAGTACCTGTGAAGATGCAGGTTACCCGCGACAGGACGGAAAGACCCCGTGGAGCTTTACTGCAACCTGATATGGAATGTTTGTACCGCTTGTACAGGATAGGTAGGAGCCGAAGAGACGTGTGCGCTAGCATACGAGGAGGCAATGGTGGGATACTACCCTGGCTGTATGACCATTCTAACCCGCCACGCTTAGCGCGTGGGGAGACAGTGTCAGGTGGGCAGTTTGACTGGGGCGGTCGCCTCCTAAAGAGTAACGGAGGCGCCCAAAGGTTCCCTCAGAATGGATGGAAATCATTCGCAGAGTGTAAAGGCACAAGGGAGCTTGACTGCGAGACTGACAAGTCGAGCAGGGACGAAAGTCGGGCTTAGTGATCCGGTGGTTCCGCATGGAAGGGCCATCGCTCAACGGATAAAAGCTACCCCGGGGATAACAGGCTTATCTCCCCCAAGAGTCCACATCGACGGGGAGGTTTGGCACCTCGATGTCGGCTCGTCGCATCCTGGGGCTGTAGTCGGTCCCAAGGGTTGGGCTGTTCGCCCATTAAAGCGGCACGCGAGCTGGGTTCAGAACGTCGTGAGACAGTTCGGTCCCTATCCGTCGCGGGCGCAGGAAATTTGAGAGGAGCTGTCCTTAGTACGAGAGGACCGGGATGGACACACCGCTGGTGTACCAGTTGTTCCGCCAGGAGCATCGCTGGGTAGCTATGTGTGGCAGGGATAAACGCTGAAAGCATCTAAGCGTGAAGCCCCCCTCAAGATGAGATTTCCCATTTCTTCGGAAAGTAAGATCCCTGAAAGATGATCAGGTAGATAGGTTTGGAGTGGAAGTGTAGCGATACATGGAGCGGACAAATACTAATCGATCGAGGACTTAACCAAAAAATGAAACGAAGTTACCTAACTGAACCCTTTCTTCTCTAGTTTTGAGAGAGCAATCTTTCAACAACTCAATATTGTCTGGTAGTTATGGCGAGAAGGTCACACCCGTTCCCATCCCGAACACGGTAGTTAAGCTTCTCTGCGCCAATGGTAGTTGGGGGCTTCCCCCTGCGAGAGTAGGTCGCTGCCGGGCAGTATTTCTGGAGGTTTAGCTCAGCTGGGAGAGCATCTGCCTTACAAGCAGAGGGTCAGCGGTTCGATCCCGTTAACCTCCATTTTTTATGCCGGCTTAGCTCAGTTGGTAGAGCAACTGATTTGTAATCAGTAGGTCGCGAGTTCGACTCTTGCAGCCGGCACCATTAATATTATCTTTATAATAAATACATATTGTTATAAGGAGCCGTTAGCTCAGTTGGTAGAGCATCTGACTTTTAATCAGAGGGTCGCTGGTTCGAACCCAGCACGGCTCACTTTTGCGGGTGTGGCGGAATTGGCAGACGCACCAGATTTAGGATCTGGCGCCGCGAGGCGTGGGGGTTCAAGTCCCTTCACCCGCACTTATTATAAAATATGCGGAAGTAGTTCAGTGGTAGAACATCACCTTGCCAAGGTGGGGGTCGCGGGTTCGAACCCCGTCTTCCGCTTGTTTACAAAAGTTCCAATATGCCGGGGTGGCGGAACTGGCAGACGCACAGGACTTAAAATCCTGCGGATAGTGATATCCGTACCGGTTCGATTCCGGTCCTCGGCATTATTTTTATATGCGCCCATAGCTCAACTGGATAGAGTACTTGACTACGAATCAAGCGGTTAGAGGTTCGACTCCTCTTGGGCGCACTTTATTAAACGGGAAGTAGCTCAGCTTGGTAGAGCACTTGGTTTGGGACCAAGGGGTCGCAGGTTCGAATCCTGTCTTCCCGATTTTTTATTTTTTTATTATGGGGCCTTAGCTCAGCTGGGAGAGCGCCTGCTTTGCACGCAGGAGGTCAGCGGTTCGATCCCGCTAGGCTCCACCAATTATTTCTAAAAATGTATTGACATTGTTTAGAAAATAGAGTAAGATATAAGAGTTGCTGCTGAAGGCGACTGAAAAGAAAAAGTGACCTTTGAAAACTGAACAAAGAAGAAGACGAAAAGCAATGAGACGTAAAGTCTCACTGGTAATCGCAGGGCAGAAAACAGAAAGCTGTTTTCAACAAAACAAACTAGTAATTTAATTGCTAGCGAAGTCAATTTGACGCAAGGAATCTTATTCACGTTGTTGAATAAGTATTCAAATTCAATTTATATTTTAAAGAGAGTTTGATCCTGGCTCAGGACGAACGCTGGCGGCGTGCCTAATACATGCAAGTCGAACGAACGGAGGAAGAGCTTGCTCTTCCAAAGTTAGTGGCGGACGGGTGAGTAACACGTGGGCAACCTGCCTGTAAGTTGGGGATAACTCCGGGAAACCGGGGCTAATACCGAATGATAAGATGTGGCGCATGCCACGCCTTTGAAAGATGGTTTCGGCTATCGCTTACAGATGGGCCCGCGGTGCATTAGCTAGTTGGTAGGGTAATGGCCTACCAAGGCAACGATGCATAGCCGACCTGAGAGGGTGATCGGCCACACTGGGACTGAGACACGGCCCAGACTCCTACGGGAGGCAGCAGTAGGGAATCTTCCGCAATGGACGAAAGTCTGACGGAGCAACGCCGCGTGTATGAAGAAGGTTTTCGGATCGTAAAGTACTGTTGTTAGAGAAGAACAAGGATAAGAGTAACTGCTTGTCCCTTGACGGTATCTAACCAGAAAGCCACGGCTAACTACGTGCCAGCAGCCGCGGTAATACGTAGGTGGCAAGCGTTGTCCGGATTTATTGGGCGTAAAGCGCGCGCAGGCGGTCTTTTAAGTCTGATGTGAAAGCCCCCGGCTTAACCGGGGAGGGTCATTGGAAACTGGAAGACTGGAGTGCAGAAGAGGAGAGTGGAATTCCACGTGTAGCGGTGAAATGCGTAGATATGTGGAGGAACACCAGTGGCGAAGGCGACTCTCTGGTCTGTAACTGACGCTGAGGCGCGAAAGCGTGGGGAGCAAACAGGATTAGATACCCTGGTAGTCCACGCCGTAAACGATGAGTGCTAAGTGTTAGGGGGTTTCCGCCCCTTAGTGCTGCAGCTAACGCATTAAGCACTCCGCCTGGGGAGTACGACCGCAAGGTTGAAACTCAAAGGAATTGACGGGGGCCCGCACAAGCGGTGGAGCATGTGGTTTAATTCGAAGCAACGCGAAGAACCTTACCAGGTCTTGACATCCTTTGACCACTCTGGAGACAGAGCTTTCCCTTCGGGGACAAAGTGACAGGTGGTGCATGGTTGTCGTCAGCTCGTGTCGTGAGATGTTGGGTTAAGTCCCGCAACGAGCGCAACCCTTGATTTTAGTTGCCAGCATTTAGTTGGGCACTCTAAAGTGACTGCCGGTGCAAGCCGGAGGAAGGTGGGGATGACGTCAAATCATCATGCCCCTTATGACCTGGGCTACACACGTGCTACAATGGATAGTACAAAGGGTCGCGAAGCCGCGAGGTGGAGCTAATCCCATAAAACTATTCTCAGTTCGGATTGTAGGCTGCAACTCGCCTACATGAAGCCGGAATCGCTAGTAATCGTGGATCAGCATGCCACGGTGAATACGTTCCCGGGCCTTGTACACACCGCCCGTCACACCACGAGAGTTTGTAACACCCGAAGTCGGTAGGGTAACCTTTATGGAGCCAGCCGCCGAAGGTGGGACAGATAATTGGGGTGAAGTCGTAACAAGGTAGCCGTATCGGAAGGTGCGGCTGGATCACCTCCTTTCTAAGGAAAAGGAAACCTGTGTGTTTTCGTTCTTCTACATTTGTTCAGTTTTGAGAGGTTAGTACTTCTCAGTATGTTTGTTCTTTGAAAACTAGATAAGAAAGTTAGTAAAGTTAGCATAGATAAGTAATTATCTATGACACAAGTAACCGAGAATCATCTGAAAGTGAATCTTTCATCTGATTGGAAGTATCATCGCTGATACAGAAAATCAGAAAAACAACCTTTACTTCGTAGAAGTAAATTGGTTAAGTTAGAAAGGGCGCACGGTGGATGCCTTGGCACTAGGAGCCGAAGAAGGACGGGACTAACACCGATATGCTTTGGGGAGCTGTACGTAAGCGTTGATCCAGAGATTTCCGAATGGGGGAACCCACTATCTTTAGTCGGATAGTATCCTTACGTGAATACATAGCGTAAGGAAGGCAGACCCAGGGAACTGAAACATCTAAGTACCTGGAGGAAGAGAAAGAAAAATCGATTTCCTGAGTAGCGGCGAGCGAAACGGAAAGAGCCCAAACCAAGAAGCTTGCTTCTTGGGGTTGTAGGACACTCTATACGGAGTTACAAAAGAAAGTTATAAATGAAGCGGTCTGGAAAGGCCCGCCAAAGACGGTAACAGCCCGGTAGTTGAAATGGCTTTCCCTCCAGAGTGGATCCTGAGTACGGCGGAACACGTGAAATTCCGTCGGAATCCGGGAGGACCATCTCCCAAGGCTAAATACTCCCTAGTGACCGATAGTGAACCAGTACCGTGAGGGAAAGGTGAAAAGCACCCCGGAAGGGGAGTGAAACAGTTCCTGAAACCGTGTGCCTACAAGTAGTTAGAGCCCGTTAATGGGTGATAGCGTGCCTTTTGTAGAATGAACCGGCGAGTTACGATTTGTTGCAAGGTTAAGCGGAAAAAGCGGAGCCGTAGCGAAAGCGAGTCTGAATAGGGCGCATAAGTAACAGGTCGTAGACCCGAAACCAGGTGATCTACCCATGTCCAGGATGAAGGTAAGGTAATACTTACTGGAGGTCCGAACCCACGCACGTTGAAAAGTGCGGGGATGAGGTGTGGGTAGCGGAGAAATTCCAATCGAACTTGGAGATAGCTGGTTCTCTCCGAAATAGCTTTAGGGCTAGCCTCGAGGTAAAGAGTCATGGAGGTAGAGCACTGTTTGGACTAGGGGCCCTTCTCGGGTTACCGAATTCAGATAAACTCCGAATGCCATGTACTTATACTCGGGAGTCAGACTGCGAGTGATAAGATCCGTAGTCGAAAGGGAAACAGCCCAGACCACCAGTTAAGGTCCCCAAATATATGTTAAGTGGAAAAGGATGTGGGGTTGCTTAGACAACCAGGATGTTGGCTTAGAAGCAGCCACCATTGAAAGAGTGCGTAATAGCTCACTGGTCGAGTGACCCCGCGCCGAAAATGTACCGGGGCTAAACATATTACCGAAACTGTGGATGAACCTCTTTAGAGGTTCGTGGTAGGAGAGCGTTCTAAGGGCGGTGAAGTCAGACCGGAAGGACTGGTGGAGCGCTTAGAAGTGAGAATGCCGGTATGAGTAGCGAAAGAAGGGTGAGAATCCCTTCCACCGAATATCTAAGGTTTCCTGAGGAAGGCTCGTCCGCTCAGGGTTAGTCGGGACCTAAGCCGAGGCCGATAGGCGTAGGCGATGGACAACAGGTAGAGATTCCTGTACCAGTGCTAATTGTTTAACCGATGGGGTGACACAGAAGGATAGGGAATCGCACGAATGGAAATGTGCGTCCAAGCAGTGAGTGTGAGAAGTAGGCAAATCCGCTTCTTGCGAAGCATGAGCTGTGATGGGGAAGGAAATTAAGTACGGAAGTTCCTGATTTCACGCTGTCAAGAAAAGCCTCTAGGAAGAGTAGTACTGCCCGTACCGCAAACCGACACAGGTAGATGAGGAGAGAATCCTAAGGTGAGCGAGAGAACTCTCGTTAAGGAACTCGGCAAAATGACCCCGTAACTTCGGGAGAAGGGGTGCTCTATTAGGGTGCAAGCCCGAGAGAGCCGCAGTGAATAGGCCCAGGCGACTGTTTAGCAAAAACACAGGTCTCTGCAAAACCGTAAGGTGACGTATAGGGGCTGACGCCTGCCCGGTGCTGGAAGGTTAAGAGGAGTGCTTAGCTTCGGCGAAGGTACGAATTGAAGCCCCAGTAAACGGCGGCCGTAACTATAACGGTCCTAAGGTAGCGAAATTCCTTGTCGGGTAAGTTCCGACCCGCACGAAAGGCGCAACGATCTGGGCACTGTCTCAACGAGAGACTCGGTGAAATTATAGTACCTGTGAAGATGCAGGTTACCCGCGACAGGACGGAAAGACCCCGTGGAGCTTTACTGCAACCTGATATGGAATGTTTGTACCGCTTGTACAGGATAGGTAGGAGCCGAAGAGACGTGTGCGCTAGCATACGAGGAGGCAATGGTGGGATACTACCCTGGCTGTATGACCATTCTAACCCGCCACGCTTAGCGCGTGGGGAGACAGTGTCAGGTGGGCAGTTTGACTGGGGCGGTCGCCTCCTAAAGAGTAACGGAGGCGCCCAAAGGTTCCCTCAGAATGGATGGAAATCATTCGCAGAGTGTAAAGGCACAAGGGAGCTTGACTGCGAGACTGACAAGTCGAGCAGGGACGAAAGTCGGGCTTAGTGATCCGGTGGTTCCGCATGGAAGGGCCATCGCTCAACGGATAAAAGCTACCCCGGGGATAACAGGCTTATCTCCCCCAAGAGTCCACATCGACGGGGAGGTTTGGCACCTCGATGTCGGCTCGTCGCATCCTGGGGCTGTAGTCGGTCCCAAGGGTTGGGCTGTTCGCCCATTAAAGCGGCACGCGAGCTGGGTTCAGAACGTCGTGAGACAGTTCGGTCCCTATCCGTCGCGGGCGCAGGAAATTTGAGAGGAGCTGTCCTTAGTACGAGAGGACCGGGATGGACACACCGCTGGTGTACCAGTTGTTCCGCCAGGAGCATCGCTGGGTAGCTATGTGTGGCAGGGATAAACGCTGAAAGCATCTAAGCGTGAAGCCCCCCTCAAGATGAGATTTCCCATTTCTTCGGAAAGTAAGATCCCTGAAAGATGATCAGGTAGATAGGTTTGGAGTGGAAGTGTAGCGATACATGGAGCGGACAAATACTAATCGATCGAGGACTTAACCAAAAAATGAAACGAAGTTACCTAACTGAACCCTTTCTTCTCTAGTTTTGAGAGAGCAATCTTTCAACAACTCAATATTGTCTGGTAGTTATGGCGAGAAGGTCACACCCGTTCCCATCCCGAACACGGTAGTTAAGCTTCTCTGCGCCAATGGTAGTTGGGGGCTTCCCCCTGCGAGAGTAGGTCGCTGCCGGGCAATTTGAAAAAGTCCTAATTATTTAGGGCTTTTTTTGTTTGTATAGGATAAATAAATTGCTAATAGGTAGGGATATCTAGTATAATTAAAGTCAAAAATAGTCAAAGTCAGTGATTTGTAAAAAACTAGAAAGGAGATTCCTTATAATGAAAAATATTTCTGATATTATAGAAGCTTATTTGAAACAAGTTTTGGAGTCTAGTGAAGCAGTTGAAATTAAAAGAAGTGAAATTGCAGATAAATTTGAATGTGTACCTTCACAAATTAACTATGTAATAAACACTAGATTCACAATGGAACGAGGATATATTGTTGAAAGTAAACGCGGTGGCGGTGGATATATTCGAATTATTAAAGTGAAAATGAATGATAAACTTCAATTGTTAGAAGCTATTATTTCAATGGTTCATGATAAAAAGGTCTCTCAATCGTTTTCTGAAGATGTTATTTTAAGGTTGCTTGAAGAAGAAGTAATAACGAAAAAAGAAGCAAGATTGATGGTTGCGGCTTTAGATCGTGAAGTTTTAATTTTACCTTTACCGGATAGAGATATTTTGAGAAGTAGGATTTTAGAGGCGATGTTGGTTGCTTTGAAATATGATTAAGGTGTGATGACGATGATTTGTCAAAGATGTGGAGAAAATAAAGCTGTTATTGCTTTGCAACAATTAAATGAGGCTGGGAAAGTGGAATCATTGTATCTATGTGAGGATTGCGCAACGGAGAAGGCTCTCTCTTCCGAAAAAGATCTAGTTAAAGCGATGGACACTTTTAGTGAAGTGGCTCTGGATTTCTTGACGCTTTTGCAAAAAGAAGAAAATGCGCAGAAAGAGATCGTTTGTGGTAATTGTCAACTTAGTTTTGAAGAGTTTCTACAAACTAATCGAGTTGGATGTTCGGAGTGCTATGAGGCTTTTAAAGAGCAATTAGTGCCAATTATTGGTCGTGTTCAGAATGGGTATAAAAATCATGTTGGTAAGGTTCCTACTGAGATTGAACGTGCAGAAGGTATCCAAAATGAAATTAGTCACTTACAAGAAAAGTTAGCACAACTAGTTAAAAATGAAGAATTTGAGGAAGCTGCCATTGTTCGAGATGAAATTAAAGCTTTGAGGGCTGGGGGTGAGGATGAATGAATGTATTTGAGCCGCGGCTTAGTTCTTGGTTAGAAAATGCTGGTGATGACGATGATGTTGTGTTAAGTTCACGCATTAGGCTTGCTAGAAATTTGAAGGATGAACAGTTTCCGATTTATGAGCAAAAGGAAGAAATTGTTGATAAAATTGCAGATGCTTTTGATGATAATTTTACTTTGTTTAAAATGAATCAGATTTCTCATTTGGAAAAGGCTCTTTTGGTAGAAAAGCATTTGATTAGTCCTTATATGATGAATAAGAGTGAGTATGGGGCTGTTCTTTTAAATGAAGAAGAGAATGTGAGTATTATGTTAAATGAGGAAGATCATTTGCGGATTCAGTGTATGACACCTGGGTTAAGGTTGTTTGATGCCTTAGAAGCGGCGCTGCAAATTGATGGTTATGTGGAAGAGAAGTTGAGCTATGCTTTTGATAAACAATTTGGATATTTGACGAGTTGTGTGACGAATATTGGAACGGGGATGCGTGCTTCTGTAATGGTTCATTTACCAGGACTTGTGACGACGAAAAGAATTAAAAGTGTGATTGAAGCGATTAGGAGTCTTGGTTTTGTGGTAAGAGGTATATACGGGGAAGGTAGTCTGCCAGCAAGTAGTATTTTTCAGGTCTCCAATCAAGTGACTTTGGGTAAAACGGAAACAGAAATTGTGGAAGATTTAACGCAAGTCATGGAACAAATTATTATGCAGGAACGTATAGCAAGAACTACTTTGAAGCAAAAATTTCATATTGCGCTGGAAGATAGAGTTTTTAGGTCATATGGTTTACTGATGAATTGTCGAATTATTTCCATGCGAGAAGCTTCAGACGCTATATCTGATGTTAGGCTTGGAGTCGAATTAGGATTTTTCGAGCATATTTCTCGCCAAAAAATGAATGAATTGGTACTATTCTCGCAACCAGCTTTTTTGAGAAGGGAAGCAGGACGAGATATGGATGAATTAGAAGAGAAAGTAATACGGGCCAAAGTGATTCGCGAGATTTTGGGCGATAAATGATGAGGCTTACGATAAGGAGGAAACAACAATGATGTTTGGACGATTTACGCAAAGAGCTCAGAAAGTACTCGCGTTGTCACAAGAAGAGGCGATGCGTTTGAATCATAGTAATTTAGGAACAGAACATATTTTATTAGGGCTTGTAAGAGAAGGCGAAGGAATTGCGGCGAAAGCTCTCTATGAACTGGGAATTAGTTCTGAAAAAGTGCAGCAAGAGGTAGAAGGATTAATTGGTCATGGGGAAAAAGCTGTGACAACGATTCAATATACGCCTCGTGCGAAAAAAGTAATTGAACTTTCCATGGATGAGGCTCGTAAATTAGGGCACACTTACGTGGGGACAGAACATATTTTACTTGGGCTTATTCGTGAAGGCGAAGGAGTAGCGGCGCGCGTTTTAAGTAATCTTGGTATTAGTTTGAATAAAGCTCGTCAGCAAGTTCTACAGCTCTTAGGCGGCGGTGATGCTACTGGGGCAGGAAGACAAACTAATACGCAAGCTACACCGACTTTAGATAGTTTGGCACGTGATTTGACAGTTATTGCTCGGGAAGATAATTTGGACCCGGTTATTGGTCGTTCTAAAGAAATCCAACGTGTGATTGAAGTACTTAGTCGCCGGACGAAAAATAACCCGGTACTCATTGGGGAACCAGGTGTTGGTAAAACAGCGATTGCAGAAGGCTTAGCGCAACAAATTGTTCGTAATGAAGTGCCTGAGACCTTACGTGGAAAACGTGTAATGACACTGGATATGGGTACTGTTGTAGCAGGTACAAAATATCGTGGTGAATTTGAAGACCGTTTGAAGAAAGTAATGGATGAAATTCGTCAAGCTGGTAATGTTATTCTATTTATTGATGAATTGCATACTTTAATCGGTGCTGGTGGGGCGGAAGGTGCGATTGATGCATCAAATATCTTGAAGCCACCTCTAGCTCGTGGAGAATTGCAATGTATTGGGGCAACAACGCTGGATGAGTACCGTAAGTACATCGAAAAAGATGCGGCGCTTGAGAGACGTTTCCAACCAATCAAAGTAGATGAACCAACTGTAGAAGAATCTATTCAAATTTTACATGGATTGCGCGATCGTTATGAAGCGCATCACCGTGTTGCAATTACGGATGAAGCGCTTGAGGCTGCTGTTCGTCTATCTGATCGTTACATCTCTGATCGTTTCTTACCCGATAAAGCGATTGATGTAATTGATGAATCTGGTTCTAAAGTACGTTTGAAATCTTTTACAACGCCAAAAAATGTAAAAGAAATGGAAAATAATTTATCTGATTTGAAAAAAGAAAAAGATGCGGCTGTTCAAGGGCAAGAATTTGAAAAAGCAGCGTCATTACGCGATAAAGAACAAAAACTTAAAAAATCATTAGAAGAAACAAAAGCGAATTGGCAAGAAAAGCAAGGGCTTGATCATAGTGAAGTAACAGAAGAGATTGTCGCTGAAGTAGTTGCTAGTTGGACTGGAATTCCAGTTGCGAAACTTGCGGAAACTGAGACAAATAAACTTTTGAATATGGAGAAACTTTTACATGAACGGGTGATTGGACAAGATGCAGCGGTGAAAGCTGTGTCGCTAGCTGTACGACGAGCTCGTGCTGGGCTTAAAGATCCTAAGCGTCCAATTGGTTCCTTTATTTTCCTTGGGCCCACTGGTGTTGGGAAAACGGAACTTGCTCGCGCGCTTGCTGAATCTATGTTTGGCGATGAGGATTCGATGATTCGAATTGATATGTCTGAGTACATGGAGAAATTCTCCACTGCTCGTTTAGTTGGGGCTCCTCCAGGTTATGTAGGCTATGAAGAAGGCGGGCAACTGACAGAAAAAGTTCGTCAAAAACCTTATTCAGTAGTTCTTTTAGATGAAATTGAAAAAGCGCATCCGGATGTATTTAATATGTTGCTACAAGTGCTGGATGATGGTCGTTTGACTGATTCTAAAGGACGGGTAGTTGACTTTAGAAATACAGTTATCATTATGACTTCCAATATTGGGGCTCAAGAAATGAAACAAGATAAATCAATGGGCTTCAATGTAATTGATCCACTTAAAGACCATAAAGCAATGGAACACCGTGTTTTACAAGATTTAAAACAGGCATTCCGTCCAGAGTTTATCAACCGAATTGATGAAACAATTGTATTCCATTCGCTGCAAGAAAAAGAATTGAAACAAATTGTTACACTGCTTACTTCCCAATTAACGAAACGCTTAGCTGAACGCGATATTCATGTGAAATTGACGGAAGGTGCGAAGGCTAAAATTGCCAAAGACGGTTATGATCCAGAATACGGAGCTCGTCCTTTGAAGCGAGCTATTCAAAAAGAAGTAGAAGATATGCTTTCTGAAGAATTGCTCCGTGGCAACATTAAAGTAGGCGATTACGTAGAAATTGGTGTAAAAGATGGCAAGTTGGAAGTTAGAAAAAAAGATGCACCCAAAAAGAAAACAACCGCCAAAAAGGTAAAAGCTAAATAACTAACACGCCTCCCTTAATCCATTTTTAAGGGAGGTTTTTTTATGGGAAAATTAAGATTCGCGTCGAAAAAACGAATTTGGTGAAAAGGGTTAACGCGAACAGATGATCTGTGGTAAAATGGAGCATATGTATGGAGGGATGTAGAAATGGCTAAAGCAAAAAGGACAACCAAATTTGTGTGTCAGGCATGTGGATATGAATCGGCTAAATGGATGGGAAAATGTCCGAATTGCAATGAGTGGAATCAGATGGTAGAAGCTTTGGAGCCATCAAAAAAATCGCGCTCAGCTTTTAATCATACTGGAGAGCCTTCGAAAGCGACTCCAATTACTCAAATAGAAAGTGAAACAGAAAAACGGGTTGAAACAAATATGCCGGAGTTAAATAGAGTCCTCGGTGGTGGTGTGGTTCCAGGATCTATGGTACTTGTCGGGGGCGATCCTGGTATCGGGAAGTCGACATTATTATTACAAGTTTCAGCTCAACTCACGCTCACGAATAAAAAAGTATTATATATCTCAGGAGAAGAATCTATCAAACAAACGAAGCTACGTGCAGAACGTTTGCAAGTTTCGGGAGATAATTTATATGTATATGCAGAAACAAATTTAGAAGCAGTTCAAGAAACGATTGATTTTGTGAAGCCGGATTTTGTAGTCATTGATTCTATTCAGACCGTTTATCACCCGGATGTTACGAGTGCGGCAGGGAGTGTTTCGCAGGTTAGGGAATGTACAGCAGCATTGATGCGAATTGCCAAAATGCAAAACATTGCTATCTTTATTGTTGGGCATGTAACGAAGGAAGGCGCAATTGCGGGACCGCGCCTGCTTGAACATATGGTTGATACAGTACTTTATTTTGAAGGGGAGCGTCATCATGCTTACCGGATTTTGCGTGCAGTGAAAAACCGTTTTGGTTCCACTAACGAAATGGGTATATTTGAAATGCGAGATGTTGGACTTGTTGAAGTTGCTAATCCTTCCGAAGTATTCTTGGAAGAACGTCTTGAAGGCGCTTCGGGCTCAACGGTTGTAGCTTCTATGGAAGGGACTCGTCCAGTTCTTGTGGAAATTCAAGCGCTTGTTTCACCTACGATGTTTGGTAATGCTAAGCGAATGGCGACAGGAATAGACTATAATAAAGTTTCGCTAATTATGGCCGTTTTAGAAAAAAGAGTTGGATTAATGCTGCAAAATCAAGATGCTTATTTGAAAGCAGCGGGTGGGGTTAAACTTGATGAACCTGCAGTGGATTTGGCAGTTGCAGTAAGTGTGGCATCTAGTTATCGTGATAAACCAACGAGAAGCACAGATTGCTTTATCGGAGAACTTGGACTTACAGGTGAAATTCGTCGAGTAGCAAGAATTGAACAACGCGTGCAAGAAGCGGCGAAACTAGGATTTAAACGGATTTTCATACCGAAAAATAATGAAGGTACTTGGAAAATACCAAAAGATGTGCAAGTGGTTGGGGTGGAAACGATTGGAGAAGCTTTGAAGAAGGCTTTACCAGATTGAAAATAAATACTTCGTTGATTCCGTGAGTACTATTTGCGGTATAGTCTTTTAATAGTGTAAAATAGTGCTATATGTATATTTGGTAATAGCTCAATTGTACATATAAATTTAAAAATGGAAAGGGGGAAACTAAATGCTTACATGGGTAATTCGAGTGTGTTTTTTAATTCTAGGTGGGACAACGGGAGTCTTTTCGCTACCAGCATTATGGGTGAAACTTGGAATAGGTCACATTCTGCTAATTAATAATCCTTATACTGATGCTCTGATTGGTGCACTTATATTTTATCTTATTACTTTCTGGGCGGTGAAATATGTAGAAGCCGCACTTAATTGGTTAGAGGAAAAGTTAGCTAAAATTGCTATTGCAACTCTTGTTTATGGAGGACTTGGTTTATTTGTAGGTTTGGTCATTGCATTTTTCGCAAGCAATGCACTAAGTCAAACAAATATTCCACTTTTAAATTCTGTAGTACCAGTTATTTTAACGTTGGTGTTAGGTTATTTAGGGTTCCGTATTGGAATCAGTCGTCGTAATGAATTTGGTAATTTTGTTAATAACAGAAATGCTAAGAAAAAAACACCAGAAGAAGAGAAAACAGAAGAGAAATCTAAGAAAACATATAAAATTTTGGATACGAGCGTAATTATTGATGGTCGTATTGCGGATATTTTGACTACTGGATTTTTAGATGGAACAGTGGTTATTCCACTATTTGTGTTAGCCGAACTTCAGCATATTGCGGATTCATCTGATACGCTTAAACGTACAAGAGGGCGCCGGGGATTGGATATTTTAAATCGAATCCAAAAAGAAGATGCTATTCAAGTGGAAATGTATGAAGGTGATTTTGAAGATACGCCAGAAGTGGACAGTAAACTTGTGAAACTTGCTAAAGTAATGGGCGGTATTGTTGTTACAAATGATTATAATTTAAACAAAGTATGTGAGTTCCAAAATGTACCAGTTTTAAATATTAATGATTTGGCGAATGCTGTAAAACCTGTTGTTTTGCCAGGTGAGAAAATGACTGTTCTTATGGTGAAAGATGGTAAAGAACACAATCAAGGCGTTGCATATTTAGATGATGGAACAATGATTGTTGTAGAAGATGGCCGTAAATTTATTAATGAAACAATTCAAGTGGAAGTAACGAGTGTACTTCAAACATCAGCAGGAAGAATGATTTTTGCTAAACCATCCTGATTAGAAGGAGGAAATAAGCATGAATTATGAGTTGGTTTTTTTAGCGGCAGGTCAAGGGAAACGTATGAATGCCCAGAAAAATAAAATGTGGCTAGAGTTAGTTGGTGAACCAATTTTCATTCATGCCTTGCGTCCCTTTTTAGCAGATAATCGTTGTTCAAAAGTGATTGTTGTGTGTCAAGAAGAGGAAAGAAAGCATGTAAAAGAATTAATGAGTCAGCTTAAAGTTGTTGAAAGCCGAATTGAGATTGTGAAGGGCGGAAGTGAGCGCCAATACAGTGTAGCAGCAGGTCTTGAGCGTTGTGGGACGGAGAGCGTTGTCTTAGTGCATGATGGCGCAAGGCCGTTTATCACGGTAGATATTATTGATCGATTATTAATTGGTGTAAAGCAAAGTAAAGCCGCGATTTGTGCAGTAAAAGTAAAAGATACGGTGAAACGAGTGGTAAATGGTGTCGTTCAAGAAACAGTTGACCGTGAAAATCTTTGGCAAGTTCAAACGCCGCAAGCTTTTGAATTACCTATCTTACGAAAAGCGCATCAACTTGCTCAAAAAGAACAGTTTTTAGGAACGGATGAAGCTAGTCTGGTTGAGCGACTTCCTTGTCCTGTTGCTATTGTCCAAGGAAGTTATTATAATATTAAGCTGACAACTCCTGAAGATATGCCGCTCGCAAAGGCGATTTTAGGGGAACTTGGAGGGATAGCAAATGATTAGAATTGGTCAAGGTTATGATGTACATAAACTTGTTTATGACCGAGAGCTGATTATTGGCGGGATTAAAATTCCTTATGAGAAAGGGTTACTAGGTCACAGTGATGCGGATGTACTTCTGCACGCTATTACTGATGCTATCATAGGTGCAATTGGCGCTGGTGATATTGGTCATTTTTTCCCGGATACAGATATGGCTTTTAAAGACGCGGATTCAGCTGAGTTACTTACAGAAATTTGGCGGAAGGTAGAGGCGGATGGTTTTCGTCTTGGGAATCTAGATGCTACTATTATTGCTGAAAAGCCAAAAATGGCACCGTATGTTGAGCAAATAAAGCTTCGAATTGCGGAGTTGCTACATGCGGATTCAGCCCAAGTGAATATTAAGGCGACTACGACAGAGAAATTAGGATTTACTGGTCGAGAAGAAGGCATCGCAAGTCTAGCTATTGTCTTACTTGAAAAATAATTGAAGGAGTGAATAATTGTGAGTGAAACAAAACGAGTACGTGTACGTTATGCACCAAGTCCAACTGGATTTTTGCATATTGGAAATGCGCGTACTGCCTTATTTAACTATTTATTTGCAAGACATAATGATGGAGATTTTATCATTAGAATTGAAGATACAGACGCTAAACGTAACATAGCCGACGGTGAAGAAAGCCAAATGACAAATTTAAAATGGCTAGGTATGGACTGGGATGAAGGCGTGGATGTTCCCGGAAAATACGGACCTTACCGTCAGTCGGAACGTCAATCCATTTATGAACCGTTAATTCAACAACTTTTGGATGAAGGTTTGGCTTATAAATGTTATTGTACGGAAGAAGAGCTGGATGCTGAACGTGAAAAACAAAAAGCAAATGGTGAAATGCCTCGTTATAGTGGGAAATGTCGTCATTTAACAAAAGAACAACAAGCGGAGAAAGAAGCGCAGGGTTTTAAACCGAGTATTCGTTTCAAAGTGCCAGCAAATGAAACAATTACTTTCAACGATATGGTGAAAGACGATGTTTCGTTTGAATCAAATGGAATAGGCGATTTTGTTATTGCGAAAAAAGACGGAATTCCGACTTATAACTTTGCCGTAGCAGTGGACGACCATTTGATGGAAATCTCCCATGTTCTTCGCGGAGACGACCATATTTCGAATACGCCTAAACAAATTTTGATTTATAATGCATTCGGCTGGGAGCCGCCGATTTTTGGTCATATGACGCTTATTGTGAATGAAAGCAGACGTAAATTAAGTAAACGTGATGGCTCGATTATTCAATTTATCGAACAATATCGCGATTTAGGATATTTACCAGAAGCATTATTTAACTTCATTGCTATGCTTGGTTGGTCTCCAGAAGGTGAAGAAGAAATTTTCTCTAAAGAAGAATTCATTAAAATGTTTGATCCAAAACGTTTATCTAAATCACCTGCGCTGTTTGATAATGTTAAATTAACATGGGTGAATAACCAATATGTGAAAAAATTACCGCTAAATGATGTAGTAGAGCTTTCGTTACCGCATTTACAAAAAGCAGGTGTTGTATCTGCTGAGCTAGATCAAGCTGAACTTGATTGGGTGCACAAATTGGTGTCACTTTATCATGAGCAAATGAGCTATGGTGCGGAAATTGTGCCACTTTCAGAAATGTTCTTTGCGGATGCAGAGTCAATTACGTTTGATGAAGAAGAGACAGCGGTGCTTGCGGAAGAAACAGTTCCAACCGTTATTTCGGCTTTCAAAAAAGAACTAGAAGCACTAGAAGTTCTTGAAGCTGCGGAAGTAAAAGCGGCAATCAAGCGTGTTCAAAAAGAAACGGGCGTAAAGGGTAAAGGGTTATTTATGCCAATTCGTATTGTAACGACGGGTGAAATGCATGGTCCTGAATTGCCACTTGCAATCGAAGTTCTTGGTCGTGAAAAAGTGCTTAATCGTTTGGATACATGGTTGAAAAATAATTGATTTTGAATGAAAGCATCTCGGCTATTTGCGGGGTGCTTTTTTATTTTGATATATTTCAGTTGCAAGGAATTTTATTGCTGTTATAATAGAACTAAATATACGGAAAAAGTGATGATGGGAAGAAGTACGGAATTCTAAGTTTATAGAGAGAGTCGCCATGGCTGGAAGCGACTTAGCTGAACACTCCTGAAATGCCTCCCTGAATTCTGATGGGAAATTTAGTATCATCAGACGAAATGTGGGTCGTTACCCCCACCCCTAGAGTTGGAGTATTTGCTAAAATTAGCAGTGCTCAAGTCAGAGTGGAACCGCGCAAAGCGTCTCTGTATCGGAGGGGCTTTTTTTGTTGGTTAGGTTCCAATAAAAAATGTACGAACTTGAATAAGGAGGCAACAAAATGCCAACTCGCTTAAAAGAAGATATTGCAACAATTATAAAGAATGACCCTGCGACGAAGAGCTTTTTTGATGCTTTTTTAACGAATCCGGGATTGCACGCACTTTGGTGGCATCGTGTGGCGAACTTTTTTTATCGTCATAAAATGGTTTTGTTTGGAAAAGTATTATCGCAGACCGCTCGTTTCTGGACTAATATAGAGATTCATCCAGGCGCAACTATTGGTAGAAGGCTTTTTATTGATCATGGTGCAGGAATTGTTATTGGTGAGACGGCAGAAATCGGTGATGATGTAACGATATTCCACGGAGTTACGCTAGGTGGAACTGGGAAAGATTGCGGAAAACGCCATCCAACTGTTGGTGACGGGGCGCTCGTTTCGGCAGGCGCAAAAGTACTTGGACCGGTAGAAATCGGGGCAGGGGCGCGTGTTGGAGCAGGAGCTGTCGTTTTAAAAGATGTACCTCCAGGCGCGACGGTTGTCGGGATTCCTGCTAAGGTTGTTCGTTTGAATGGTCGCACGGTAGGTCACGCGGTTCCTAAAATGGATGAACTGACGTTACGAATTGCGGAATTAGAAAATATAGTAGAAAAACTTTTGAAGGAAAAGGAGTAGATCTGATTGTCGATACAAATTTTTAATACGTTAAAACGAGAGAAAGAGCCTTTTAAACCACTCAAAGATGGCGAAGTGAAAATGTATGTTTGCGGACCGACTGTATATAACTACATTCATATCGGAAATGCGCGTCCAATTATTGTTTTTGATACGGTTCGACGTTATTTTACGTATCGTGGCTATGATGTGAAATTCGTGTCTAACTTTACGGATGTGGATGATAAATTAATTCGTGCGGCTAATGAACTTAAATTGACAGTTCCAGAAGTGGCGGATCGCTTTATAGGCGCTTATTTTGATGATGTCGATCAACTGAATGTGGCGAAAGCGACTGTGAATCCACGTGTAACGGAGAATATGGATGAAATCATTCAATTGATAAGCACCCTGATCGAAAAAGGCTATGCGTATGAGTCGGCTGGCGATGTCTATTTCCGGACGAAAAAATTCAAAGATTACGGGAAACTATCTGGCCAAGAATTATCGGAATTGCAACACGGGGCTCGGGTTGAATATAATGAGCGTAAACAAGATGAACTTGATTTCACGCTTTGGAAAGCGGCTAAACCGGGTGAAATTTTCTGGGAAAGTCCGTTTGGTAATGGGCGCCCGGGTTGGCATATTGAATGCTCGGCGCTTGCAAAAAAATATTTGGGTGACACAATTGATATTCATGCAGGAGGGCAAGATTTAGTATTTCCTCACCATGAGGATGAAATTGCTCAATCAGAAGCAGCAACAGGGAAAACGTTCGCGAACTACTGGATGCACAATGCCTTTTTAAATATTGATGGGGAAAAAATGTCCAAATCGCTTGGGAATTTTATTACGTTGCATGATGTGTTAAAAGACAATGACCCGAATGTGATTCGTTTCTTCATGTTATCTGTACATTATCGGAAGCCAATTACGCTGAATGATGCGATTTTAGAAGATGCGAAAAATGGTTTGGAACGGTTAATGATTGCATACCAAAATATTGATCACCGGATTCAAACGGATGATGGCGAATATGTGGAAGAATCGCATGAGGACGAGTGGTTAGAACAACTAACTGAATTAAAACAAGCTTTTGAAGATGATATGGATGATGATTTCAATACCGCAAATGCTATTACAACTTTCCATGAACTGGCAAAACGTGCCAATATTTATTTGGCGAAAGAAACTGTTTCTATCAACGTTCTGCGCGAATTCTTAAGTATGATGCGTTTGTTTGCGGAAGTACTAGGCTTAAAACTAGAGAATACGCAAACTGATTCGCTGGATGATAGCGAAGTGGAAGCGTTAATCGAAGAACGTCTACAAGCGCGAAATGAGCGTAATTTTGCTCGCGCTGATGAAATTCGAGACATTTTAAAAGAAAAAAATATTATTTTGGAAGACACTGCGCAAGGCACGCGGTTTAGACGGGGGTAAATCATGGCAGAAGTGAAAGAATATAAACAACTGAATGGTCTCGCGCTTGCTTACATGGGTGACGCAGTGTACGAAAAATTTATCCGTGAATATTTACTTGCTGCTGGAAAGACAAAACCAAATCAATTGCACAAAACAGCGACAAAATTCGTTTCTGCAAAAGGGCAAGCTGTGGCGCTGAAAGCTATGATTGCGGAAGGATTTTTGACGGAAGAAGAAGATAGAATTGCTAAGCGTGGGCGTAACGCTAAGTCATATACAGTGCCAAAAAATACAGATCCTGGAACTTACAGTATGTCCACATCTTTTGAAGCAGTACTAGGCTATCTATACTTAGCTGGTGAAATGGATCGTTTGCAAAAATGGATGGAGAAGGCGCTTGAAATAGTAGAAAAAGGAGTGGAAAACAACTAATGGAACAAGAAAACGAACAAGAGTGGATTGGCGGGAGAAATCCTGTTCTTGAAGTATTACGATCTGATAGAGATATTCATAAAATATATGTGCAAGAAGGTTCACAAAAAGGCGTGTTAAAACAAGTATTAACATTAGCGAAAGAACGAAAAATTCAAGTTCAATTTGTGCCTAAACAAAAGATTGAAAAAGTAGTAAGTGGGGCTCATCAAGGTGTTGCAGCTCAAGTGGCGGCTTATCAATATGCGGAGTTAGACGATTTATTCGCTGCAGCTGAAGCAAAAGATGAAATGCCATTTTTCATTATTTTGGATGAATTAGAAGATCCACACAACTTAGGCTCAATTATGCGTACAGCGGATTCTGTTGGCGCACATGGGATTATTATTCCGAAACGTCGCTCTGTAGGTTTGACGCAAACTGTAGCCAAAGCAAGTACTGGAGCGATGGAGTATGTTCCGGTGGTTCGCGTAACGAATATGGTGCGGACAATGGAAGAACTACAAAAACGTGGGCTCTGGATTTTTGGAACAGATGCGAAAGGAAGTAGCGATTACCGGACGATGGATGTAGATATGCCGCTTGCTATTGTTATTGGTAGTGAAGGATTTGGCATGAGCCGTTTAGTTCGTGAAAAATGTGATTTCCTTGTCCATTTACCAATGCGTGGAAAAGTTACTTCACTTAATGCGTCAGTTGCAGCTAGTTTGTTACTTTATGAAGTTTATCGGAAACGTTTCCCTCTGGAGAAATAAAGATGGAACAAATTCTGCTTGTTGACGGGTATAATGTGATTGGTGCTTGGCCAGAACTTAGTTTCTTAAAAGATCGTGATTTGGAAGCAGCGAGAGATAAACTTGTAGAATGGATGGCGGAATATCAAAGTTATACGGGATATCGGGTGGTGGTCGTTTTTGATGCGCAGTTTGTCCGAGGTGTGAAGCGTAAAAGTAAGAAGTATCAGGTAGAAGTTGTTTTTACGCATGAGGATGAAACGGCAGATGAGTATATCGAACAAAAAGCGATTGAATGGAAAAACGCGCGGACGCAAATTATGGTAGCAACATCTGACTATACAGAACAGTGGGCTATTTTTGGACAAGGTGCACTACGAATTTCATCGCGGGAGTTACTTTTTGAAATTCAAGAAATGAGTAAACAAATCGGACAGAAAATCAAGCGAATTCAGGAAGAAATGCCAAAATCAAACCTTAATCTGGATTCTGATGTCATTTCACAGCTCGAAAAGTGGAGAAGAGGCGAGAAGTAAGGGATTGACGGTATGTTTTTGACTATGTATAATGGAGCAACCATAGAAGAAATCCTGTTGTAAAGGAGCCGATTAGCTTAGTGAATAATTCAGTGAATCAAGAAGAACTTGCGATGCTCGAACTAGCAAGAAGCGGTGATACAGAAGCATTAGAATATTTTTTCAGTAAGTATCAATCGGTTATTTACTGGAAATCAACTCAATATTTTCTGCAAGGTGCAGAGCGTGACGATTTAATTCAAGAAGCGATGATTGGCCTTTTCAAAGCAATTCGAGATTACGATAAAACAAAAGAAGCTTCTTTTCGATCTTTTGCAGAAATGTGTATTAACAGACAACTTCTTTCGGCCGTGAAACGGGCATCTAGGCAGAAGAATATTCCGCTTAATAATTCTGTTTCACTAGACACACCAATGGCTGAGGACGATGTAGACTGGACTTTATTAGATGTCATTTCCGAAAAAGCGGCCGAAACGCCAGAAGACTTTTTAATCAAAAATGAAGATTTAATACATGTAGCACGTCAACTAGAACAAGTCACAAGCGAATTTGAAAAAGAAGTATTAAAGCAATATTTAGAAGGCAAGAGCTATCAAGAAATGGCGCTTTACTTCAATAAAAAAGAGAAAGCAATTGATAATGCTCTCCAACGCGTGAAAAAGAAAATGATGAAACAGCTAGAATGAAAAAACAATTGACTAGCTAAGAGTCAAATGTTATATTTATATGGATGAAATGTGCCTATTTTTTGGCATGGCATATTTAATGATTGCGGAGTTGAGATAATTTATGAAGAAGAAAACATCCCTCGCTTGTTCTGAGTGTGGTTCAAGAAACTATACAGTCAATGTTAGCGGGACGCAGAAAGAAACGCGTTTAGAAGTGAAGAAATTCTGCCGACACTGCAATAAACATACATTACATCGAGAAACAAAATAGACGATATGGAGGTTTTGGTATGTCTGCAATAGCAAGATTCTTTCGGAATGTTTCATCCGAAATGCACAAAGTTACGTGGCCAACTAGAAAAGAACTTTTAACATACACAGTAACAGTAGTTATTACAGTAGTTTTATTTGCTTTATTCTTTATGTTAATTGATTTTGGTATCGAACAAATTATTAAACTTATCGTGTAGTGCTAGGAATTTTACAAAGATAATGATATACTATTACTTGAGACAAAACCCGTACAACTTTCGGGTTTTTTATTTTGGATTATACTAAAAGGAGGATGGCGGCAAAATAGGATTGCTGCCAACTAAACAATGGAAAAAAATTGGTATGTAGTTCATACTTACTCCGGTTATGAAAATAAAGTCAAAGCAAACTTAGAAAAACGTGTAGAATCAATGGGCATGTCCGATAAAATTTTCCGAGTTATCGTACCGGAAGAAGAAGAAACAGAAGTGAAAAATGGTAAAACAAAAACAATCAAACGCAAAGTTTTCCCTGGTTATGTATTAGTAGAAATCGTTATGACGGATGATTCTTGGTATGTTGTGCGTAATACCCCTGGTGTTACAGGTTTCGTGGGTTCAGCAGGTTCTGGATCAAAACCAACGCCATTACTTCCAGAAGAAGCGGATCGTATTCTTAAAAGCATGGGCATGGTGGAAAAACGTGCGGAAGCTGATTTTGAAATTGGCGAAACTGTTATGGTCAAAGAAGGGCCATTTGCTGACTTCTCCGGTAAAGTGGACGAAATGGACAATGACAAAGGTAAAGCGAAAGTCATGGTTAACATGTTCGGACGTGAAACGCCAGTCGAAGTGGATTTCAACCAAATCGAAAAACTTTAAAATGTGCAACCTCTACATTATTTGTGGAGGTTGTTTTGTTAGGAGGCGCCTAAATGGATAAAGCAAAGCGGATTTATCTGGAGTTTAAGCGAGAAGCCGATTTTTTAGAACTCGACTTCCCACTATTTTTGGGCGATGGACCAGGTTTTGGCGAGCTTTGTATGGATTATAGCGAACAAGATGGCTATATGCTATATGGTTACGAACGTGGCAAACGTAATAGTGAATTTAAAACAACAAACTTCGAAGAATTTAAATACGAGGTTTTCTTGCATATTTGTTGGTATATGGGAATGGAGTTTGAATTGCGCCACCGGAAAGAAGATATGGAGCGAAGTGATAATATTTTAGAAGCAGACACCAGAAAAGTCGCTTTTGAAAAAACATTGCAACTACTAAAAACGGTCAATCCGGCGTGGCTAGATAAGGCAGCACAAGGCTACGCGTCGTATTTGAATTTATGGCGTGAAAATAAAAATGTTTATTTCGATAAAGACACAATGGAATTTAAAGTAAATTTATAAATAATCTTGCAACTACACATTTAAAATGGTATCATATATAAGTACGTTTTTGACGTATGTTTTAACGTGGGAGGGGAAATATCAGCCCCAGTCAACCACATCACGGACTTAAGGAGGTATGTCTCGTGGCAAAAAAAGTGATTAAAGAAGTTAAACTTCAAATTCCAGCAGGTAAAGCAAATCCTGCACCTCCAGTTGGACCTGCATTAGGTCAAGCTGGCGTAAACATCATGGGATTCTGTAAAGAGTTTAATGCTCGCACAGCCGATCAAGCTGGTCTTATTATTCCTGTTGTGATCACTGTATTTGAAGACCGTTCGTTTACGTTCATCACTAAAACTCCACCAGCAGCTGTATTACTTAAAAAAGCAGCTAAAGTGGAAAAAGGATCCGGTGAACCAAACAAAACAAAAGTTGCATCTGTAACTCGCGCTCAAGTACAGGAAATTGCTGAAACAAAAATGCCAGACCTTAACGCTGCAAATGTTGAATCTGCAATGCTAATGGTTGAAGGTACTGCACGTTCTATGGGTATCACTATCCAAGATTAATCGTGTGTTTCACAATTTGACAATTAAGGAGGAAAAGAAATGGCTAAGAAAGGCAAAAAGTATCAAGATGCTTTAAAACAAATTGATGCAAACAAAGTTTACACTGCAGAAGAAGCAGTAGAACTTGCTAAAAAAATTGACTTCGCTAAATTCGATGCAACTGTTGAAGTAGCATTCCGTCTTGGCGTTGACCCTAAAAAAGCGGACCAACAAATCCGCGGTGCTGTTGTATTACCAAACGGTACTGGTAAAACTCAACGCGTATTAGTATTCGCAAAAGGTGAAAAAGCTAAAGAAGCTGAGGCTGCTGGAGCTGATTACGTTGGTGAATCTGAATTCGTTGAAAAAATCAACCAAGGTTGGTTTGAATTTGACGTTATCGTTGCTACACCTGACATGATGGGTGAAGTTGGTAAATTAGGCCGTGTCCTTGGACCAAAAGGTTTAATGCCAAACCCTAAAACTGGTACAGTAACTATGGACGTAACTAAAGCAGTTAACGAAATTAAAGCTGGTAAAGTAGAATACCGTGTTGATAAAGCTGGTAACGTCCACGCTGCAATCGGTAAAGTATCTTTTGATGCTGCTAAACTAGTAGAAAACTTCCGTACTGTGAATGACGTTCTACAAAAAGCAAAACCTGCTGCTGCGAAAGGTACTTACGTGAAAAATCTTTCCGTAACAACTACTTTCGGACCTGGAATCAAAGTCGACCCAGCAAGCTTATAAAATTTAACTTGACCAGCCCCTTGTCTTTTGATAAGATAGGCTAGTTGAAACAATCAAATATCCTTACCGTAGACAGTTGGTGCGTTTATCGCTTAAATTTGCCACCCGAGGGATTTCTTTTGAAGTGTGCGCCCGCGTGCATTTTACAAAAACCTCTGACGTCTACGGTGTCAGAGGTTTTTTGTTGCTGATCAAACGGAACTTGTGTCTGTTTAATTAGATTTAATTGTTGGACGGAGGTGGAAAAATGAGTAAAGTTCTTGAAGCTAAACAAAGTGCAGTTGAAGAAATTAAAACAAAATTATCAGCTAGTGCGTCTACAGTAATTGTTGATTACCGCGGCTTAAACGTTGGCGAAATCACTGACTTACGTAAACAATTGCGTGATGCTGGTATTGAGTTTAAAGTTTATAAAAACTCACTAACTCGCCGTGCTGTTGAAGCTAACGGTTACGAAGGTTTAGAAGGAGCTCTAACTGGTCCTAACGCAATCGCATTCAGTAATGAAGACGTAGTTGCGCCTGCGAAAATCCTTAACGATTTCGCTAAAGATCATGAAGCACTAGAAATCAAAGCCGGTGTTATTGAAGGTAAAGTTGCTTCTCTTGAAGAAATTAAAGCACTTGCAACACTTCCATCACGCGAAGGATTGCTATCTATGCTTTGCAACGTACTTCAAGCTCCAGTTCGCGGTCTTGCTATCGCTACTAAAGCTGTTGCTGACCAAAAAGAAGGACAAGAAGCATAATCTGTTCTACCTAGGGGGAACCCTACAAACAAATCTCGGTTAAATCCGAAAAATTATATTATTGGAGGAATTTCAAAATGGCTTTAAACATTGAAGAAATCATTGCTTCCGTAAAAGAAGCATCTGTATTAGAACTTAACGATTTAGTAAAAGCAATCGAAGAAGAATTTGGCGTAACTGCTGCTGCTCCTGTAGCTGTAGCTGCTGCTGGTGGCGGTGCTGCTGAGCAAACTGAATTCACTGTAGAACTAGCTTCTGCTGGAGATTCTAAAATCAAAGTAATCAAAGTGGTTCGTGAAATCACTGGTCTTGGCTTAAAAGAAGCTAAAGAATTAGTTGACAACGCTCCTAAAGCTCTTAAAGAAGGCGTTGCTAAAGACGAAGCTGAAGAAATCAAAGCTAAACTTGAAGAAGTTGGCGCTAACGTAGAAGTTAAGTAATTAACTTAAAGACCTTAGATACTTGTTATCTAAGGTCTTTTTTTATTGTTATATAAAAAATGCTTTTTAAACTTTTTTTGAAGGCTTTTTTTAATTGCTATTACATGCTAGTATAAAGAGATGAATTAGTTTTCTGGGGGTTTATATATGGCAATTAAATCTATATCAAAATCTGAATTAGAAGTAATGAAGATTATATGGGATTTTGGAAGAGCGGTTCAGTATGCTGATGTTGCTGGAAAGCTAGAAGAGAAAAATTACTCGTGGAAGAAAAACACTATACTAACTTTTTTAACGCGCTTAGTTGAGAAAAATTTACTGAGTGTGAAGAAAGTTGGTCGCAAAAACGAATATTATGCGATTGTAAGTGAAAACGAGTATTTAGAACGACAAACGGAAACCTTTGTAGAAGATATTTATGAAGGGGATGTAAAAGGGTTAATTACAAACTTAGTACAAAATGATTTAATTTCACCAGACGAACTAGAAGATTTACAACAATTTTGGAAAAGGATGAAATCACCTAATGAATGAACTGCTTAAGATTTTCTTATCAATGGCTTTAACATCGGTTATATTAATACCGCTAGTCTGGATATTACAAAGAATATTCAATCGTTATTTGAGTAAAGGGAAAATTTATTACTCATGGCTGATTGTTTTTTTCTTTTTAACCATTCCTTTTGCCTATCTTTTCTTTAGGTTTGCAAAAGATAGTGAGTTTATGTGGAGAAATAAAACGGAATTTGATGGGGTTACTTCCATTGTAATGGATCGAAGTGGGATTGTATTACAACATGATTTTAAAACTGTTTTTTGGATGACGGTACTGGATTATTTATGGGTAGCTTGGCTCGTGATATTTTTACTTAGTTTTATTTACCGGATAGCCTCGTATCGTAATTTCAAAAAATATGTGTTTTCTGGCGCACGAAGAGTAGATAATTTGGAACAGCTCGATTTATTGGCGGAAACTATGGAGAAATTGAATATTAAGCGACCGGTAGAGTTGATGATAAATCCACTTATTTCTTCACCGATTTTTCTTGGACTAAAAAAGAATGTAATAGTTATACCAGATGAAACTTTTTTGAATGTGGAATTGCATTATATTTTTATGCATGAGCTAGTTCATTGTAAACATAAAGATATGTATTATGTTTGGATGGTCCAATTTTTCACTTGTGTCTATTGGTTTAATCCGTTGATGTACCTGATGAATAAATGGATTCAAATGGATCGTGAATTAGCGTGTGATGAAGCTGTGTTAGCTACATTGCCTAAAAGTAAATATATTGGTTATGGTGATACGTTGCTTTCGTCACTTGTTAAATCAGGAAATTATAAGGAATCTTATGTAGCCGTATCGCTTCATGAAAATACGAAAGCTTTAAAAGAAAGGCTTACATTTATCGCGAACTATGAAGCGCCAAGTAAAAAACACAATGTATTGTTCTTGATCTTCATTATTGTATTATGTGGTGTAGGCGTTTTATTTAGTGCTTTTCAAGCGGATATGTTTATACTAGAAAAGAAGAAAGGCATTACAATTGAACGAAGAAAATAAGCTAGTAGAAACTTCTCTTTTTTATTAAGAGGAGTTTTTTATTATGTTATTGACTTTTAGGACTACGTATTGTAGTATTAAAAAGCAAAATAAATTACTAGAGGGGCGGAGAAGAAATGTTTGGTCGAAAAAAGGTTTCTATACCAGAGGAATATCTGCAATTTAATCATTTTTCAGCAGATAAAGAGAGATTGCTTTGTATTGGAGCTTTTACTACAGAGTATAAACATAACGTAGAAACAAAATTAGATGGTTCGAATAAAATGTTGAAGCTATATTATCCGAAGAATCAAGCTGCAAAAGTCATGAAATATTGGTTGCCGATGTTTGGGATTAATGACAGCTATTCTGCTATCGAAGTAATCACTAACTGGACTAAAGCGAATGATTATTCAGGAATGATTGCTGCGAATACAACAAATAAAGTTATTCGAATTGTTACTAAAGCTTCTCAAAAACAAGGGCAAGATGAAAATTCACTTGTAGCAGCAGCTAACAAAGTGAAAACGTATGGCGCATTTGATTTAGATAGATTAGGTTATATTGTGCGCGTCTGCTATTCTTTAGACTTGATTAACGAGGAGCAAGCATGGGGCTTCCTTGAAGAATTATGGAACGCTGCTGTAATGCATTTTGATGACTGGGATGAGTACTGCGTTAGTTATTTGAACGGAGAAGAAGGTTTGGATACAAATTGGTACAGCGATGGTGTTAAGGCCTATGTGGCATTACGAAAAGACGCAGCTAGTTTGTTAAATAAATATCAACTGAAAAACTAAACAAAAAAGGGAGTATAACAATCGATGAAAAAGTTTTTAAGTATTTTAAGTATTTTAGTTTTAGCTTTACTTGTAACAGCTTGTGGAAGTGATTCAAGTAAAAAGAAAAGTGAGAAAAAAGAAGAAAAAATGGAGACAGTAACATATGTAGCGGACATTAGTGGCGCTAAGTTAGAAGCAACATTTTCTCATGTTGGTGATAATTTAAGAAAAGTAGATCAAAAAATGGTTTATCCATATGCTGCTCTTGGGATTGAAAATGTCACCAAATTAGATGACGGTATGAAGAAACAATTGGAAGAGCAAGTTGCTTCCCAATACGCTGCATATAAAGATAGTAAAGGAGCTTCACTAGAAACGAAATTTACTGATGAAGCGCTAGAATTAACAATGTCTGTTGATTTATATAAAGCAGATAAGGATTCAGTTGCTTCTCTACTTGGCGGAACAACAGATCCTAAAAATGTTAGTCTAAAAGAAACGGTAAAACAATTCGAAGCTCAAGGGTTCAAGAAGAAAGAATCTTAATAACTTAGAAACAGGCGCGTAATAATCAAAGCGCCTGTTTTTCTTTCGTTAGCGCTACTTTAGAAGGGGATTTTATGCTAAAATAGCTAGAGATACGAAAGGAAGGTGCGGTTCTTGACTAACAATCATTACTACACAAACGACGAAACAATTAAACACAACCGAAAAACATGGCAAGTGATGTTAAAAGGTTTTAATATGAGTTTTACAAGTGACAATGGCGTGTTTTCCAAAAATACGGTCGATTTTGGTTCGAAATTATTGATTGAATCTTTTGAGTTAGAAACGAAAACAGGGAAAATCTTGGATGTGGGTTGCGGCTATGGTCCGATGGGATTAACGGTAGCGAAAGAATTTCCTGATAGCCAAATTGAAATGGTGGATGTTAATTTGCGCGCACTAGAACTTGCAAAAGAAAATGCGGAAATCAATAAAATTACGAACACACATATCTATGAAAGTTCGGTTTATGATAACGTAACTGCGAACGATTACCAAGCGATTATAAGTAATCCGCCAATTCGTGCAGGGAAAAGAATAGTTCACGCTATTTTAGAAGGTGCTTACGATCACTTGCAAGAAAACGGAGAACTTTGGATTGTTATTCAAAAGAAACAAGGCGGCCCATCTGCTGAAAAGAAAATGGAAGAAGTTTTTGGTAACGTTGAAACAGTCGCAAAAGATAAGGGCTATTTTATTTTCAAAAGCGTTAAAAATTAAGTTGTATCAAGTGCGGAAACGTGCTAATATAGAAATACATTTTACCAAGAAAGGACTGAGGGATATGCTTAGAATGAAAGATATGCTAGAAAAAAACAACCAATCAAGACAGAAGATAATAGGTATTTCTTTAACGTTCCTGCATAGCCAAGCAGTGTCTTTTCGAAGTAGTGTCCGTTAAAAGTTACGTCCTTCAATCTTTCTTGATTGAGGGACTTTTTTTGTACTTAAAAATAAACTTGAAAGAAGTGAGTCGAATGACAATAGGAGAACTGGGGAACTTAAACAGCTAGGAAGAGAAGTGGAGACTTTCATTTCTCTATTAAACAGAAAATGAGGAATAGAAATGCTAACATTAAAAGGAAAATATAACGAAGCGAAAGTTTTTACAGATAACGTGGATGACAATACCATCGGGCAAATTATTACGCTGTGTAATCAACCTTTTACGAAGGATAGTAAAATTCGAATCATGCCCGACACGCACGGCGGTAAAGGTTGCGTGATTGGAACGACGATGACAATTCAAGATAAAATTGTACCAAATTTGGTTGGAGTGGACATCGGTTGCGGACTGTATGTGGTGAAACTAAAATCTGGCAAGTTAAAAATGAATTTTGATAAGCTAGATAAAGCTATTCGCGAAAGAGTACCATCCGGAAGCAAAACGCATGATCAACCGATTGATGAATTTGATTTGGAAAACGTGGTTGCGCCGATTCATCGCGGCTGGGTAGCTAGAAGTATAGGTACACTTGGTGGTGGAAACCATTTTATTGAGATAAATCAAGGTTCTGACGGTATTTACCTTGTAATCCATAGTGGAAGTCGGGTGCTGGGTAAAGAAATCGCGGAATATCACCAAGAGGTAGCTTATAAAAGATTAGACGTATTGCGTAAAGAATTGAAATTAGACGCCACTGCTGCGAAAAAACGCGGCAATATAGAAATGGCTAATAACTTGAACGGTGAGCGCGAGCAAGTGAAATTGGATTATGACTTATCTTATGTGACGGGCTCTGATTTAAACAATTATTTAAATGACATGGAAATTGCGCAAAAATTTGCTGCTCGTAATCGTTACATCATGGCAGAAACTATTTTAAAAGCGATGAAATGGGATAAAGCAGTTGTTTCGGCGTTTGATTGTGTGCATAATTACATTGATATCGATAACCACATGCTTAGAAAAGGTGCGACATCTGCTCAGCTTGGGGAGCAAATTATCGTTCCTCTAAATATGCGCGATGGCAGCATTCTTGCAACTGGGAAAGGAAATGCAGATTGGAATTACTCGGCGCCGCACGGGGCAGGAAGAATGCTAAGTCGCTCTAAAGCAAAAGCGCAAATCAGTTTAGAAAGCTATCAGGTAGCAATGAAAGACGTTTGGACTACTTCTGTTTCTAAAAAAACAATTGATGAAGCCCCAAAAGCCTATAAATCAGCTAAACAATTACTTGTTGATGTAGAAGATACGATGGAAATTCAAGAAATAATTAAACCGTTATACAATTTCAAAGCATGATGGAAAACGCGACAAATATATTCTTCAATTATGTAAGAATTGGAGAAGTATATGAAACTACAGAAATTAAGGTGCGTGTTTTATGTGGAAAATAATATGGATAGAGATAGTAAATATGTGAATATAGAGGACTTCGATTTGTCTTGGTATTTTAATATTGAAGGGATTAAAATGTCGGATGAGGAAATGAAGTATATAAAACCTCTTGCTAAAGCATATAGTAGCAAGATGTGGGAAAAGTATATTAGTCATCGTCATCACCATTTTGAGTAACTTGATTCTGAGGACAAATTACCTCCATTAGCGAAAATGGATTACAATTGGCTGGATGATTTGGGTAATGGTATATATGAGGATTTTAGTAATTATCTGTTAAAAAGTATAAACTATAATCAACAAGACACCGTTTTAGCATTTTGGCTAAAGGACTATGCTGTAGAAACGGAGTAGCATTTTTTTATAAAGCATTGGCCTGAATTCCTTTTTGATCAAGGTGCTATATTAATAAATATTTCAAGTGAACAATTCTTAATGTTTTGTTCAAATGGTACTTTGTTAAAAGGGATAAATTCTTTAAATTAGGTAATCTTTATACAATTTCAAAGCATACGCAAAAGAAGCGGCAAATATTATAACATGCCGCTTCTTATTTTTCTAGAAAAATATTTGACATAGGTAGAGAGATGTTGTATTATAGTATAATGCCAAAAGAATCTATACCGTTTTTTTGCGTTGCATTTTATTTCAAAATACGATTAAAAATGAAGCGTTTTCGCGGTTTTTGGTGCTATAAATAAACATGGATGTGGTTTTCAGAAATAGTTGATGAAATCCGCTTTCTTTTTGTCTAAAGCAGCAATTTTTTTCTTTTTGAAGTTCCACTTGATTTCCGTCTAGGTTTTATCTGATTGCGGCTATGCGAATCAGATGTACACAAGGTAGCAGGAAACTTTTGATGAACGATGTTTAAGGCTGATGAGGGGTATGGAAGTACTTGCTTTTGAACGATTTTACTTAAACATCGGGTGCGGGGGGTTCCACTGTTTTTGTGCCTAAAGGTGAAGTCGGTGTGCTTATAAATTTTTTAATTAATTTGAGGGGTGAATAGTTTGTCAGGACATTCAGGACATGATGTAAAATATGGACGGCATCGTACGCGTAGAAGTTTTGCGCGAATCAGTGAAGTACTTGAATTACCAAACTTAATTGAGATTCAAACAGCTTCTTACCAGTGGTTCTTAGATGAAGGGCTACGTGAGATGTTCCGCGATATTTCGCCAATTGAGGATTTTGCGGGTAATTTATCTTTAGAATTCATTGATTACGATCTTGGAGAGCCGAAATATTCGGTAGAAGAATCTAAGAACCGTGATGCAAACTATGCGGCTCCACTACGCGTGAAGTTGCGCCTAATCAACAAAGAAACCGGCGAAGTAAAAGACCAAGAAGTATTTATGGGTGATTTCCCACTAATGACTGAAATGGGTACGTTCATTATTAATGGGGCAGAACGTGTTATCGTTTCCCAATTAGTTCGTTCTCCAGGTGTTTACTTCAATGGAAAACTAGACAAAAATGGTAAAAAAGGCTTTGGTTCTACTGTCATCCCTAACCGTGGGGCTTGGCTTGAGTATGAAACAGATGCTAAAGACGTTGTACACGTTCGTATTGACCGTACACGTAAATTACCAGTAACTGTTTTACTTCGTGCACTAGGCTTTGGTTCCGATCAAGAAATTATTGATTTAATCGGGGACAATGACTACTTACGCAACACGCTTGAAAAAGACAACACTGACAATGCTGAAAAAGCACTTCTAGAAATTTACGAAAGATTACGTCCGGGTGAACCCCCAACAGTTGATAACGCTAGAAGCTTACTAGTTTCTCGTTTCTTTGATCCAAAACGCTACGATCTTGCAAGCGTTGGACGTTATAAAATCAACAAAAAATTACATCTAAAAAACCGTCTATTCAACCAAACATTAGCAGAAACTTTAGTGGATCCAGAAACTGGTGAAATTATTGCTTCTAAAGGTGACATTTTGGATCGTCGTAATTTAGATCAAATCATTCCAAATTTAGAAAACGGTGTAGGTTTCCGCACACTTCGTCCAACTGATGGAGTTATGGAAGATAGCGTACTCGTTCAATCTATTAAAATCTATGCACCAAATGATGAAGAAAAAGAAATCAACATTATCGGTAACGCGTATATCGAAGAAAATGTAAAACACATCACGCCTTCTGATATTATTTCATCCATTAGCTATTTCTTTAACTTGCTACATGGTGTTGGCGATACAGATGACATCGATCACCTAGGTAATCGTCGTCTTCGTTCTGTAGGTGAACTTTTACAAAACCAATTCCGTATCGGTTTATCCCGTATGGAGCGTGTAGTTCGTGAGCGTATGTCTATTCAAGATATGACGACAATTACACCACAGCAATTGATTAATATTCGCCCAGTAGTTGCATCTATCAAAGAATTCTTTGGTAGCTCGCAGTTATCTCAGTTCATGGATCAAACAAATCCACTTGGCGAACTTACGCATAAACGTCGTCTTTCGGCGCTTGGACCTGGTGGTTTGACGCGTGAACGTGCTGGTTATGAAGTACGTGACGTGCATTACTCTCACTATGGCCGTATGTGTCCGATTGAAACGCCAGAGGGACCAAACATTGGTTTGATTAACTCCCTTTCTTCCTTTGCGAAGGTAAATAAATTCGGCTTTATCGAAACGCCTTACCGCCGCGTAGATCCTGAAACAAACCGTGTTACAGATAAGATTGATTACCTAACTGCGGATGAAGAGGATAACTATGTAGTAGCACAAGCAAACTCGAAATTAGACGAGCAAGGTACTTTCACAGAAGAAGAAGTTATGGCTCGTTTCCGTTCAGAAAACTTAGCGGTAGAAAAAGAACGTATTGACTACATGGACGTATCGCCTAAACAGGTTGTATCTGTTGCGACAGCATGTATTCCGTTCCTTGAAAACGATGATAGTAACCGTGCGCTAATGGGAGCGAACATGCAACGTCAAGCGGTTCCTCTTATGCACCCTGAAGCTCCATTTGTTGGAACAGGTATGGAACACGTATCTGCAAAAGACTCTGGTGCTGCTGTAACTGCCAAACATGACGGTATTGTAGAACACGTTGAAGCCCGCGAAATTTGGGTTCGTCGTGTATCTCTAGTGGATGGCAAAGAAGTAACTGGCGGAATTGATAAATATACATTACGTAAATTTGTTCGTTCTAACCAAGGTACTTGTTATAACCAACGTCCAAACGTAGCAGAAGGTGACCGCGTTGTTAAAGGAGAAATCCTTGGTAACGGTCCATCGATGGATTCCGGTGAACTTGCTCTTGGTCGTAACGTACTAGTTGCGTTCATGACTTGGGATGGTTATAACTACGAGGATGCGATCATCATGAGTGAACGTCTTGTAAAAGATGACGTTTATACTTCGATTCATATTGAAGAATTTGAATCAGAAGCTCGTGATACTAAACTCGGACCTGAAGAAATGACTCGTGATATTCCAAATGTTGGGGAAGACGCTTTACGCGACCTTGACGAACGTGGGATTATCCGTGTTGGTGCTGAAGTAAAAGACAACGACCTTCTAGTTGGTAAAGTAACACCAAAAGGAGTTACCGAATTAACTGCAGAAGAACGTTTATTACACGCTATCTTTGGTGAAAAAGCACGTGAAGTTCGTGATACTTCATTACGTGTACCTCATGGCGGCGGCGGAATCGTGCTTGACGTGAAGATCTTTACACGTGAAGCAGGCGACGAACTACCACCTGGTGTAAACCAATTAGTACGTGTTTATATTGTACAAAAACGTAAAATCCATGAAGGCGATAAAATGGCCGGACGTCATGGTAACAAAGGGGTTATCTCCCGTATTTTACCTGAAGAAGATATGCCATTTATGCCAGACGGAACACCTGTTGATATCATGCTTAACCCACTAGGGGTACCATCTCGTATGAATATCGGACAAGTACTAGAGCTACACTTAGGTATGGCTGCTCGTGCTTTAGGAATTCACGTTGCAACACCAGTATTTGATGGAGCGAATGAAGAAGACGTTTGGAGCACAGTGGAAGAAGCTGGTATGGCGCGCGATGCGAAAACAATTCTTTATGACGGACGTTCTGGTGAAGCATTTGATAACCGTATCTCTGTAGGTGTAATGTACATGATCAAACTTGCCCACATGGTTGATGATAAACTTCATGCGCGTTCAACTGGACCTTACTCTCTAGTAACGCAACAACCGCTTGGTGGTAAAGCACAATTTGGTGGACAACGTTTTGGTGAAATGGAAGTATGGGCACTGGAAGCTTATGGTGCTGCTTATACACTTCAAGAAATCCTAACGATTAAATCCGATGACGTGGTTGGTCGTGTGAAAACTTACGAAGCGATTGTTAAAGGCGAAAGCGTTCCAGAACCTGGTGTGCCAGAATCCTTCAAAGTACTCATCAAAGAACTTCAAAGTCTTGGAATGGATGTTAAAATGCTTTCCGCAGACGAAGAAGAAATCGAGATGCGTGACATGGATGATGACGACTTTACTAATCAAAATGATGCCTTCAATATCGTACAACCGGAAAATGCAGCCGCTGAAAAGACTGAGTAATTCGGTTCGATAATTGAGACTCCAAAACAATAAGAAACAATGATTTGTTTTTTGCAAAATATAAAATTAAGCGATCGCTAAGGCTTTCCCTAAAAGTCTGGGAAGTGTGCGGGAATCCTCAAGCACTTCCTAAAGCGAATGCTCCAAACTAATTTAGGAGGTTGGGCACTTGTTAGATGTTAATAATTTTGAGTATATGAAAATCGGTCTGGCATCTCCAGATAAAATTCGTTCATGGTCTCACGGTGAAGTAAAAAAACCTGAAACCATCAACTACAGAACGCTGAAACCTGAACGTGACGGCTTATTCTGTGAAAGAATTTTTGGACCAATGAAAGACTGGGAATGTTCTTGTGGTAAATACAAACGTGTTCGCTATAAAGGCGTAGTTTGTGACCGTTGTGGAGTAGAAGTAACGAAATCAAAAGTGCGCCGTGAACGTATGGGCCATATTGAACTCGCAGCTCCTGTTTCTCACATCTGGTACTTCAAAGGAATTCCAAGCCGTATGGGTCTTGTTATGGATATGTCCCCACGTGCACTAGAAGAAATTATCTACTTTGCATCCTATGTGGTTACAGAACCAGGCGATACTCCACTTGAAAAGAAACAACTTTTATCTGAACGTGAATACCGCGTTTATCGCGAAAAATATGGTAAAGGTTTCTCAGCTGGTATGGGCGCAGAAGCTATCAAAAAAATCTTAGCCGATATCGACTTAGAAAAAGAAACAAATGATTTAAAAGAAGAACTAAAATCTGCACAAGGTCAACGTCGTACTCGTGCAATTCGTCGTTTGGAAGTTATGGAAGCTTTCCGTAATTCCGGCAACAACCCAAGCTGGATGGTACTTGATGTGCTACCAGTTATCCCACCGGAAATTCGTCCAATGGTACAACTTGAAGGTGGCCGTTTTGCAACAAGTGATTTGAATGACTTATATCGTCGGGTAATCAACCGGAACAACCGTTTGAAACGCCTTCTTGATTTAGGTGCACCAAACATTATCGTGCAAAATGAAAAACGGATGCTACAAGAAGCTGTCGATGCTTTAATTGATAACGGTCGTCGTGGTCGTCCAGTAACAGGTCCAGGTAACCGTCCGCTTAAATCCCTTTCTCATATGCTTAAAGGGAAACAAGGTCGTTTCCGTCAAAACTTACTAGGTAAACGTGTCGATTATTCTGGTCGTTCCGTTATCGTAGTTGGACCTAACTTAAAAATGTACCAATGTGGTCTTCCAAAAGAAATGGCACTTGAATTATTCAAACCATTTGTTATGAAAGAACTAGTTGGACGCGGTTTAGCACACAACATTAAGAGCGCTAAACGTAAAATCGAACGTATGGCTCCAGAAATCTGGGACGTATTAGAAGAAGTTATCCGTGAACATCCGGTATTACTTAACCGGGCGCCTACGCTTCACAGACTTGGTATTCAAGCATTTGAACCAACGCTAGTTGAAGGTCGCGCAATCCGTCTTCACCCTCTTGTATGTACAGCTTACAACGCTGACTTTGATGGTGACCAAATGGCGGTTCACGTTCCTTTATCCGCAGAAGCACAAGCTGAAGCACGTATTTTAATGCTTGCAGCTCAAAACATTTTGAACCCTAAAGATGGTAAACCAGTTGTAACACCTTCCCAAGATATGGTGCTAGGTAACTACTACCTTACTTTAGAACGTGAAAATGCTGTCGGCGAAGGTACTATCTTCAAAGATATCAATGAAGCGCAACTTGCGTATCAAAACGGCTATGTACACTTACATTCTCGTATTGCTGTATTTGCTGGTTCGATTCCAAATGAACGTTTCACTGATGAACAACGCAAGCAATTATTAATTACGACTGTGGGTAAACTGATTTTCAACACAATCTTACCAAAATCGTTCCCTTATATTAATGAACCAACGAAATTCAACTTAGAAATCGAAACACCAGCGAAATATTTCGTTGATACTACAACAGATGTTCGCGCGCATATTGCTGCACAAGAACTAATCGATCCATTCAAGAAGAAAATCCTCGGTAACATTATCGCGGAAGTCTTCAAGAAATTCCATATTACCGAAACTTCAAAAATGCTTGACCGTATGAAAGATCTTGGTTTCAAAATCTCGACTAAGGCCGGCATGACAGTAGGTATTGCGGATATCTTAACACTTGAAGAAAAACATGAAATTCTTGAAAAAGCACATGATACTGTTGAAAAAATCACTAAATCATTCCGTCGTGGTCTGATTACAGATGATGAAAGATACGAACGCGTTATCGGTGTATGGAACGCTGCCAAAGATGAAATCCAAGGAAAACTGATCTTGAGTTTGGACCGCTTAAATCCAATCTTCATGATGCAAGATTCCGGAGCTCGTGGTAACATTTCCAACTTTACACAGCTTGCTGGTATGCGTGGACTGATGGCTGACCCATCCGGACGTATCGTAGAATTGCCAATTACATCTAACTTCCGTGAAGGTTTAACGGTCTTAGAGTATTTCATTTCTACCCATGGTGCGCGTAAAGGTCTTACCGATACAGCCCTTAAAACAGCCGATTCCGGTTACCTTACTCGTCGTCTTGTTGACGTGGCTCAAGATGTTATCATTCGTGAAGACGATTGTGGCACTGACCGCGGTCTTACAATTAAGGCTATTCGTGAAGGTACTGAAATCATCGAACCACTTGAAGAACGTCTAGAAGGTCGTTATTCTCGTAAAACAATTCGCCACCCAGAAACAAAAGAAGTTATTGCACGTGAAAACGACTTAATTACAGAAGCAATTGCCACTCAAATCGTTGACGCTGGAATTGAAGAAGTAACTATCCGTTCTGCATTCACATGTAATACAAAACATGGCGTATGTAAAAAATGTTATGGTAAAAACTTGGCAACTGGTACAGAAGTCGAAGTTGGAGAAGCAGTTGGTATCATCGCTGCCCAATCCATCGGGGAACCAGGAACTCAGCTTACTATGCGTACTTTCCATACAGGTGGGGTTGCCGGAGACGATATCACGCAAGGTCTTCCACGTATTCAAGAAATTTTTGAAGCACGTAATCCGAAAGGGCAAGCTATCATCACTGAAGTTGGCGGTGAAGTTGTTTCTATCGAAGAAGGTCGTGATCGTCAACAAGAAATCACTATCCAAGGTACAGATGACCGCCGTTCTTACAACATTCCTTACACTGCTCGCCTGCGTGTAGAAGAAGGAACTATCGTAGAACGTGGGGAAGCTCTAACTGAAGGTTCTGTGGATCCTAAAGCCTTGATTCGTGTTCGTGACGTATTATCCGTTCAAGAATATCTACTTGCAGAAGTACAAAAAGTTTACCGTATGCAAGGGGTAGAAATTGGCGATAAACACGTTGAAGTAATGGTTCGTCAAATGTTACGTAAAATCCGCGTAATGGATACTGGTGATACAAACATCTTACCAGGTACATTAATGGATATTCATACGTTTACAGAAGCCAACCGCGATGCTATCTTAAGTGGTAGCCAACCAGCAACAGGTCGTCCAGTTCTTCTAGGGATCACAAAAGCTTCCCTTGAAACTGACTCCTTCTTGTCTGCTGCATCATTCCAAGAAACAACTCGTGTCTTGACAGATGCTGCAATCAAAGGAAAACGTGATGAACTTCTGGGACTGAAAGAAAATGTTATCCTAGGTAAACTTGTTCCAGCTGGTACAGGTATTGGTCGTTACCGCAAACTGAAATCCGAAGTTATCAAGGAAACAGCTGAAGTAACTGACGAAATCACAAATATTTAATCTTACAAAGCCAAGTGTGCCGTTCGCGTACACTTGGCTTTTTTTGTTATACTCTAGAAAAAGGAGTGAAGTGATTTGATTACACATGTTATTTGGGATATGGGCGAAACATTAAATACCGTACCAAACACAAGATACGACCATCACCCTCTCGATACTTATCCAGAAGTAGTGCTACGGAAAAATGCTAAAGAAACGCTTGAAAAAGTAAAACAACTCGGATTCAAACAAGCCATTCTTAGCAACACCGCAACGAGTGACACAGAAGTGGTTAAGCGAGTATTAACCAATTTTGATATCATCGATTATTTTGACTTCATTTACGCATCCAATTCCGAATTACAACCAGGAAAAATGGAAAAACCAGACAAAACTATTTTTGACTTTGCGCTAAATGCTCTTCAAATTGATAAAACGGAAGCAGTCATGGTAGGAAATACATTCGAAAGTGATATTATTGGCGCAAATCGTGCGGGAATCCATGCGATATGGCTGCAAAATCCAGAAGTTTGTTTGCAAGATGAGCGTCTCCCTCTTGTCGCGCCACCATTTGTTATCCCGGTTTGGGACTTAGCCGATGTTCCTGAAGCCCTTTTATTACTAAAGAAAATTTCTTCTTGACCTGTAATGCATTACACAGAGTAGACTAAAAAAGTAGAAGAAATTAGCCGGAAGGGGCGAACGAAATGACTGAAGTGAAAAAACAATTTCCAAAAGGATTTTTATGGGGTGGAGCAACTGCTGCGAACCAAGTTGAAGGCGCTTACGATATAGATGGTAAAGGCCTTTCCACAGCAGATATGGTCAAATTCATTCCCAAAGAAGAACGCACACAAGATCATGCATTAGATGTATCTAAAGCAGAAATCGAAGCAATTATCGCTGGGAAAGTAGAAGGCAGATTCCCTAAACGGGAGGGTGTTGATTTTTATCACCGCTATAAAGAAGACATTGCTTTATTTGCCGAAATGGGTTTTAAAACATTCCGCTTATCATTAAACTGGGCACGTATTTTCCCGAATGGTGATGACAAAGAGCCGAATGAAAAAGGGCTTGAATTTTATGATAAAGTGTTTGATGAATTATTAAAATATGACATTGAGCCACTTGTGACGCTTTCTCACTATGAAACGCCACTAAATCTTACTTTAAAATATAACGGCTGGGCTGATCGTCGCGTTATCGGATTTTTCACGAACTATGCAGAAACAGTTTTCAAACGTTATAAAAACAAAGTAAAATATTGGTTAACTTTTAACGAAATCAATGTTATTTCACTTAGCGCATACACTGGTGGGGGCGTGCTTTTAGAAGACGCGAAGAATCCACTTGAACTTTCTTATCAAGCAGGACATCACCAATTCGTAGCCAGTGCTCTTGCAACAAAATTGGCGCATGAAATTATTCCTGGATCACAAGTTGGGTGTATGTTAGCGCGTATGGCGACTTATCCTGCGACTAACAACCCAGATGATATCCTAAGAGCACAATATGAAAACCAACAAAACCTATTTTTCACTGACGTCCATGCTCGCGGTGAATACCCAAGCTACATGAACCGTTTCTTCCAAGAAAACGACATTCACATCGTAAAAGAAGTTGGCGATGACGAAATCTTAAAAGCACACACTGTTGATTTCATCTCATTCAGCTACTACATGTCCCTATCCGCAACAGCTAGCCCAGAAGGCGACCGCTCTGCCGGGAACTTAATGGGCGGCGTGAAAAATGAATACTTGGAGTCGTCCGATTGGGGTTGGCAAATCGATCCGAAAGGCTTACGCTGGACACTAAATGATCTTTATAGCCGCTACGAATTACCACTTTTCATCGTGGAAAATGGCTTAGGCGCTTATGATACAGTGGAAGAAGACGGGAAAATCCATGACGATTACCGAATTGACTACTTGCGTAAACATATCGAACAAATGAAAGAAGCAATTGCAGACGGCGTAGATTTAATGGGTTACACAAGTTGGGGTCCAATCGACCTAGTAAGTGCCTCCACAAGCGAAATGTCCAAACGCTACGGCTTCATCTACGTAGACCAAGATGACTGGGGCAAAGGAACGTTAGAACGCTCCCGCAAAGATTCATTCTTCTGGTATAAAAAAGTAATTGAAACAAATGGTGAAGATTTAGATTAATAGGTAGAGTACAGCCCCGCTTTGGCGGGGCTGTTTTTTTATGAATGTAAAAGCGAAGTATTTATCTTTTAGCATGGATTAAATTTAAAAATATTAATAATTAGATAGAAAATTCTAAAATAATTAGGTCTAATTGCTCTTATGTATTGTTTTTCACAAATTGCTATGATACAATTTTTTAGATGAATGGAGAGCGAACTAGAGAGAGGAAACAACATGAAAAAAACACGTGTCACATGGGCAATTGTTATTGCTATAGCAGGCTTATTAGTTTCTGTGATTAGTTTATCAGTAAACATCACCCAGAATAGATATAATGTTCGAGGAGTGGATTCTAGTTCCCAGTGGAAAACTGGATTTCAAAAAAATCAAACTGTTTGTGCAATAGAAACAAAGAAGCATTGGACAAAGGGCAGTGTGAAGTATGGTGTGAACCAAACTTCTGGAACTGTTAAGACAAAGTATAGTATATACAGCAAAAAAAATAATGATAGGTATGTATTAATGTATAAGGATGGATATACATCAAGAAATAATACATACTACGGGGAATTTTATGGTCACTATGCAGGCGGAAAAGATAAATTTTCATATAAATTAGAAAAGAAAAATAATAAAAATGTAAAATCACAACTTATTGTAGATTTATTCGTAATTTAACAATAACAACAAGGCTCTTCATTCATCTAGAAAATAAAAGGATATATCAATGTGAATATAACTAAAAACGGATTATAGATAATTATTGGGGCAAATGGAGTAGGGAAAACAACATTAGCTAAGAAAATACTTCAAGATAACAGAAGTATTAGTTGCATGATGAAGCAAGATGATAATCAAATATTGGAGTATGAAACGGTTTTAACCAATATTACTATGAACGAAATCGCAGAAAAAACGGTTATTAATTTTCTAGAAGAACATCAATTAGACTATTTAATAACTAAAAAAAGTAAATATCTCAGTGGGGGAGAAAAAAGATTAGTTAACCTTCTAAGAGCTATTTTGTCAAATCAAGAAGTATTGATATTAGATGAGCCATCAAATGACTTAGATATTGATGTATTTGAGAAAGCAAAACAAATTATTTATCAAGCGGCAAAATCTAAAATAATACTATTAATTACGCATGATGATCGTTTTACTGAATATGATAAAAAAATAGAAATAATGAAGAATCAATGTTATGAAGCAGATAGTTTCAGCTTTAATAAAGAAAGTTCGAAAGAGCGCATTATCAAAATTAAACCTAGAAGGACTTATTTCTTATATATCTTCTATTTAATTTGTATGACGATTTTCGCTATTTTTTTAGTGATTTTACTGAAAACCAATGCCGAAGAAACAAGTCCTTCTAACGAAAAAGGCACATATCAACTCGCTACACTATACAGCACTAATGCTTCTTCTTATGACAATAATGAAGCAATTAATACGATGCTTATACAATCAGCAACTAAATTTAATAAAGCTAAGTTCTTCACAGAAGAAACACGCATTAATGAAGATGAGTATTATGAAGAAGCGATTAATTTGAAAAAAGATACTTATCAAAAGTTAATATATTTAGAGTTATATAATCCAAAAACAAAAGAATTTATCAATATTAAAGCTGCAATGATGGAAGCTTTACGTGGAGATTTAAAGTTGAATGTAGAGACAGAATTCATTAGTAATGACGAAAATTACTATAAAAATAGTGACAGTCCATCTTTCTGCGTTCCTAAAAGTTTAACTTTAACAGAAATGGAAAAAGCTAAAATTAAGCAGCTAGGATTTGAACTTCATTATAATGATACTTTGCAATCAAATCAGGTAGAAATAGAATTTAATCCTAGTGTTTATACGCGAATTGTGAAAAAAGTAAATCAACAAGATGTTTTAATTACAGAAGCATATGTGCAATTAAAAAATCAAGAATCATTTTATGATTTCTTAGCAGAAAATAAACTATATGCTAAAAAAATATTTATTAAAGGATATGAACCAGAGTTATTAAACGCTGAGGTTAATCAATACAGTAATGCAGTTATGCTGATTAAAAAAGTAGCACTTCTTATATGCTTACTACTCTTAGTATTATTAATTTTACTAATTATGTATGAGGTTAGTTATAAAAATAGTTATAGTACATTGGCTTACTATGGCTATAATGAAAAAGAGCTACTTCAATTCAGAAAAAAAACGTATCTCATTACAAACTTTAAAATCTTTTCGGTTATTAGTACTGTTATTTTTCTTTTAATTATGTGGAGTATTGTTCATTCGGTGCTTATTACCGCCATAATAGGTGTAGTAATAATATTTTTCTTTTTTGCCTACATCGTCATACCATTAATAATTAAAAACAACATTAGAAAGGCGATTATATGAATAAAATAAATAAATTTAGCATTTTTTCTATTACTAAGCCGGGTATTTACACAATTACAGGTAGTAACGGAAGTGGAAAAGCAACCTTTATTGAAAATGAATTAAAAAATAACCCAAATAAAGTAAAAGATGTAGCTTACTTTGCGCAAAAAAATTGGAAATATAAAACTAGTGTAGAGAAATATTTACACTTCCCAAAAACTAATCCGAGCTTAATACAAAAGTATTGCGAGTTGTTTTCTGTAGATAACTACTACTTAGAAAAAGATATCCAATTATTAAGCGGCGGAGAATTTGTCAAAGTAGAATTAGTGAGAACATTAGCTTTGGACGCTCCTATAATTATTCTAGATGAACCTACAAATAATCTAGATAACAAGTCCTCGGAGATACTTGCTAATATTTTAAGTGAATTAGCAAAAACGAAAATTATTTACTTAGTTAGTCACGATACTCGATTGGAGCATTTTTTTGATAAAACTATTTTTGTAGATAAAGATAGGATAGAAGTATCTTCTAAAATTGAAATAGAGCAGAACGAGATTCAAGTTAAAAGTAAAAGAGTTGTTTCAAACGGAAGAATTTTAAAATATTTACTTAGTTCAAAATTTAATTTCTTGATGTTTGCGTTTATTATAGTACTAACTATCTTATTAACCAATATTACCTCCACTATTATTTTACGCTCCGTTCCAATAGAAGAGAATTTAACTAGTGATTATAACTTTGAATTGATGGATATTGCGGAGAATTATTCTAGATATTTTAATATTGAAATGACAGAAAGTGAAATTGAAGATGAATTTCAGGAACCTAATCATCTCACTACAAATGAGTTGATTGAATTACAAAACAAAGACTATATCAAACAAATTTATGTTGTAGATGAAAGCTATATAAATGAATTTGTTTTGGATAATTCCAAGTTTGAAGTTTTGGCTCTTCCGGAAATAATTACAGACTCGCCTAACTATGTAAATGCTTTTCCTGTTACTAAAATGCACTTAACCAAAGGACGTTTTCCAAAAGACGATGCTAAAGAAATAGCGTTATCTTTTACTCAACTGAAAAAATTTTTCCGTGATGATATTAGTGAAGAATCAGCTATAGGTAATAAATTAGAGTTTGAAAATGAGTTGTATGAAATAGTCGGTATAGTTAACTCTCCAGTAGCAGCGATCTCTTATTCCAAACAAGTGAGTAAAGGAACTGTTGAGGTTGATGATAAGGCTTCTGAGAAATTAAATAATATATTGTTAAAGCTTGAAAAAGAAAATTATGATAACCCTAATTTTTCTATTATTTCCATTAAACTAGCTAATAAAAACCAGCATGAACTTTTAAACTATTTAAAAGTTCATGGACCAAGCTACCAATATGCCTCAAATTATGTGGATAGTGTTTCGCAAGTAGCTTTTTGTAAACAAAATTTAGCAAAAATACTTCTTATATCAGTAATTTTTTCTCTTATAGTATCTGTGTTGATTTTTATTTTTGGAAGAAAATCATTTAGTTTAATTAATGGCTTTTTAAACGATATGTCTAATTTAAATTTTAAACCGAGAAAGAATAAAAGGTTTATTTATGTAATAATGATATTAGATTTTTTGTTGAGTATGCCTGCGTGCTTGTTAGTAAGTCGAGTTATTATTGGAGATAATATAGGTATGCTAATGATTCTTCCAACACTAGGGGTTTCAGCTATCATGTTTATGCTAACATTACTATTAATGAGTTACCGGGATAAGAAGAATGATTTTAGAAATTTATAAAAGTTGGATTATAGTCTTAGTTTTGCATGAATTAGTCCACATTTTCTTTGTCCTACTTTTTAGGGGAAAGATAGCTAAGGTCGTAATAGGCAACTTTTTCTTCCTTAATGTAAGAAAAGTCGCTATTTCACCCATTGTCATTAACTGTTCTGTATCTTATGAAGAAGATTCAAATTGGGGATTAGGAAAGCAAGCACTCATTCTATTGATGCCTGCTGTTATTAATTTGACAATGGGAATATGGATAGGGTTTGATTTTATATTTATAAAGATTTTTAGCCTATTTATTGCTATAAATTCTTTATTACCAATTCCTTACTTACAAACCGATGGCTATCTTATGTTTAAGGAGATACAAAAAAGAGTTTTTTTCAAAAAAAAATAAGTTTTATTTATACGCTAGTAAGATAAGTAACGTAATTTGTTGCTTATCTTTTTATTTTTTATCGAATCGGAATCAACTGCTCTCTTATAAGGGGACGATAAAATCAAACAGAGAAAAATCTCATTACTACATGTTTTTATGTGTAGTAGCAGCTATTTGGGGAATTAGTTTATAGGTAAGTGCAAGTCATGGGATGGAAGCACGGGTAGAGAGTATTGTGCAACTGGTGTTGAATTACATTACTACATTTGATGTGGGTGAAACGACTACAACGGGAAATATTAATAACTGAATCAGCTATGCCAACAAAAGAAGGTTATACTTTCTCTGTATGACATAATGCAAAAACAGGTGGGAACGAATGAGATTTTGCAGTAGATAAAATACCTGCGGGTAATATAACTTTATACGCTAAGCTCGCTGAGAACGAAGAACCAAATGCTAGTAGTTCAATTAATGTACACGAAAATAGAACTAACGATGTAACAAATAATTCGAACAGTTCAAGTGAAGATAAAGTCAACATCAAGTTACCAATTTCTGGGGACGAATTGAATGTGCTTCCTATTTTTCTAGGAGCAGTTCTTATCGGAATGGACTTAGTTCTATTCTGCAAAAAACATCAAAAAAATAATCCAATCAATGGCTTGGCTTCTGCAAATTATGCAGTAGCTGAGTCGTTTTCTGTTTGAAGATTGGGAGGATGAGTTTGCCTTTTTATGGAACGGGAAAATATAGAGTGGAATTCATAGAAAGAGGGCGTGAAATATGGATCAACAAAAAAAGATTCAAATTTTAAAGGACATGGTAAATATTGATTCGACTAATGGGCATGAAGAACAAGTTGCGGACTATTTGCAAGAGTTGTTAGCTGGATACGGAATTGAGTCTGAAAAGGTAGATTATGATGTAGACAGAGCAAGCCTAGTAAGCGAAATTGGTTCCAGTTACGAGAAGGTTTTGGCATTTTCAGGGCATATGGATGTAGTTGATGCGGGGGATGTGTCTAAGTGGAAATTCCCGCCTTTTGAAGCGACAGAACATGAAGGAAAACTATATGGACGTGGCGCGACAGATATGAAGTCAGGTCTAGCAGCGATGGTTATTGCAATGATTGAACTTCAGGAAGAAAAACAAAAACTAAACGGTAAGATCAGATTATTAGCAACAGTTGGTGAAGAAGTCGGCGAACTTGGAGCAGAACAACTAAGGCAAAAAGGTTACGCAGATGATTTAGATGGTTTGATTATCGGCGAACCAAGTGGACACAGAATCGTATATGCGCATAAAGGTTCCATTAATTATACCGTTAAATCCACCGGCAAAAATGCCCATAGTTCGATGCCTGAGTATGGTGTGAATGCAATTGATAATTTGATGTTGTTTTATAATGAAATAGAAAAATACGTTGCTTCCATCCATGCGACAAATGAAATACTTGGTGATTTTATCCATAATGTCACGGTAATTAATGGTGGAAATCAAGTCAATAGTATTCCGGAAAAAGCGCAACTACAAGGGAATATTCGCTCGATTCCGGAAATGGATAATGAAACAGTGAAACAAGTGCTAGTGAAGATTATCAATAAGTTAAACAAACAGGAAAATGTGAATCTGGAATTAATATTTGATTATGACAAACAACCAGTATTTAGTGATAAAAATTCTGATTTAGTCCACATTGCTAAGAGCGTAGCAAGCGACATTGTTAAAGAAGAAATCCCATTACTCGGTATTTCCGGAACAACCGATGCAGCAGAATTTACGAAAGCTAAGAAACAATTCCCAGTGATTATTTTTGGACCAGGCAACGAAACGCCTCATCAAGTAAACGAAAATGTTTCTATAGAGAATTATTTGGAGATGGTGGATGTTTACAAACGGATTGCCATCGAGTTTTTATCGTGATAAAACTTTAACGTTTTTTATTCCTCGCTATAAAAATAAGTCTAGTATTTATTTGTAAGCAGATGCTAGACTTTTTTCTTGCTTTTAATTTAGTTTAGCACTAAACTAATAATATCAAGAGGAGGGAACAAATATGGTGAAAAAAGAAGAAAGGCTAGGGGTTTTGCTTTGGTTTCGATTTAGTCGTTTTTATAATCGGAATATGAAGCTGACCAATCAGAATTTGCGAGCGGTAGGGATTTCGACAGCGCAGTTTGATTGCATTGCCCAAATTGGCTTAGACAAAGAGATTACACAGCAACAACTTGCCGAAAAATTAGTTGTAACGAAGGGAAATGTTACCCAACTCCTCGCGAAATTAGAACAATTAGGTTATATCATGCGAACAAAATCAGGACGCGAAAAACATATTACCCTCACAGAAAAAGGCCAAGCGTGTTACCGCGAAAACGTTCCAAAACAAGAAGCTTTTCAGCAAGCTCAATTTGATAAATTAACAAGAGACGAACAAAAAGAACTACTTAAGTTATTAAAAAAATTAGGAGAGTGATTATTTATGAAATTAACGGGAATTCATCACGTATCTATTTTTACAGCAAATGCACGAGCTAACTTTGACTTTTATACTAAAATAATGGGACTACGACTAGTGAAAAAATCGGTTAACCAAGATGATCCATATACGTACCACTTATATTACGGTGATGAAATTGGCTCGCCGGGGACAGCGCTAACTTTCTTTGAAGTTCCGAATATGGCTAAAAACCACCCATCACGCAATGCGATTTCTAGCCTTAGCTTACGTGTGCCAAGTGATGAAGCCTTGCACTACTGGGATAAGAGACTCGATGAGCACCGCATTTTTCACAGTAAACCAATTGACCAATTCGGGCGCCAAATTATTCGTCTAAAAGACGCAGATGGTTTACCAGTCAATTTAATTTCTGATGAAACAAGCACACAAGTAACTGAGGTATCTCCTTGGGAAGATGGCCCAGTTCCAACAGAATATGCGATTCGCGGACTTGGGCCAGTGCGCTTTTCCGTTTTCAAAAAAGAAAAAACAGACCGCCTTTTGACAAAAATATTAGGCTTCGAGCGGATTGGAGCCTACGAAGATGATGATAAATTAGTTACAGTATTCAAAACTGGCGACGTTGGACTTGGCGGCGAAGTGCACGTGGAGTCGCGACCTGATTTAAAACAAGGAAATCTAGGAGCTGGCGGGATTCATCATGTGGCGTTTCGTGTACCGTCAGATGGCGACTTAATTGGCTGGACAGAAATGATTCAAGATCTTGGCTATAAAAATTCAGGTTATGTAGATCGGTTCTATTTCCACTCTCTTTACTTCCGTGAAAGTAATGGTATTTTAATTGAACTTGCAACCGATGATCCTGGTTTCCAGACAGATTTCACGAAAGAACACGGAACCTATGTTGATTTGCCACCACACTTAGAAGAACGTCGCGAAGATATTTTAGCTCATTTAAAACCACTTGATACGGACAAATAAATAAGAAAACCTTGAAAATATGCCTATTCATGATACAATTTTATAAGAGTGTGTAATTAGGAGGTAGAATTTTGGCAGAAGGTTTACGTACAATTTATTTTGTAAGGCATGGTAAGACAGAGTGGAATATGACTGGACAAATGCAAGGGTGGGGCGATTCGCCACTAGTTGCAGAAGGTATTGACGGAGCAAAAGCAGTTGGCGAAGTGTTAAAAGACACGCAGATTGATGCTGTTTATACGAGTACTAGTAAACGCACGCAAGATACCGCGGCTTATATTCTTGGCGACCGTAAAATCGACATTCAACCTCTTGAAGAACTAAAAGAAATGGGATTTGGAACGTGGGAAGGCGTTAGGGTAACGGAAATTGACGAAAAACACCCAGAAGAACGCGCGAAAATTCTTCATAGCCCTGAAACCTACAAAGCCGAAGTAAATGGTGGCGAGACTTACTATGAAGTTGCAGAACGATTACTCACAGGCATCGAAAAAATCATTGCAGAAAATCCAAGTGGCAACATCCTCGTTGTTTCTCACGGCATGTCACTTACGTTATTATTATACTTGCTACAAGGCGGAACCATTGAAGATCACCGCAAAGAAGCACCAAGAATTTTGAACACAAGTATTAGCATCGTAGAATATCAAAATGGCGAATTTTCTCTTAAAAAAATCAATGAAATCAGTCATTTGGACTTAAAATAAATAGAATCTGGGGCATATCTCATTTGGGGTGTGTCCTGGATTTATACATAAGAGAAAGCTAGAAAAAGGGAGAAAACATACATATGAAAAGAATTGTCAAAATTTTTCTACATTATTTATTAGGAATTTTAGGAATTATTTTAATCAGTTGTGTTCCCGCTATATTTAGTAAAGTAACATCCTGGTCATCAAGCACGTATTTGGAGGCTCTTAAGTCAATTTTTACAACGATTTTGCACCCAACGAAATGGGAAATTAGTTATCAAGGAAGCGCAGAAGTTTTTCATATATCCTTGGTGGATTTTATCGCCGGACCTTATTTCTACTCCATGAAAATTATCGTAGCGAGCTTGCTAATTTCCGCTGTTATTGCCTATCTATTAGTAATCACAACCTTTCGTGGGCCAAAATGGTTGCGCCGAGGATTAAGCGGATTTCTATCAATACTTCAAGCATTTCCAGATTTTTCCTTTATTTTCCTTATTCAAATGGCTGTCGTATACATATATCAACAAACCGGCGTGTTCACCTTGAATTTTTATAGTTTAAATGGGGAGCAAATATATGCAGCACCAATTGTTTGCCTGTCTATCGTACCAACAGTGCTCTTTTACAAAATGATGATGCTTCTTATGGAAAATGAATGGCAGGCTGATTATATCCAATTGGCTCGCGGGAAAGGTTTAACCGAGAGAGCGATACTACTGCGCCATGCTACACCCAATATGATGCAGAGCCTATTTTATCAATCAAAAACCATCGTTTGGTTTATTTTAAGCGCCTACCTCGTTGTAGAATTTTTATTCGGTATCGAAGGCGTGCTCTACTACTTGCTAGTGGGATTTAGCCCATTAAATATTTTCCTAGTATTAGCACTCGTGTTCACCCCATTTTACTTCTTTTACGCACTAATAGACCTGTGGATTAGCCGCGGGAAAAATACGGAGAGCACAAATGTGACCCGAATTCCGCTGCACTGGAATAGTTTCCAGAAAACCTTTGTGAAAAAAGTAAACCTTAAAAGCAAATGGCGCCACTTGGTAGTAACGACCGGGCAGCTCCTAAAGCGACCATCCTTCAGCATTCCGCTGGCAACACTTAGCATCTTACTAATCGCAAGCCTTATTTACGGGGTGATGGGAGACAAAATCAACTCGCTTAAATTTATCAGTGATGCGACTGGACGAGTAACCGATATGGCGCCCTTTAAACCAAATGCGCAAGTATGGCTAGGCACCGACCAAGCTGGCAACTCCATTCTTGACCAATTACTCGTCGGCATCAAATATACGCTGCTTATAGCTTTCATCATCGCAACGCTACGTGTCGTGATTGGCTACGTTTTGGCAGTGCCACTCGCATTTTTCAGCAAATCGCGAACACGCAATTTCGTCCAAAGCATAGCGGACGGGATGCATTATCTACCACTGTCTTTACTTGTGTTTATTATCATGGTTAACGAATTTATCAACTATTCTGGCGTTTTTGAAACAAGCTTACTTACACGTATTATCTTCCAAATTTTAATCATGGTGGTAATCGTGTTGCCAATTACAACCAACCGAATCAGCAGTGAAATTTCCCAAGTGTTGAAAAAAGAATTTGTCCTGAGTGCGCTCGTTTTTGGTGGAAATGCTCGTTGGATTTTAACCAAGCATATCAATCCACAAATCTGGTCTAAATTAATTTTGATTTGGATTGAGCAGCTCATTCAAACGTTGCAAATGTTTGTTCATTTAGCTATCTTTGGCATTTTCATTGGTGGGGCAATCATGGGAGCCGATGACGGCATGCTGAATCCAGTTATCCCTGAACTATCTGGTTTAATCGCAAATGCTAAATTCGTTTTCACCAATCATCAATTCTGGATAATTTTGCCTCCATTAGTGGTATTTATGATTTTAATTCTTTGTTTCCAAATGATGGCCAATTCGCTGTTGAAACGAGAAGAAGACAGCAAAAAAGCCTAGTTCATTTAAAGAACTAGGCTTTTTCAAATTCTTCTATAGATTTATCTAACCATAACTCATACCAGTCAAGAAAGTTTAAACGTTCTTCATTTCCAAAGTAAAAATCAGGATAGACGCCATTATCATTATTTCTGTCATCCACCCAAATTTCTCCATAAGAAGGACCATTTACAACAAGGTTAATCGAAACGCCACAACCAAAATTAGCAATACGCAGAAGTCCAAATACTTCTTTATCTTGGAAGCACAGTTCTTGCCAAGCATCATAATCTTCATCGGACATTCCTTCTTTATAACCAGGTGCATTCCAGTCATCTGTATGCGGGAAAGGCTCGCTTAACGTTTGCACCCCGTACTTTTTATCCTTGTAATCAAGCGAGGCGCAAAGCCCGTCCACTAGTGTTTCTAAGCCATAGTAAGGACCCATTCCGCCGTTACCAATTTGCTCTAGAAAAGCACGATAATCTTGAGGTAAAGTAATTTGATGGTCATTCTCAAATTCGGTAAGCGTTTGATTAGACAAAGGTTGATTGAGTTTATAGGCGTGGCTTTCTGAACCAAATAAATTCAAATCGGGATCTTTTTCTTTTAAAGCAGTGATTTTTGTGTGGATTCTAGCAAGTTGATTTCGCTGATCAACCATCATTTATAGGTCTGCTCCGTTTGTTTCAATCACTTGTTTATACCAGTAATAACTTTTCTTCGGAATACGAGTCATTGGCGCATCATCTTCCACATCGCGGTCAACATAAACAAAACCGTAACGTTTTTGATAGCCGTTTAACCAGCTTAGAAGGTCTGTGAAGCTCCAAGTACAATAGCCTAACATATCAACACCATCGCTGATTGCATCGCGAATAGCGGTTGCGTGCGCGCTTAGGTAGTCAATGCGGTAGTCATCGTTTACTTCGCCATCCACTAATTTATCAAATTCACCTAAACCATTTTCTGTAATTAAAATTGGTAAAGCGTAGCGGCTGTTAATACGACGAAGCGCAATTTGTAAGCCTTTTGGATCAATTGTCCAGTCCCAGTTGGTTGTTTTCACGAAAGGATTAACGACTTTTTTGTATACGCCAGGGACACCAGTTTCTTTCGTGCTACCTTTTTTACCAGTGAAGTTCATTTCGTTGTTTTGACCAACGCCATCAAGCGGGTTGTAAGCTACAGTTGCAGATTGGTAATAGTTTACGCCCATGAAATCTGGTTTTGCAGAAGCAAGAAGTTCCATATCGCCGTCTTCAATAACTGGCGCAATCTCGTTTTCTTCTAAATATTTCCAAACTGCTTTCGGATAACGCCCAAAAGCATACATATCCATCCAGAAATAACTGTTTAATTCTTCTGCATCATCGGCAGCTTGAACGTTTTTAGGATCTGTGTCGATTGGATAATGTGGTGTGTAAGCAAAACTTGGTCCAATTTTTCCATCAGGAACGATTTCGTGGAAAGCTTTGATAACGCTCGCATTAGCTAAGTTCGCAATATGGTTTACTGCGTACATTCTTTTTGGATCGCTAACTTTTGGCGGGTGAAGCGCTTGACCATAACCCATACCAACAAAGATATTTTGCTCATTCAAGGAAATCCAATATTTAACGCGGTCGCCGTAACGTTTGAATAGCGTTGTGGAATAATTCGTGAAATCTTCAATAACTTGGCGAGATTCCCAGCCACCGTATTCATCAAATAATGCTTGTGGGATATCCCAGTGATACAATGTTACAAGCGGTTCAATGTCATATTTAAGCAACTCATCAATTAAGTTATCATAAAATTTCAATCCAGCTTCATTCACTTCGCCTTTACCATTTGGGAAGATACGAGTCCAAGCGATAGAGAAACGGTAAGCTTTTAGGCCAGCGTCTGCCATTAGTTTTACGTCTTCTTTATAACGGTGATAATGGTCAACAGCTACATCGCCATTTGTACCTTTGAAAGTAGTTCCAGGAATGCGGACATATTCGTCCCAAACTGATTTACCTTTGCCGTCTGCGTCCCATGCGCCTTCGATTTGATAAGCTGCAGATGCAGAACCCCATAAGAAATCTTTCGGGAATGGTGAACGTTTTTGATGTTCCATTAATATAACCTCCATTAAAGCGATTTTTATTAAAAAACTCTACTAATATATTTTAAAGTATATTCTTTTAAAAAGATAGTTAAAAAACGCAGATTCGACTAGGAATCTGCGTTTTGTTTTATTTATCCAGCACAAATTTTTGAATTGCTTTTGCGACACCGCTATCATTGTTCGATGCAGTCGTATAGTCAGCTAATTGCTTAATTCTTTCCGGAGCATTGCCCATCGCGATACCAAGTCCAGCGAATTCAAGCATTGTAACGTCATTTTCTTGGTCGCCAATGCAGATGACTTCGCTTTGCTTAATGCCAAGTTTTTCGGAAAGTTCTTTGACCGCGTTACCTTTACTAGCGTCACGATTTAGAATTTCCAAGTAGAAAGGGGTGCTACGAACTAAATGATATTTTTCGCGGAAGGATTCCGGCATTTTCGCAATACCAGCTTCCAGTTCAGGTGCTTCTTCAATAAACATTGCTTTCGACATAATAAAATCTTCTGGCACGTTTTCGATTTCTTTATAAATCAGTTGACTGCCAGTAAGATAGGCTTCGACAATCGTGTATTTGCCAATTTCACGGTTCGGCGTATAAAGCGCTTTGTCATCAAAGAAATGCATGTGCAAATTGCTATCTAAACTCACTTGATAAATTTCTTTTAAATCGTCAATGCCAAGCGTTAAGTGAGAAATAACTTCTTTTGTAAACGTATCTTGAACAAATGCACCGTTAAAACTAATAACGTAATCGCCTTCCTCACGTAGTTCAAGTTCAGTTAAATAATTTTCTACACCAACAAGTGGACGTCCAGTGCAAAGAACTACTTTTACGCCTTTTAGTTTTGCTTGGCGAATGGCTTCTTTTACTTCGTCCGTAACCTTATGATCATCTGTCAGTAGTGTTCCATCAATATCAATCGCGATTAATTTATACAATATACTAGCTCCTTTTCCATCATAAACTCATTCTAGTATAGCATAAATTCGGATGGATTTCTGGCTATCTATTGAAACGACAGGGAATTTATGGCATGATTGACTTGGAAACTTGATAAAGAAAAGAGTGAAATAATGAAACGTAATTATCATGTGAAATTTTTAAATGAAAAAGATGTGGAGCTTGCAGAAGCTGTGTGCGCGGCATCCGAAGATTATTATTTAATGGAACAAGATAAGCCTGCATCGAAAAGTGATGCATTAAAAATTATCACAGAAATTCCAGACGGGAAAACAAGATTCGATAAGTTTGTACTAGCTGTGTTGGATGAAAATGAAAAACCAATCGGCTTAGTAGATATTGTTTCCGATTACCCTAGAAAAGGTCGCTGGTTTATCGGTTTACTTCTTTTAACGCCAGATGCTCGTCATAATGGTCTTGGAAAAGTACTTCACCAAACGATCAAAGAGTGGGCAAGTGATGGCGGAGCAGATTCATTAGCCTTAGGAGTTTTAGCTGAGAATGAAAAAGGTCGCGGATTCTTTGAACACCTTGGCTACACGAAAGAAGAAACCAAACAAGCTAATTATGGCGGAAAAGAACAAGAAGTTAGTATTTTCACTTTAGCGATTAAATAAAAAAAGGATGCAGTCTTATAGGCTGCATCCTTTTTCTTAGACGACCGTATTATTTTTTTCTAAAAGAGCTTCCATGTTAATTCGCCACTGTAGTTTTACTTTTGAAATAATCCCGGCTTCTTTTAATTCTTTAAGTTGAGAGTAGAAGAAAGCCTTGGATAGGGTACAATAGTTTTTTATAACAGTTGTGCTAATGGATTTAGGCAGTACAGCGACACCATCCTCCACGGGGATATCAAGAATTTTAACTAGCATTTCAAAAACAAAAGCGAGCTGGTCCTTTTTATCGCGATATTGTAAAAGAGATTTGTAATAACCGTGTTTGGCGATAGTTCTCATAATAGTATACTGAAATCCAAAGTTTTCTGGGAAGAGAGAAAGCGAGTACTCGATATCTTTCTTTTTGTAAATAATTATTTCACATTCAGTTAGTGTTTGATATGTTAAAACAAGGGGGGAGTTTTCAAAAATTGTATAATACCCCATGAAAAAGTTAGCAGTAAATATAGAATAAATTTTGTCATTATCGAAATCAATATATCCGGCGAGTATTCCGGATTTTAGTAAATACACACAATCCTGATTTTCAGTAACTAAATCATTTAAAACGGTATGTTCAGGTATTGTGATGATATTAGATTTTAAGTTGTATTGCTCCATCATTGCAACAAACTCTTTGTGATTAAATGGATAGGCCATTTTTTATTTCGTCTCCTTCAGATTCAGTTGTGCTCATGTAATTATATTGTATCATTGTAAAATTCTGTTAAAGTACTAAAAATAGACTACCGAAGAATCTCTTTTTAGGAGAATACCCCTTTTTAGCCAATGTAACCGCAATATTTTTGCCATATTTATGGTATTTTCAATGCAAAAAAGGTTAAGCAATACTAATAGTTAGAAAAGCCCATAACAATGGCAAGGATTCATTATTGGCTAATCGTGAAAATTATTTTCCGATAGAATAAGATGAACCGTTTCCTGTTACAACGATAGTCTTATTACGATCTGTGCGATACACTTTCGCCTTTGCTTTTGTTAATCTATTAACGGTTTGGGAGGTAGGATGACCGTAGCCATTTTTACCAACACTAATAATGGCATATTTTGGCTTTACAACATTGACAAATGCTTGACTCGTTGCGGTTTTGGAGCCTTGTGTACTTACTTTCAGGACATCCGCGCGTAATGTTTTCTTTGCATTAATCATATCGCTCTCTGCTTTGGTTTGCGCATCTCCGGTGAATAAGAATGTGTTTTTCTTATATGCAACATGGAGAACAGCACTCCAGTTGTTGCGATCTGTTTTTCCGTATGTTTTAACTGGACCTACAAATTGGGCATTTACCCCTTTGACCGGGAGTTTTACACCAGCTTTTGCCGTTTTAATAGCTAATTTTTTCTTTTTCGCTGTATTCACAAAATCTTTGTAAGCAGCAGTCGTGTTAGTAGAGTTGGGTGCATATAGGCTTTTAACTTTGATATTATTCATGACTTCTGGTAGTCCACCCACGTTATCCGCATCTGAATGAGAAGCAATCATAATATCAATATCTTTTACTTTAAGTTTTTTTAAATAATTAACGACAATTTTCCCTTTTCCTTTGTTACCTGCATCAATTAAAATATCTTCTCCGCTAGGTGCTTTGATATAAATGGCGTCTCCTTGGCCAACATCAATGAAATGCACTTTTATTGTTGGTGCAGCTGCCTCCACTTGCATAGAACTTGGTACGGATAGTCCCACAATTAAAGCAAAAGCTAGTAATACGTTTAAAATCCCTTTTTTCATCCCTTTTCCTCTTCTCTTATGAAATGAATTCTTTTAGAAATTTGTAAACCCCATCTGCTTCATTCGTGTCAGTAAGATGATTTGCTGCCGCTTTGACGTTATCGCTTGCATTCGCCATCGCAACGCCAGTTCCAGCATATTGTAGCATGCCGATATCATTTTCGCCATCACCAAAAGTAATAATTCTTTCGCGTGGAATATCATAATAAGAGCCAAGTGCTTCAACAGCTGTTTTTTTATCAGAATTTGCTGGAAGAATTTCTAAATTATTATGGTGAGAAGATAGAACGCGAATACCATTTGTTTTGTCTAAAGCAATACGTACATCAGCTAAACGAGCGACATCGTCCTCAGCTACAACAATGGCATTCAAAAATTGATTCATATTTTCATCAAAAACAGCTTTATCATTAATAGATACAAGTGAAAAACAGTCATCTCCAGTATCTAAACGACTTTTATCCGCAAGTTCTCGGAAGAAAGCAGGCGGTTCTTTTGTATAGAAGAGTGTATTTGTAGAAAAGAAAAATAGCGGTAAATCGAAATCGTGCATAATATCATACGTTTCGCGAATGGCTTTTTCTTCTAAAGTAGTTTTGAGCAGTTGTTCATTGCGAATGGCTGCATACGAACCATTAGAGGCGATAACATGACCTGAATTACTTACTTTTAAACCAACTTCGCGAGCGGAATGATACATTCGACCAGTTGAAATAGAGAAAATATGACCATCATTTTCTAAAGTTTGAATTAAATCGCGTGTTTTTTCAGATACTGTCTGGTCTTGGTGTAGTAAAGTTCCATCAATATCGGAACAAATCAAATATTTTTTAGTCAAATAAAATCATCCTTTTTAGTTAATAACTTAAGTATACCATGTGGGAATCGGAATAGTTAGATATGATACAATAGTTTTTGTCGAGTTCTAAAATAAATTTTTTGGAGGAGATTATAATGGGAAATTTAAACTGGGCAATTCTTGGACCAGGTTTGATTGCACATGAATTTGCAGAAGGAATGCGGGGACTGAACCGCGAAATTTATGCGGTAGGAGCACGGAGTTTAGAGAAGGGGCAAGCGTTCGCAAGTCAATACGAGATTGAAAATGTCTACGATGACTTTGACAAAATGCTTGCTGACCCGGCGATAGATGTAGTTTATATCGCTACACCACATTCTAATCACTACGAATTCATCATGAAAAGTTTACATAATGGCAAACATGTTTTAGCCGAAAAAGCGATAACTGTAAGTAGTAAAGAACTTAATGAAATTAATGCGCTAGCCAAAGAGAAAGGTCTAATTGTCAAAGAGGCAATGACAATATTCCATATGCCACTTTATAAAAAACTACGAGAATTTGTAGATTCCGGAACCATTGGTCAATTGAAAATTATTCAAGTTGCTTTTGGCAGTGCTAAAGAAAAAGACCCGAAAAACCGTTTTTACAATATGGATTTGGCGGGTGGTGCCTTACTTGATATTGGAACGTATGCACTCAGTTTTGCGCGCTACTTTTTAAGTGAAACGCCGGATGAAGTTTTGACGACAATGAAGAAATTCGAAACAGGTGTGGACGAACAATCAGGAATATTACTCAAAAATAAAGAAGAAGAACTAGCTGTTGTATCCTTATCGTTTCGAGCTAAAATGCCGAAACGCGGTGTTATTGCTTGCGAAGAAGGATTTATCACAGTAGACGAATATCCTCGCGCTAGCCGAGCAACAGTGACCCATACAGCCACTGGAAAAGTAGAAGAAATCGAAGCTGGTGAAACAAGCAAAGCGCTAGAATATGAAATTATAGCCATGGAAGAGAGCATTGCAACAGGAGAGAATACGACTTATCAATTAACCAATGATGTCATCGCGATTATGAGCGATGTTAGAACACAGTGGGGAATTAAATTTCCTTTTGAAAAATAAGAAAAACCCGCCAAATTTGGCGGGTTTTTCTACGAATATTAATCAGTTAAGTTATCTTCTGTTTCTGGGTCAAAGAAGTGAGATTTAGACATTTCAAATGCTAAAGTCAGTACTTCATTTGGTTGGTGTTCCGAGCGAGCATCAACACGAGCTACGAATTCATGTGTACCAACGCGGCTATGAAGCATAAATTCAGCACCAGTAAGCTCAGCGACAATCGTTGTTGCTTTGAATGTATAACCTGGGTTTGCTTCAATAACGATTGGTTCATCATGAATATCTTCTGGACGAATACCGAAAACGATATCTTTACCATCAAATCCTCTGTCTTTAAGAAGTTTCAATTTGCCTTCTGGAACTTCAATAGTGAAATCATCACCAATGAAGTTAGCACCTTCTAGACGACCTTTGAAGAAGTTCATTGCTGGGCTACCAATAAAGCCGGCTACGAACATATTCACTGGGTGATCATAAACTTGTTTTGGTGAACCAACTTGTTGGATAACACCATCTTTCATGATAACGATACGAGTCGCCATTGTCATCGCTTCTGTTTGGTCATGGGTAACGTAAATCATGGTAGTATCTAATTGTTGGTGAAGTTTTGTGATTTCTGCACGCATTTGCACACGTAATTTCGCATCTAAGTTGGAAAGTGGTTCATCCATTAGGAAGACTTTTGCGTCACGAACGATTGCACGACCTAAAGCAACACGTTGACGTTGACCACCGGAAAGTGCACTTGGTTTACGTTTTAAGTATTCAGTTAAACCAAGGATATTTGCAGCGTGTTCCACACGTTTTTTAATTTCGTCTTTCGGCATTTTACGAAGTTTCAAACCAAATGCCATGTTATCATATACAGTCATATGTGGGTATAAGGCGTAGTTTTGGAATACCATAGCAATGTCGCGGTCTTTTGGCGCAACATTATTCATTACTTTACCATCAATAGATAGTTCGCCTTTTGAAATTTCTTCTAATCCCGCAATCATACGTAAAGTTGTAGATTTACCACAACCAGATGGCCCTACGAAAACGATGAATTCTTTGTCATCGATTTCTAAATTAAAGTCTGAAACTGCAGTTACTTTGTTATCATAAATTTTATAAATATGTTCTAGTGATAATTGTGCCAACTTTCTTCGCCTCTTTCTATTTTTTAACTTGAGTTTATTGTATATGAAAACGCTTTACAAAAACTATGGCACTTTGCACAAAGAAAAAAATCATCTTTTGGGCAAAGTGCATAACTACCAAAAAAATAAAAAGAAGTAAAGGGACAAAAGACCTTTTATGTGAAATATTTTTCATGGCTTTTAATTCTTTAGTCCCAATTCAAAAAAATCCTTGGATATCATTACAAAAAAACTTTATCTTGTGTTATATTATTATAGCAGACACAATATATAGTTAGTGGGGGATTATCATGTACGTGGAACAACTTAATGAACAAATGGTAATAAAAAGGGATGGCCGCAAAGCAAACTTTGATTTAATTAAAATTCGTAATGCTGTTGAAGCATCTATGAAAGCAATTGAATTAGAGGACGAAGCATTTTTAGAAGAGATTTTGCTTGAGGTTGTAAGTGAATTACCTAACAAGGCAGATATGACCATCGATGAAATCCAGCAATGCGTCGAAAACACGTTAATGAAATCGACGTATCCTGACGTAGCGAGGGCCTACATAGAGTACCGCCATGACCGCGACCATGAGCGTGAAAACATCACAGATATGCACAAAAGCGTAGAAAAGCTATTACAAAAAGACAAAACAGTAGTAAACGAAAATGCCAACAAAGACGCGACTGTCTTTAATACACAACGAGATTTGACAGCAGGAGCCGTAGCAAAAAGTTACGCATTAAAATACATGCTACCAAAACATGTATCTAACGCTCATTTAAAAGGGGAAATTCATTTTCACGATTTAGATTACAGCCCATACCATGCGATGACCAATTGTTGTTTAATCGACATCGAAGGGATGTTATCAAAAGGATTTACGATTGGTAATGCCAACGTAGAAAGTCCGAAATCTATCCAAACAGCTACAGCACAAATTGCTCAAATAATCGCAAACGTAGCTAGTTCGCAGTACGGCGGCTGCTCGGTTGACCGCATTGATGAAGTTTTATCCGTTTACGCTCGTTTGAACTTTGAAAAACACAAAAAAGATGCGACAGAATGGGTCGTTCCAGAAAAACAAGAAGGCTATGCAGCGGAAAAAACACGCAAAGATATTTACGATGCCATGCAAAGCTTAGAATATGAAATTAACACACTATATACAAGTAACGGCCAAACACCGTTCGTAACACTAGGCTTTGGTCTTGGTGAAGATTGGTTTGCCCGCGAAATTCAAAAAGCGATCCTAAAAGTGCGTATTGGTGGGGTTGGTAAAGACAAACATACGGCCATTTTCCCGAAATTAGTATTTTCGATTCGCCGTGGAACTAATTTAAATGCAGAAGATCCTAACTATGACATTAAACAATTAGCACTTGAGTGTTCCTCGAAACGGATGTATCCAGATGTACTCAACTACGATTCACTCGTTCGATTAACAGGCGATTTCAAAGTACCAATGGGCTGTCGTTCTTTCTTACCAGCTTGGAAAAACGAAAACGGTGAGCACGTGAACGCGGGAAGAAATAACCTTGGCGTTGTAACACTTAACATTCCTCGTATCGCTATTCAGAGTGGCGGTGACAAAGAGCGTTTCTGGGAAATTTTCCACGAACGCATGAAGACAGTCAAAGATGCGCTACTTTTCCGTTTGAACCGCGTACGTCAAGCGCGTCCAGAAAATGCACCAATTTTATATAAATACGGAGCATTTGGCAAACGACTACAAGATGGCGAAAATGTCGACCAACTATTTAATAAAGAACGTTCTACTATTTCCATCGGCTATATCGGTCTTTATGAAGCAGCAACGGTATTTTATGGTGGCGAATGGGAAGGCGATGCAGAAGCGAAAAACTTCACGCTTGATATCTTGAAAGAACTAAAAAGTTATGCGGACAACTGGAAAGATGAATATGGTTATTGGTTCAGCGTATATTCAACACCAAGTGAAAGCTTAACAGACCGTTTTAACCGTTTAGATAAAGAAAAATATGGCGTAATTAAAGACATCACGGATAAAGACTACTACCAAAACTCTTTCCACTATGATGTTCGTAAAAAAATTACACCATTTGAAAAAATTGATTTTGAAAAAGAATATCCAGAATTTTGCTCTGGCGGATTTATTCACTACTGTGAGTATCCAAAAATGGTCCACAATACGAAAGCGCTTGAGGCTGTATGGGATTACTCCTATGATCGAGTAGCTTATCTTGGTACAAACACACCAATCGACAAATGTTACGAATGTAATTTTGAAGGCGAATTTGTTCCAACAGAAGAAGGCTTCAAATGCCCAAGCTGTGGCAACACCGACCCTGAAAAAGCAGATGTTGTAAAACGCACGTGTGGCTACTTAGGTAACCCAATGAAACGCCCAATGGTTCATGGACGTCACGTAGAAATTAGCAATCGCGTGAAACATATGGAGAACTTAGGTGAATAATCCAAAACCGTGTGAATGGAAGTCGAATGAATTATCCAGAGGGTATATCGCTGACTATAAAGCATTCAATTTTGTCGACGGGGAGGGCGTCCGGTGCAGTTTATATGTATCTGGATGTCCTTTCCACTGCGAAGGCTGCTACAACAAGGCCGCGCAATCATTTAAATACGGCAAACCTTACACAAAAGAACTAGAAGACGATATCCTAAAAGACATCGGACATGAAAGCGTCCAAGGCCTCACTTTGCTTGGCGGAGAACCATTTCTAAACACCGCCACATGCCTATCTGTCGTAAAACAAATCCGCGCGACATATGGCAAAACAAAAGATATCTGGTCATGGACAGGCTACACTTGGGACGAAATGATGCAAGAAACCGCCGACAAACTAGAACTTCTATCCTTAATAGATGTCCTAGTAGACGGCCGCTTCGAACAAAAGCTATTCGATCCAAACTTAGCATTCCGCGGTTCCAGCAACCAACGAATTATCGATGTACAAAAATCGCTTGCTGCTGATGAAGTGGTATTATATGAATTGTGAAAAAAAGAAGTTCTTTGGAAAATAAAGAACTTCTTTTTTAGACTTTAGATATGTAAGTAGGGGAGATACTAATTTTAATTTTTAAGTTGACAAGAATATTAATTTCATACATAGTTTTATTATAAATTCATCGAGGTGATCTATTGAAAGGAAAAGAGTATGATTATCAACTATCAAATATAAAAGGTATTTTGATATTTCTAGTGATGTTTGGTCATTTTTTGTTAGTAATGGGACCTAAAGAAGTAGCAGTAATTGATGTTATTTATTCGTTTCATATGCCAGCTTTTATTTTTATTAATGGGATATTTAGTCAAAAAGTTACCTTTAAGAAAATAGGTAGGTTGTTAGGATTATTTATTATGTTCCAGCCATTATTTTTACTATTAGGACTACTGACAGGCTATTATAAAAACATCGATTTAAAAATGTTAATTACCCCAGCTTTTCATTTATGGTATTTGCTAGCGCTGGCAGTATGGATGCTGTTCGCCATGTACGCAAATAAACGAGGGAAATATGCGGTAGATGTATTACTGATCGTTTTAGTTTTACTCGTAGTTGCAATTACAAATAGATACTTTTATGGAACGCAATTTTTAACTATTACAAGAATCCTTAGCTTCTTCCCGTATTTCATCGCAGGTTTCTATCTAGATAGAAGTGGTTTTAACAAATTACGTATATTTTTGAAAAAGTATAAGTACATATGTGGCATAATTACTTTGGTATTAGTTATAGCCTTGTATAATCTGTTTTCTACACAACCAGATGAGTTTCTTAATTTATTTTACGGATTTCTAAATAAAACGACATTTAGCGTCACTGCAGTAGGTTATATAGTGAATGTTATGGCGTCATTTTTCTTAGCCTTTTTATGGATTTTCTTATTAATTGCTATTATCCCAACTAAAAGCACGATAATGGACATAGTTGGCAGCGATACCTTGTTACCATATATCTTACATCCAATTATATTTTATTTAATGATGACGCAAAGACCTTTCTTTATGGAGCAAACAATGACATTCCAATTAATATTCACCATATTAATTACGATAGCAATATATGGAATCTTTACAATGATGCTAAGGAAAAAAGTAGTAAGACAGTTGAAATGATTAAGGAAAAAAGCCCTCTATGACGGAGGGCTATTTATAATAAATGTGAATACTGATTTAGCTAGCAAATGACTAATTTTTAACACAAAGGTTCACAAAAAGCTCACAAAATTAAAACGCATTGATGATATAATGAAAGAAATAGGGTGATAAATCAGATGAATAGTTTGAAAAATTCGAAAACGATATTGGATGAGCTTGATTAACATTATTTCTAGAATGGAGAGAATAATATTTTGGAAGATATTAGTTTGAACATACATAACCTTCAAAAGAAATACGATGACAAGACTATAATAAATAATTTGAGTATTACAATTAATTTTAATCGTAAAATAACTTTAATAACGGGAATGAATGGTTCGGGGAAATCAACATTAGCAAAAATAATAGCGGGAATTATTTTACCTGACGAGGGAACATTACAGATTTCAAACCATATTAACTTTTCAAAATGGACAAAGAGAACTACCTACTATTTATCTAGTGCAGAACGAGGCATGTTTTATAAATTGAACGGCAGACAAAATATTGAATACTTAACGTCATTAAAAGGTACAAATAAAAACGATGTGTTAAAAAAACTATTTACTTACTGTGAAAAATTAAATTGCATAGATATTTTAGAAATGCCAGCAGAAAAGCTATCTACAGGTCAAAAAAAGAAAGTATTTATCTTATCTGCGTTATGTTCGAACTGTCAGCTATTATTATTGGATGAACCTACAAATGGGCTGGATGATGAGAGTTTTTATGCATTTATTGAAATTCTAGCTAAATTAAGGCTAGAAAAAAAGATAGTATTAATTTCTCATGATAAAAGATTTTTAGATATGCCGAATATAGAGAGAATAATTTTTGAAAAAAACGGTAAGATTTATTGGAAAGGATGTTAGTATGATGGATTATTTTGGAGCTTGTATAGGAACGCTTAAAGCAAATATTCTTATTCTTTTTAAGTACAAGAAAAACCTTGTTTCGGAATTAATAATGTTTACTGGTGTATATCTGGCAATATTAATATTAAATGATAGCAGTTCAGTAACTAAGTTTTATAATGCTTCTGCAATTCAGGGACCTATTCTTTTATTAATTGGATATATGTTTTGGGCGTTTTCTGATATGGCATTATCGAGTACGGCCAACTGGATTAGTACGGATGCCAAGATGGGGCTGCTGGAACCCAAAGTCCAAAGTATATTACCTTATCCTGTACAATCATTTTTGTTACTTTTAATCAGTATTTTAGAAACAATCTTCATTCTTTTGGTAGTTGTTTTGATTTCTATTTTCGCTGACAAAATTAGTTGGGCGCAAGTTCCATTCATTTTTTTATCAGTCGTCATCCTTTTGCCGTCCGTTATAGGAATGTTTGGAATGGGTCTGGTATTCGGCGGTTATGCGGTTAAAGAGAAGAGTTTAGGAAATTTCGTAAACTTGTTTGCGGGCGCCTTAATTATTTTTTCCAATACATTTATCGTGGGTCTACCAAAAATCATTTATATCATACCATTTACTTCGGGTGTAGATTTTACGAGCAATCTGTATGTTTCTGGCAAAGCCGATTTAGGCCTCCTAAGCATAAATTTATTTATTAATACAATTTGGCTTATTGTAGGACTGATATTCTTCAATTATTCTTTAAAAAAAGAAAGAACTGTTGGTAGTTTTGATACTTTTTAAAAGATAAATAATCGTCGTTTGTGATTTGGTAAGAAAAACTCCACCCATAACTGCACTGACATGGAAAAATGAGAATGGAATAAAAACCCTTTAAATTAGGCTGCTTGTTTCCTGAAATTAATAGGAGATTGGTAGCCTAATTTTTGTTGAATTCGTTTTTCGTTATAATATTTAATGTAATCTTTTACGATTTGGATTACAATAGATTTAGCGTATTTATACGCTGTTTTATGGTAGAATGTTTCGCACTTTAGCGAGGAATGGAAACATTCTATGGGAGCGTTGTCTGCGGGTGTCCCTTTTCGGGACATATTGCGTATAACGTTTTTCTTTTTTACTTTTACTTGACATTGCCACTGATATTTTTGCATGATACGCTGTACTTTATTGACACCAACTGGTTCTTCTTGTTTCACTAATGCGGCGATTTTTCGATAACCATAAGTGAACTGATATGTTTTACATAACTGTCCTATTTTTTTCTCCAATGAGCTCTGTGCGAAATCTTTCTTTTTCCAGCGATAATAGGTAGATAAAGGTACTTGTAGTATCTGACAGATATCTCTGACAAGATACTTTGTTTTTAACTCTTCTACTAACAAAACAAAATATGCTGGATTCACTTCCTTTCCAATACCATGTACTTTTTTAAAATTTCCAGTTCTAGCTCTTTTTGCCGAAGAGCTATTTTTAATTGTTCTATTTCTGGTAATTCAGGCACCCCTTTTTGGTATTTATATTGTTTGCCTACTCCTTGATGAAACCTATGGGTTTCTTCATTTCTATACCAGCGCCACCAAGTTTTCACTTGTGTTGGATTTTTGATGTTTAATGTTCCCATAATTTCTTTGGTAGATTTACCTGCTAATTTCATTTTGATCGCTTTTTCTTTTATTTCTGCTGGATACATAATTCTTGTACTTATAGAAACACCTCCGTTAGTTTCATTTTACATGAATCCAACGAAGGTATTTTTATCTTATTCTCATTTTTTAGTGGCAGTGCCAATCAAATCATAGGCTTTTTATGTAAAGAGTGAAAATGAAGTTTAATTTCAATAAAAATAATACTTTAATAGTTTATTTATATAAAAATGGTAAAATAGACTAGTTGCTTCTACAAGAATAGTTGGGATACAATTATGAAGAAGTTATAATCTATTCAAAGGATTAAAGTAAAGAAAAGAATAAATAGAGATGAAGATAATGCGATAGTTCAAAAAATGAAAATGATCTTGAGATTATAATCAAACTTCAAAACCACCACGAAAACCACAGAACGGAAGTGTTAACTATCAACGGAAATTTTACTACAAATGAAAAAAATCAGCGGACATTTTTATTCCCGATGAAAGGGTTTAAGCGGCTTGTATTAGGAATGATTGTTATAGCGATGATTTTCACGCTATTAACGTATCTAGTTCCGAACCCGGACAAAATCACCATTCCGAATTCAGTCGAGCTGATTAATGATATAAGAATCGTTGCATTCCTTAGCTTTTGCGTATGGATGTTGTTAAGAATTGAGTATATTTTCCGTACGAAAAAACCTTGGAAATATGGGTTAGAGTATAGTATTTATTTTCATTTAGTACCTTGTCTAATAGCAATTTCAACGATATTTTTTGTGTGGATTGCCTCGATTACTTTGCTAGATAATAATTATTTATTTTTATATTGTTCCAGAGCTACGAGTATTATGGTAGCGTTATCATGCGCTTTTTATTTTGTGTTTAAGAAAGATAAAATGAAAATAAAAGGTTTTTTCATTACGCCTACAGTGGGATTCATACTGAATATATATGCAGGGATTGTTGTAGGCATGATGCTAAACGATTTGTGGGGAAATGTGTTGCATGAAGGCTTACGTGGCGGTGCTCTTGTTGGTGTGTTTGTGGCTTCGATGGCACTACCTAATATATTTATAGGCGCACTACCGGTTGTTATTTGTAATTTATACGCATGGATTACGGGGAAAGATATCAATCTGGATGAACGATATAAAAATGCAGATAATATTGACCCGAATAAAAATTATCCGCCAAATTTTGGTTTAAAAAAGAAGAAAAAGAAATAAAAAGGCACCCACGACGCAGGTGCCTTTTTTAATCAACAAATTGTCTAGCTTTCACATAATCGTACAGTTCCTTATCCCTAAGGACCCATTCTCTTCCATTTTTCCAAATTGTCCCTTGTTCCTTTAAAAGGGACAATTGTTTGTAAAAACTACTTTTTGATAAGTTGCTATAAGCGGCGATAGTGCTAGTTCGCATTTCTTTCGGGAGGATAACACTATCTTTTTCATATAGTGATCCGTGTAATTTGCCAATATTAGAAAAGGAAAGTTCTAATTTGTCAGACGAACTGGTCTCGGCGAAAAGACTTTTGAAGAACGCGTGTCGAGCCAAATCGCGCATAATGAAAAATTGAAAACCAAAATTCTCTGGAAACATGGAAAGAAAATACTCTAAATCTTTAAAAGTATATTTATAAATAATGCATGGAGAAAGGGTTGTAAACAGAAAGTTATCTACATTTCCTTGGAACAAACTATAGTAATTTACAAAAGAACCTTTACCTAGGACTGTATAAATACTATTAGATTGCGGATTCATAGAAATAGAAACGAAACCTTCTACAATTAAATAAACATGGTTATTTCTTTGAGAGGCAGTATTTACTATATCTGTATGTTTAGGAACTTTTAACTTTTCATATTTAATATTTCCTTCATGTGAAAGGCGAACAAATTCTTTATAATTAAATAATGCATCCACTATTAGCAACCCCTTTACTTTTTTGTTAACTATAATACATAATATCAAAATTAACAAAAATAAATCTATATTAATTATACCAAATTGCCGATTTATTGCTGATAATGTGTATATTTAATGAGAAAAAGTGCAAAAAATACTTTTTTGCACCTTCTTTTAGTATTTAGTAAAGCTCAGGACGTCTATCTGTGAAAACTGGAATAATGCCTCGCGTTTCAGCAACTAGATTTAAGTCAATCTCAGCGTAAATATTTCCTTCGTCTTCACCGCCATGAGCGACAATATTTCCAAGTGGATCAATCACAAGCGAGTGTCCATTGAAATGATTATTGGGATCATCACCAACTCGATTGACTGCAACGACAAATGCTTGATTTTCAATAGCGCGCGCAATAAGTAGTTGTTCCCATTGCGTAACTCGTTCAGCAGGCCACTGAGCTGAAACAAAAATGACTTCCGAACCTTCTGAAGTATGTTTGCGAATCCATTCTGGAAATCTAATATCATAGCAAATGAAACCAGCGCAAGAAACGCCGTCCAGTCGAAATAGATTTTTATCATTTCCAGCCTCTAAGTAGAGGTGCTCATTCATAAGCTGAAATAAGTGAACCTTCTTATATGAAGAAAGTAGTCCGCCATAGTTGTCGAAAGCATACATTGTATTAGAAAATTTGTTTCCTTCTGAAATAGAAACCGAGCCACCAATAATTGCGATTTGGTGCTTTTCAGAAAGTGTTGCTAAAAATTCTTTTGTTCTCTCCCCATTTAAATCAGCAACTCCAGCTAATTCATTTAAAGCATAACCTGTATTCCACATTTCTGGTAAAACTGCGATATCGGCCCCATTTTTTGCAGCTTCGACTATAGCTTTTTCAATCCGTGCATAGTTTGCATCAGGATATTTAAAAACTACATCCGTTTGACATAATGCCAACTTCCACATGTTCTTCGCTCCCTTTTTCTTTTAAAAATAACACAAGCTTGGTGACGAGTCCATATTGGAACACTTCGCACCAAGCTCTAAGTAGTGAATTAATCTTTTTTAAGACGTCTAGACAAGAAATTTCCGAATGATTGTAGTGCTTGAACCATAATAATTAAAATGATGATGGTTGTATACATGACTGTTGGCTCAAAACGTTGGAAACCATATTGATAAGCAATAGTTCCGAGTCCGCCAGCACCAACTAGTCCAGCCATTGCTGTCGCGCCGATAAGTCCGATTGTAGCGATAGTTAAGCCAAGAACGATACCAGACCGAGCTTCGCGAATAACGACACTCCAAATGATTTTCGGTGTAGAAATACCCATTGCTTGATAAGCTTCCACAACTCCACGGTCCACTTCCAAAAGGGCGGATTCCATCAAACGAGCAATGTAAGGTGCTGTAAATACGACAAGTGGCATAATAACCCCTTGAATCCCAATAGTAGTCCCAACAACAAACCGTGTTACAGGAATCATTAAGAATAACAAAATAATAAACGGTAATGAACGTAAAATATTAATAACCCAGTTTAGAATACTGTAGGCAACCAGGTTTTCTGATTGACCACCTTTGCGCGTTAATGTTAAAAATACACCAAGTGGTAAACCAATCGCAAGCGAAATCACGAGTGTAATCCCAGTCATTGTCAGCGTTTCTAGAAATCCTTGCCAAAGTATCGGGCCCCATTCTTCAAAAAACAAACTCATAGTAACTCGACCTCCTCAACAACGACTCCAGATTCTTTCAAATAAGAAATAGCTTTACTGTATTCAACTTCGTCCCCTTTTAAATGAACGAGCAGTTTTCCAAGTGTTCCGTTTTTCAAATGATCGATTCCGCCAGCTAAAATGCTTGGGAGAACGTCGAATTTGCGTGATACAAGAGCGAGAGCGGGTTCGTCCGCTTCGTCTCCAATAAAATGAAGGGAAACCAATTTCCCGGTTGCAACATATTTTTCAAGCAAATCTTGCGGGATATCGAAACTAGCTTCCGACCCAACAAAGCGCTTGGTTGTCGCGTGTTTTGCTTTCGTGAAAATATCAAGAACCGTACCTTGTTCCACTAAATGACCATTTTCCATTACAGCGACTCGGTCACAAATACGTTGAATGACATCAAGTTCATGTGTAATTAAGAAAATCGTAATGCCGAGTTCCGCATTAATTTTAAGTAACAGTTGCAAAATTGCTTCTGTTGTTTCAGGGTCCAAAGCACTTGTTGCTTCATCGCTTAAGAGAATTTCTGGTTCATGCGCTAGAGCACGAGCAATCGCCACACGCTGTTTTTGACCGCCAGAAAGTTGGCTTGGATAGTTGTTTCGTTTATCCTCTAAGCCAACAATCGATAAGTATTTATTTACACGTGTCTCGATTTCGTCTTTTGGAACGCCTTCTAATTTTAATGGTTTGGCAATGTTATCATAGACAGTTGCGGTTTTTAGTAGGTTATATCCTTGGAAAATCATGCCGATTTTCCGGCGAGCGACACGAAGTTCTTTGCTTGATAGGGTAGATAAGTTCTTCCCATCAATCACAACTTGGCCGGCATCTGGACGTTCAAGCAGGTTGATGCAACGAACAAGGGTACTTTTCCCAGCGCCACTATAACCAACGACACCGAAAATTTCTCCTTTTTCGACTGTAATAGAAACATTTTTGACGGCTTCTACGGTTTTTCCATTTACGTTAAATGACTTTGAAACTTGATGTAATTCGATCAAAATAAAACAACTCCCTAGAATGCAGGTACTACAGACCCATTAAATTCTTTTTCAATAAATGCTTTTACTTCATCTGAATGGTAATATTTTTCTAAAGTTTTTACGACTTCATCGTCTTTGTTGGCAGTACGAACAACGAAAACATTTGGATATGGATTGTCTTTTGTTGGTTCATGGTAAATAGCATCTTTATTAATAGAAAGTCCAGCGCCCATTGCAAAGTTAGTGTTGATAGCTGCGGCTGCAACTTCATCTAATTGTGCAGGGATTTGAGAAGCTTCTAGTTCCACGATTTCAAGGTCAAGCGGATTTTCGGCAATGTCTTTTTTCGTTGCTTTTTCTTCCACGCCATCTTTTAATTTAATAACGCCAGCATCTTCAAACAGTTTTAAACCGCGGTATTCGTTACTTGGATCATTTGGAACGGCAATTTTGTCGCCTTTTTTAAGATTTTTCAAGTCTTTAATATCGTTGGAGTAAATGCCCATTGGGAACGCTACTGTTTTAAAAGCAACGTCTAATTTGTAGCCTTTATCTTTCTTTTGTTGCTCCAAAAATGGAATTGTTTGGTAGTTATTTGCATCCAAATCCCCATCGTTTAAAGCTGTATTTGGTGTATTATAATCATCAAATGTTTTGATTTTGATTTCAAGACCGTCTTTTTTCGCTAATTTTTGAACTTCCTCAGCGATTTGTTGGTGAGGTCCTGCTGTTGTTCCAATTGTAATTTTTTCTGTGCTTAAGGCTTTGTCGTCACTGCCTCCTCCACATGCTGCTAATCCTAAAACAAGGCTTGATGCAAGTAAAATTCCTAACCCTTTTGTTAATTTTCTCATCTTTTTTCCTCCCTAGTATGTTGAGTGATTATCCAGATTTATTCATGGAAACAATAAAAAACTTCTCTATTTAGAATAGAGAAGTGGAAAGTCGAACATATCCAGCTCCTCTTATCTACCAAAACGGAATACACCATTTTGCTGGAATTAGCACCTTCACTTTACGCTTACATAAAGTTAGGTTGCCGGGCTTCATCGGGCCAGTCCCTCTGCCGCTCTCGATAAGAGAAAATATTTTAGAAAAACCTGTTAGTTAAAAATATACGCATATTACCTTAATTTGTCAATGCTTTTTTAAGTTTAAAAAAATCATACTGGACAAATACTTCAGAAAACTTTACTATTTTAATCAATGAAACTTAAAAAGGACGGGTGTAAAATGAAAATTTCCAAACGCTTACAAAATTTACCAGATCAGTTTTTCTCTAGCCTTGTAGAAAAAGTTGGAAAAAAGGTGGCAGAAGGGCATGATGTCATTAACTTAGGGCAAGGAAACCCAGACCAGCCAACACCCAAACATATTGTGGAAGCGATGAAAACAGCTTCAGAAAAACCACTTAACCATAAATATTCTTTATTTCGAGGAAAGCATGAACTAAAACAAGCCGCTGCGGATTTTTACGCGCGTGAATATAATGTAACGATTGATCCAAATACGGAAGTAGCTATTTTGTTTGGTACAAAAACAGGCTTAGTGGAGCTGCCGATGTGTTTGATGGATCCGGGTGATACCATGCTTTTACCTGATCCAGGTTATCCTGATTATTTGTCAGGAGTAGTGTTAGGCGAAGTTCAATTTGAAAAAATGCCACTTATGGCTGAAAATGCCTTTTTACCAGATTTTACTAAGATTCCTGTTGAAGTGGCGGAAAAAGCAGAACTTATGTATTTAAACTATCCTAATAATCCAACTGGCGCAGTGGCCACAAGTGATTTCTTTGAAGAAACAGTCACTTTTGCTAAAGAACATAATGTGGTTGTTGCGCACGATTTTGCATATGGCGGTATTGGTTTTGATGGTAAAAAGCCAATTAGTTTTTTAGAAACGAACGGTGCGAAAGAAGTTGGAATTGAACTTTATACACTTTCGAAAACATATAATATGGCCGGGTGGCGTGTTGGTTTTGCAGTTGGGAACAGTGAAGTTATCGAAGCAATTAATCTTATTCAAGATCATATGTATGTAAGTCTTTTCCCGGGGATTCAAGACGCTGCAATAGAAGCTTTAACAGGAGATCAGACTTGTGTGCAAGAATTAACGGCTCGTTATGAAAGTCGCAGGGATGCCTTTATTTCCGCTTGTAAGAAGATTGGTTGGGATGCTGTTGCGCCGGCAGGTTCGTTTTTTGCTTGGATGCCAGTTCCTGAAAATTTTACTAGTAGCGAATTTGCCGATTATCTACTAGAAGAGGTGAGTGTTGCGGTTGCAGATGGCAGCGGCTTTGGCGAATTTGGTGAAGGATATGTCCGTGTTGGTCTTTTAATGGATGAAGAGCGTTTGGAAGAAGCAGTTGCTCGAATTTCCAAATTGCATCTGTTTGATAAAGTCACTCAGAAATAGTCATTTACCCAGTTTTATGAGAAAATCGCTTGTAATAATTCAGATAATTAATGGGATGTGTTATACTTAGTTAGTAAGTCTATTCCTAGCATGTTGTTTTACAAAGACAAGCCGGAATTTAAAGCATTTAGTGAGAGTTTTAAGCATTGAATTATCTGTCCCGGTTATAGCCGGCGAAATCCAGGAATGAGAGGACTGTAAAAAAATGGCAGAAAAGAAAATTCTTGTAGTAGATGACGAAAAACCGATTGCGGATATAGTTAAGTTTAATCTAAATAAAGAAGGCTTTGATGTATACTGCGCCTATGATGGCGATGAAGCGTTAGAACTTGTAGAAGAGGTTCAGCCAGATTTGATTTTACTCGATATTATGCTTCCAGGTCGTGATGGTATCGAGGTATGTCGTGAAGTTCGTAAAAAATATGATATGCCAATAATTATGGTAACAGCGAAAGATTCCGAAATTGACAAAGTTATCGGACTAGAACTTGGTGCAGATGACTATGTAACGAAACCATTCAGTAATCGTGAATTAATTGCTCGTGTGAAAGCCAACTTGCGCCGTCACAGCCAAGTAAGCTCAAACGCAGCCGAGGAAGAAGAAAATAGCGAACTAGAGATTGGTTCTCTTATTATTCATCCAGACGCATATGTGGCTTCTAAACGTGGAGAAACTATCGAATTAACGCACCGTGAATTCGAATTACTACACTACTTAGCGAAACATATGGGACAAGTTATGACACGTGAACATTTACTTCAAACCGTTTGGGGCTATGATTACTTCGGTGATGTTCGTACTGTTGACGTTACCGTTCGTCGCTTACGTGAAAAAATTGAGGACAACCCAAGTCATCCAGCGTGGTTAGTAACAAGACGCGGAGTTGGCTATTATTTACGTAATCCAGAACAAGAATAAATAACAAGAAGTGGTCGCCGAAGTGAAAAAATCGGTGACCACTTTTTTTGGGTATTTTCGCATATGTAACTACTATTTTTATAAATAAATTGACCCAATTAACAGGAAAATCCATACGTCTACCCCATAACATATGGTATACTAATTTAAATATATTACCCCGAATAGGAGTAGAAAGACTTATGCATAAAATGAGATTTTTTCAGTCTGTACAATTTAAGTTAGTTATTATGTATTTGCTGCTAATTATTGTTGCAATGCAAGTAATCGGCGCGTATTTTGTACGTGAGCTGGAAGGACAACTGGAGAAGAATTTTCAAGATTCTATTACGAATAGTATTACGCTTTTGGATTACAACGCTAGAGAAGAAATTATTAAAAATAGCGATAACTCCGTAAAGTTACAAAATGATATTAGAGAACTTTTGGTCGACTTTTCTCGTGCAAGCAGCAATTTAATCGAAGTTAGAATAGTAGATGATAAAGGAAAAATTCTCGGTACATCTAATTTAAATAATCAAGGAATTGTTGGTCAAAAAAGCAATGACCCCCTTGTGAAAAGAACGCTGTCACTTGGAACGACTTCTGAGGACAAAATCTATAAAGACGAATCGAATAAAAATAACCGCGTTTGGGTGAACGTATCCTCCATCAAAAATAAAGGCAAAGTGATAGGGGCTATTTATCTTGTCGCCGATATCGAAAGTGTCTATAAACAAGTAGATGATATTACAAATATTTTCATCACAGGTACTTTGATTGCGATGATTATTACCGCTGTACTCGGAATCTTGCTATCAAGAACGATTACAAAACCAATTGTTGAAATGAAACGGCAAGCTTATGCGATGGCTCGCGGGAATTACAGTCGTAAAGTTAAAGTATACGGTGTCGATGAAATTGGTGAATTAGCGGATTCTTTTAATACGTTAACGAAACGAGTCCAAGAAGCTCAAGCGATGACAGAAGGGGAGCGACGCAAACTTTCCTCCGTACTCGCATATATGACTGATGGCGTAATTGCAACAGACCGACGCGGGAAAGTAATTCTCATTAATACGCCCGCAGAAAAAATGCTGCGCGTGAAACATGAAAGTGCGAATGGGCGCTCTATTATTGATGTTTTAGATATAGGAGACACATACCAATTTGAAGATTTGATGGAAGTGGATGGTTCGCTAACTATGGACCGCAGTACTTTCGACAAACCTTATGTACTTCGCGCCAATTTCTCGGTTATCCAAAGAGAAACAGGTTTTAACAATGGCGTAATCGCCGTACTTCATGATATTACCGATCAAGAAAAAGTGGACCAAGAACGTCGCGACTTCGTATCCAACGTATCGCATGAACTTAGAACCCCACTTACAAGTATGCACAGTTATTTAGAAGCATTAAGCGACGGCGCATGGGAAGATAAAGAAATCGCCCCACGCTTCCTTGAAGTAACGCAGAATGAGACTGAGCGGATGATTCGTCTCGTTAATGATCTGCTCAAACTTTCCAGAATGGACGGCGGTAGAGAACAACTCGAAAAAAGCTTCGTGAACTTTACGGATTTCTTTAACCATATTATTGACCGTTTTGAAATGATGAAAAAAGAAACAATCATGTTCAAACGCCACATTCCAAGAGAACCAGTTATTATCGAAATTGATGAAGATAAAGTCATGCAAGTGCTGGATAATATTATCTCTAACGCCAACAAGTATTCACCAGATGGCGGCCGCATCTCTTTCTATCTGAAGAAGTTTGAAGATGAAATTGAAGTGAGCATTGCCGATGAAGGTTTAGGCGTACCAGATGAAGATTTAGCAAATGTATTCGACCGATTCTTCCGTGTAGATAAAGCACGCTCGCGGGAAATGGGAGGAACAGGGTTAGGACTTGCCATCGCTCGAGAAGTTATCGAAGCACATGGCGGCCGAATTTGGGCCGAACGTAATAAAACCAAAGGGACCATAATTAAATTCACCCTGCCATACAGTGACTTACCGGAGGATGATTGGGAATGATGAAAAAAACAGGATTTCGCTCATTTGTACTAACCATTTTAGTCGTACTCAGCATCGTCCTAAGCTACTTTATTTGGAAGGGACAACCTGATTACGAAGCAATTAATGTAAAAGAAGTGGAAAAAACAACCATTGATAAAACAATGACAACTTCACAAGTATTCAAACCATACAAGCTAGCTGTTAATGCAAATGAAAATAATTACCAAAGCCTAGATGCTGATTTATTAAACGAGCTAATGGCACAAGGGAAAGCCTTCAGTTTCTCAGAAGTGGTATTAGCTAATAAAAAAAGTAGTGAAGACTATGAGAAATTAATCCATAAAAATGGAACTATCGAGATTATTTTCCCGAGTAATATCCCGTTCTCTATTTTTGCTCAAATTTTTCAAATACAAGGAGAAGGGCTTGAATCAGCATTCTTTAATCGAATTGTATTTGATGTTAATAATACAGATACAGGACTACACTCGGTTTATTTCACAAATGACGATCAAGAAAATATTTACCAAAGCTCACTTCAAAATAAAGACATCGATAAAATCGAAAAAATTGTTAAAAAGAATGAAAGCAAGCTGACTCAAAATGATAAGCTAATTTCAAACAAACGCAATCTTTTCCTAAGCTTTGAAAAAACAAAACTAGATCGCAAAAAATATATTATTGATTCGCTTGAAATTAATTTATTCACTTCCGCGCTGTTCCAAGATTCTGGCACAGTTAAAAGTGAGGGAAACACCTACACAGATGGCTCCAGTGTCATTGAAATGGATACAGATAATAAAGTATTAGAATATGTAAACCCATCTCAAGAACGTACGAATCCAGAAGATCTTAGCAGTGTCAAACGAGCTGGACTTATTCAAGATAGTTTTAACTTTGTGAACGATCACGCTGGATGGACTGGTGATGGTGCTTACTATTTCACAGGTTATGCCGCGGAAAGTGCAACGACTAATTTCAGTTTATTCATCGATAATTTACAAGTTTATAATGAGAATGGCATGGCGGACATCTCTGTAACAGAAGGACTTGAAGCGGTTTATAAATATATGAGACCATTTTTCCGATTAGATACAGATGTACCGGGGGAGAAAAAAGAAGTAACGCTACAATCTTCTTATTCTGTCTATAGCGCTCTGGCTCAAAATCCTAACATCAAAGTAGAAGAAATTGAAGATATTGTTCCCGGCTATCATATGACTAGAAGCGAATCTTCTGGGATGAATCGGCTAGTGACTTTAGAACCAACATGGCTGTATAAGTATCATGACAAATGGTTCGTCTTCCAACCAGATGCAGAAAAGGCGGGTGAATAAAAATGGATTGGCGTAAAACACAAATGATTTTTATTGTGACTCTCCTTATTCTTAATGTCTTTTTAGCAGTAATATTTTTCAACAAGCAGTTATCGGATGACCCAGATACACTCGGAAATGAGACGCTAGAAGAACGATTAAAAGCAGATAATATTTCCCATCCGGATTTGTCGACCAAACCTACGAGCGGTTCCATTTTCACTACAGAACGAGCGGCATTTACAACAAAAGATGTAAGCAACTTTACAGGACAGGCAATTACACTGAAAGATAACAATAAACAAATCTATTCTGTCCTACAAAATCCAGTAAAAGCTGGCAAAAAAGGGGCCAATCCAGAATTTCAAAAATTTATGGAATCAAGTGTTTATCGCGGGGAGTCTTACCAATTTTGGAATTATGATAAGGACGCGCGGACACTTACTTTTAATCAATTAATTAATAACAACATGGTTCTGTTTGATGAAGCGGGCCAAATTACTTTTTATTTAGATCAAGATGACCGAGTAATTTCATATGAACAAACTTGGATGTCGAAGCAAGATGATTTAAAAGATAAAACTAACTTAATGTCTGCAACAGATGCACTAGAAGCAGTTTATCAGCACGGAGAATTGAAGCAAGACAGCGATGTGGTTTCTGCAACATTTGGCTATTACACGACAGTACAGCTACCTTCAGGAAATGTATACTTCCCTGTTTGGTGCTTTGAAGTGAAACATTCGGGTGAAACTAACTACGTCCTCGTAAATGCCAAAGACGAACAAGTGATTAATCAATCAGAAAATAAATCAACAACCGAACCTGGTGCGGAATTATCAAGCCGCCAAAAAGCCAAATAAAAAAGAAGTCAACCTAATTATCGCAAAAAATTAGGTTGGCTTTTTCAAACGATAGCGCATGCAATTTTGGCGAATTAGCGTTACAATGAAAGATATATAAGCCTTTAGGGGGATAAAAAATGTTCGCAAATAAAATTTTAACAGAAAAAGATACGGATCAAATCCGATTTAGTATATTAGCCAGTGGAAGTTCAGGCAATGCCACACTTGTCGAAACAGGAGATCAAAAAATTCTGATTGACTGTGGTTTGAGTGGCAAGAAAATGGAAGGACTATTCGCGCAAGTTGGTCGAGATATGAACGATTTAGACGCGATTCTAATTACTCACGAACATTCAGACCATATTAAAGGCCTTGGGGTGCTTGCTCGGAAGTACAAACTCCCTATTTATGCCAATGCGAAAACATGGAAAGCAATGGATAATATGATTGGTGAAGTCTCTTCAGAACAAAAATTCCAATTTGATATGGAAACAGTAAAATCCTTTGGTAGCATGCAAGTGGAATCCTTTGGAGTCTCTCATGATGCGATTGAGCCGATGTTTTACATATTTCATAAAGGGAATAAAAAATTTGTAATGATAACAGACACAGGCTATGTGAGCGACCGAATGAAAGGACATATTGCGGGGGCTGATGCTTATCTTTTTGAAAGTAATCATGATGTAGAAATGCTACGAATGGGACGCTATCCATGGAATGTAAAACGTAGAATTCTTGGCGACGAGGGACACGTGAGCAATGAAGATGCAGCGATAGCAATGAGTGAAGTTATTACCGATCAAACAAAACGAATTTATTTGGGACATCTTAGTAAAGACAACAATATGAAAGAACTTGCGAGAATGAGCGTAACACAAACACTTATGGCAGAAGGAATTGATGTTGGAGGTAAACTAGAAATTTTTGATACAGATCCTGATAATGCTACGTCCATCTTTACTATTTGAGTTTCACTGTTTTTTTAAAGCTTTTTCATCGTTTTTTCATATTTGGGGTTTATTATGGAAGTATATAAATGCGAAATTTGCAGAGAGGAAGGAAGACATGGACGAGAACGAAAAGAATTTAAATGAAAACAGCGAGAAAGAAAGCACGCCGAAAAGAGAGGTCGAGGAGACTTTACATACTAAAGAGAGCTCGCAACCAGTCCAAGAAACTCCTATTGTAGAAGGCGTGACCCCAGAAGGTGAAAAATTTGCCGGAGCAACAGAAGATGCAGCCGAGGCAAGTTCTACAAATGCATTTTTTGAAGAAGCAAGTAACAAAGAACCAGAACCTGCTAGACCAGCTCCAGGACCAAGACGTGCTGGGACAACTGGTGGCGGGGCAGTTCCACCTAATAGAGTGAATAATGGCGGAAGTGGTAACGGGAACGGCGAACCACCAAAACGCGGCAAACACTTTATTGGTTACTTTTTAACAGCACTTATTGGCGTTATTATCGGTGGACTTATTATTTTCTTTGTCGCTTGGGATAATGGCGACAATGCGGATACAACTTCAAACTCAAATAATAAAGCTACCAAAGTAGAAAAAGTTTCAGTAGATACAACATCAGATGTAACAAAAGCAGTAGATAAAGTGCAAGATGCGGTAGTGAGTGTACTGAATTACCAATCATCTTCATCCCTTGATGGAACAACAACTTCTGAACAAGAAGCTTCCTCTGGATCTGGTGTTATTTATAAAAAAGCAAATGGAAAAGCCTACATCGTAACAAATAATCACGTTGTTGCGGATGCAAATAAATTAGAAGTAACTTTTACAAACGGTAAAAAATCCGAAGCAAAATTACTTGGAACAGACGAATGGAACGATTTAGCTGTTCTTGAAATTGATGATAAAAATGTTACGACAGTCGCTGCATTCGGCGATTCTGATTCATTAAAACTTGGCGAACCAGCAATTGCAATTGGTAGCCCACTTGGAACAGAATTTTCCGGTTCTGTAACACAAGGTATTATTTCTGGTCTAAACCGTGCAGTACCAGTTGATACAAATGGCGACGGAACAGAAGACTGGGAAGCAGATGTTATCCAAACAGATGCAGCCATTAATCCTGGTAACAGTGGTGGAGCTTTAATTAATATTGAAGGCCAAGTAATTGGTATTAACTCAATGAAAATTTCGATGGAAAATGTAGAAGGTATTAGCTTTGCCATTCCAAGTAACACAGTAGAACCAATCATTGAACAACTAGAAACGAAAGGCGAAGTAGAACGTCCATCTCTAGGTGTATCCTTACGTGACGTTGATACAATTCCAGAAACACAACAAAAAAATATCTTGAAATTACCTGATAGCGTAGATTACGGCGCAATGGTACAACAAGTAGTATCCGGTTCTGCAGCAGATAAAGCTGGCTTGAAACAATACGATGTAATTGTCGAACTAGACGGCCAAAAAGTAACAAATTCCATGACATTACGCAAAATCCTATACGGTAACGATGTGAAAATTGGCGATAAAGTCAAAGTGAAATACTATCGTGACGGTAAAGAAAAATCCACAGATATTAAATTAGAAGCAGCAAAAACTACTACATGATAATCAAAAGCCATTCTCTTGAAAAAGAGGATGGCTTTTTTTCTGTGGAAAACTTGTGGATAGGGATTTTTTTCGGATATAGATATGGTAGAGAACAAGAATTCTCCTACTAAATATAGAACTGGTTTGTGGATATGTGGATAACTTCTGTGGATAACCTGTGTGTAAGCAGTGAATATCTTGTGGAAAAGAACAATTTTGATAATTTAATCAATAAACACAGATTTATTTTTGAAAAAAACACATTTTTTGCGAAAATATAGGTCAAAAAAAGAAAAATGTGGATAGAAAGCCATTTATCCACATTTTTACTTTTTATAAGCTGGATATGTGACAAGGAAAATAACTTTACATAGATATTTAGTTAACGAGATTGATTGTAGGAGAAGGGATTCCGCTGTTTAGTGGAGTTTTGGTATTGGATAGTTAGATGCCGATTTCACCTGTGGATAAGCTGTGGATAGTGAAATTTGGCTATCATATATATTGTGGAGAATATACGTTCGGACACAAAATAGAGAATTGGCTTGTGGATATGTGGATAATTTTTGGGGATAACTTGTGTATAAGGGCGGGATAACCTGTGGAATAGTTTTTGGGGCGGAAAATAATTGAGCTGCTCTACTATATTAATGAAATAAAAAAGTTGTTAAACAGGTGGAGAAAAATCATTATTGACAGAAAGCGCTTTATCTTGTATCATAATGGTTAATTAAAGGATTGTTACTGATTCGATCAGGCATGACCCGGAATAAGATAGAAACTTATCGAGAGAAATCTCGTTAGCTTTTGTCTAGTTTCGGGTCATTTTTTGTACAAAAAAATGACTAGGAGGCATGTACATATGGAATTCAGAAAAAATAAAGCATTCCCAAATGATTTTTTGTGGGGAGCTTCAACGTCTTCTTTTCAAGTGGAAGGTGCTTGGCAGGAAGATGGAAAAGGGGTATCTGTTATTGATGTAATGGCTAAAAACCCGAAAATAACTGATTTTACCATTGCGGTGGATCATTATCATCGAATGAAAGAAGACGTGGCCTTGATGGCTGAGTTAGGTCTTAAAGTGTATCGTTTCTCTATTGCTTGGACGCGGATTTTTCCAACTGGGCGGGGAAACATTAACCAAAAGGGGGTCGATTTTTATAACGATTTAATTGATGAACTTTGTAAGTATGGAATTGAACCGCTTGTGACTATTTATCATTTTGATTATCCGCAAGGGCTAGTAGAAGAATATGGTGGTTGGGTATCGAGGAATAGTGTGGAAGATTACCGCGCGTATGCAGAATTTTTATTTAAAACATACGGCGATCGTGTTAAATATTGGTTGACAATCAATGAACAGGATCATGTAGTGCGGATGCCAAGCCGTTTGGGTCTTACTGGAAAAACGCAGCATGAACAGTTGAAACTTGGATATCAGGCAAACCATCATATGTGCCTTGCAACAGCTGCAACGATTAAAACATTCCACGAGATTGGGATAAAAGGGAAAATCGGACCAGCAGTTTCATTTTCAATGATTCACCCAGCGAGTTCAAGTCCAGAAGATGTGCTTGCAAGCCAAGATGCGATGCTCGTTAAACATAATTACTTACTGGATTTACATTGTAATGGTGAGTACCGTGCCCCGTTTTGGCAATATTTGCTTGACCGGGACTTTGCGCCAGAAATAGAAGCGGGAGATATGCAATTAATGAAAGAAAATCCGCCAACGATGATTGGTGTGAACTATTATTTTTCCGAGGCGGTTAAGGCATTTCCGGCAACAGAAGAATTTCCGATTGGTTATCAAAAAGAGTCTTTATTACCAGAAGCAGAGGCTGGCATTTTCCAAGTAATAAAAAATCAACAACTTACGGCGACAGATTGGGGCTGGGAAATTGATCCAGTTGGCTTACGTTTAACGTTACGAGAATTGCATGAACGATATCACTTGCCTTTAATAATTACAGAAAATGGAATGGGCGCATATGATAAACTAGAAGTAGGAGATGTAATAAATGACGATTACCGAATTATGTATTTAAAAGAACACATAAAACAAGTGAAATTGGCGTTTAATGATGGTGTAACTGTGCTTGGTTACTGTTCATGGAGCTTTATGGATGTTGTCAGTGGTCGAAATGGCATGGATAAACGCTATGGATTTGTATATATTGACCGAGAAAACTTTGATTTAAAAGAGATGCGCAGAATTAAAAAGCAAAGTTTTTATTGGTATCAAAAAGTCATTACTTCAAATGGAGAAAGCCTGTCATAACTTAACTTTCCTAGATATAAACTAAACTATTGAAGAGGAATAAAAGATGATAATAAAAAAAGTTTTTAATAATAATGTTGTTTTAGTCATTGAAAATCCGACAGTAGAAAAAATTCTGATGGGAAAAGGTATTGGTTATCAAAAGTTTCCAGGAGACCTGGTTGATGTAACTAATATAGAAAAAATATTTGTGTTGAATGATGAAGCGACAGAAGGAAAATTGGATGCTTTTTTTGATGAAGTTCCTTTAGAGGTTATTCAACTGTGTGGACATTTGGTGAAAAGTGGTAAGCAGAAACTTGGTCCTCATATTACAGATAATTTACTTATTCCACTTGCTGATCATATAAATTTCGCAATAACTCGGGTAAACGAAGGCATCCAAATTGATTATCCGCTAAAATGGGAAATTCGTCATATGTATCCGGAAGAAGTAGTATTTGCCGAATCAGTTATCGCTTGGATGAAAGAAAGCGCGAATATCGAATTACCTAAAGAAGAAGTTGTTCCCATCGCGATGCATTTTGTTAATGCTAGATTTGGTACAGCAGAAGTAGAACAAGCTTTTGAAATGACAACTTTGGTTGCGAAAATTTTAGATATTATTAACTATCATTACCTTATTCAAGTAGATGAAGATTCATTAAATTATGCGCGTTTAATTACACATTTGCGTTACTTCATTTTGCGACAAATGAAAAAAGAATCAGACATAGTGGAAGAAGCAATTCTTTATGATGTAGTAAAAAGTAAATATCCAAAAGCCTTTGAATGTGCCTTAAAAGTGAAGAAACTACTGGAAGAAACAATGGGATGGACAGTCAATCATGATGAGGTATTATATCTTGCACTGCACATTCATCGAGTTACTACTAGAGAAAAAACAAAATAATTTATTGTAGGATCGTTACTGTTCGGCAGGCGTGACCTAAATAAAAGATAAGGACACTTAATTTTAAGGCGTTGTATCTTTTATTTGGGTCTTTTTTATTACAAATGAACTGGAGGAAAACCATGAATAATCAAGATTTAGCAAAAGAGATACTTGCCCTTGTTGGTGGAGAGAAAAATATTACCGATGTCATGCATTGCTACACAAGACTTAGATTTCATTTGAAAAAAATCGATTTAGCGAATAAAGAAAAAATTGAGGAATTACCAGGCGTTATTAATGTTCAAATTCAAAGCGGACAATTTCAAGTAGTGATTGGTAATAAAGTTTCTAAAGTTTATAAGGAATTAATAAAACTTGGAGATTTTAAACAAGGCGATAGTACGGAAACAACTGATGAAAAGAAAAAAGGAAATTTCATTGGGCGTTTCTTTGAAGTAATTTCGACGATATTCTCGCCAATAGTTCCTGCGATTGCTGGGGCCGGAATGTTAAAAGGTCTTTTAGGATTAGTTACTGTACTTGGCTGGGTTGAACCAACTAGTAGTGTTGTAACGATGCTACAAATTATATCAGATTGTGTATTTTACTTCTTACCGTTTTTCTTAGCAGTTTCAGCAGCTCGAATCTTCAAAACGAATGAGTTTATTGCTGTCGCTGTAGCTGGTGGAATGATGTATCCGATTATTATGGAAGGAGCAAAAGCCATTGCGAATGGTGGGCCAACTGGTTTAGATTTGTTTGGTCTCCCAGTTCCTTTTATCAATTATAGTTCTACAGTTATTCCGATTATTTTAGCCGTTTGGATTTTAAGCTATCTTTATCGTTGGGTAGATAGATGGATGCCGGATTCTCTGGGGATTGTATTTACACCAACTATTGTATTAATGCTGATTATTCCAATTCAATTAATTGTTATTGGACCACTGGGATCATATTTAGGTATTTGGCTTGCTGAAGGTGTTACATGGTTATTTGCACATGGTGGAATTTTAGCTGGCGGACTTCTCGGCGCAACTAGGCCATTACTAGTGATTGTCGGAATGCACTACGGTTTAATGCCAATTGCGATTCAAAATATCGCTATACTTGGGCATGACTATTTATTACCGGTTTTCTTAATGGCGAACATGGGCCAAGCGGCAGCAGCGTTAGCCGTATTTTTGAAAACAAAAAACAAAGATTTAAAAGCTATTGCGGGATCATCAACAATTGCTGGATTTTTAGGAATTACCGAGCCTGCAATGTACGGGGTTAACTTGAGACTGAAAAAACCATTTATCGCCGCTTTAATTGGGTCAGGTATCGGTGGTGCATTTGTGACAGGTTTTGGCGTTACAGGAAATGCGTTTGTTCTACCGGGAATAATGAGTTTACCAGTATTTATGGGACCAAAATTTATTTATCTAATCATTGGGATGATACTTACAATCACCATCACCATCGTTTTAACATTCTTGATGAAATTTGAAGATGCACCATCTAAAAATACAAAAGGAACAGCGAAGAAACAAAACAAAGCTTCTTCTATTGAACACACAACTATTTTAAGCCCAGTAATCGGAACCACAGTTGCTTTAAAAGATGTACCAGATGCGACATTTGCAGAAGAAATTATGGGCAAAGGAATGGCTGTAAACCCAAAAGTTGGAGAGATTTACGCCCCCTTTAATGGAGAAATTGCTACTTTCTTTAAAACAGGTCATGCAATTGGCTTGCGGTCAGATGAAGGGGTAGAATTGCTTATTCACGTAGGGATTGATACGGTTAATTTAAACGGAACTTATTTCCATCCACAAGTGAAACAAGGCGATCAAGTTAAGACTGGAGATTTGCTGTTAACATTTGATTTAGCAGAAATTAAGCAAGCAGGATATGAAACTATTACACCCGTTATCGTTACAAACACAGAAAATTATTTGGATGTGATTGGTGCTGATGAAAATGCAGTAATGGAGCGAGAAGAGTGGTTGATTCAAGTAATTAATAAAATGAAATGATTTAAAAACACTATTCTCTCGTGGGAATAGTGTTTTTTGTTGGGAATTATAATTTTTGGTAGAGTTGTAAGTGTCCTTTGAGGTATGATAAAAGTATTAAAAAAGATAAGGGTGGCATAAATGAATATCCAAATTGTAACGGTCGGGAAATTAAAAGAAAAATATTTAGTACAAGGAATCGCTGAATATTTAAAACGACTTAGCGCCTATGCGAAAGTGACGATTGTTGAAGTTCCGGATGAGAAAGCTCCGGAAGTGCTGAGTGATGCGGAAATGAAACAAGTGAAGGATAAAGAGGGAGTGCGGATTTTAGCGAAGATTCCGGACGATGCCCATGTGATTGCGCTGGCGATTGATGGCAAAATGAAGTCGAGTGAAGAATTTGCGGCTGATTTAGATAAACTAGCGACTTATGGGAAGAGTAAGGTGACGTTTGTGATTGGTGGATCGCTGGGGCTTAGTGAGGCGGTGTTGAAGCGGAGTAATGAGCGGATTTCGTTTGGGAGGTTAACGTTGCCGCATCAGTTGATGAGATTGGTGCTGGTGGAGCAGGTTTACCGGGCATTTCGGATTGTTCGGGGGGAGCCTTATCATAAATAACTAGCCGCTTGAAAGTGTGGTAATCAACAACTTAACTTTTGAAAGCTGGTTTACTTTTTTCGATAAGCCATTTTTCACCAGTTGAAATTGTATGATCTGCATGATAAATTAAGGTTTTTCGAAGCGCTACATATTCTGCGGGTAATGTTTCATAGTTTAGAAAATGGTAGTTTAGTGCGATGCTTTCAGGAATAATTCCAATACCAAGTTCATTGTTGCAGATTTCAACAAGTGTTTCAGGAATATTAATCTCTGATAAAGAAACATTTGGAATATTAAAATCGTTAATGAGAGCAGCTAGGGCCCGGTATGAATAACATTGTTTGCTGAAGACGTATAATCGTTCTTCCGCTAATATTTTTTGGACTGATTTTCCAGCTGTGTTGCCTGCGAAAACTAGTTTATCCCATGAGAGCGTTTGTGAGATGATTTGGCTATCTTGAAATAAATTTTCTTTTTCGAGTTCAGCGACATAAGCGATGGTTAGTTCTCTGTTAGCTATTTTTGGTATTAATTCACTTGTACTTCCGCTAACGATAGATAATTTTTTATTTGGAAACTGTTGATAGAACTCTTTAATGATTGTGTTAAATTCCATAGGCAAAGAAGATTGCGTAATACCGATTGAGATAGTTTCTTCTTCATTATTGATAATATCAATCGTTTCCTCCCATAATAAAATCATTTTTTTGAATTGTTGATAGATTTTTTCGCCCTCTTTAGTCAATTCCACACCATTCGAGTGCCGGAAGAAAAGTTGAGTTTGGAACTGTTTTTCGATATTTTTTATTTTATTGGACATATTAGACTGTAAATGATGCAGTTCATTTGCTGCTGCAGAAATACTCTTTAGTTCAGCTACTTTATTAAATGCTTTCATGTTTTCAATATCCATAATTTCCTCCTTCTGATATCAAAAATAATGATACCGGCATACGATTTACGCATTTCAAATGATAGTGCAGATAGATTATACTTTATTTACAATATAAATTCAATTTGGGGGTTATGCTATGAATGCAACAATTCAACAATTAGTTAAACATGTTTCAGTAAGAGAATTTAAAAATGAAAGATTATCAGATGAAACCAAACAACATTTATTATCAGCTGCGAGAAGTGCATCTAGTTCGCATTTTGTACAATCTTTTTCTATTTTAGAAATCACAGATGAAAAACTAAGAAAGGAACTAGCTGAAATTACGAATAGTGCTTCTTATGTAAATCAAACGGGAACCTTTTATGTGTTTGTAGGTGATTTATACCGACAATCAAAACTTTTACTGGAGAATAATCGAACTTTAGATGGTTTGAGAAATATGGAATCGTTACTCGTATCGGTGATAGATGCTACAATTGCAGCTCAAAATATGGTTATTGCTGCTGAGTCTCTTGATTTAGGAATCTGTTATATCGGTGGAATAAGAAATGATATTGAAAAAGTGGCTAATTTGCTAAACTTACCACCATTTACGATACCTGTTTTCGGATTAACTGTAGGCGTTCCAGAATATAAAAATCAAGTAAAACCACGGCTATTACTAGAAAATCAAGTAGGAGAAAATCAGTATCCACATGAACAATTTACGGATTTAAAAGCGTATGAGGAATTGACCAAAGAATATTATGCTTTACGTGAAAAAAATCAGCATCAAACTTCATGGGGAGACAAGAATGTAGAGTTTTTTGAAGAAATACGAAGACCAGAAATAGCGGGATTCTTGAAGAAACAAGGGTTTACATTGGATTGATTAGTTTTCATTGCTGGGCGTATAAAAAGATAATCGTGTTAAATTTAGGAAAAGCTGGAAAAATATTTTTTTCGGCTTTTTATTTGATTTCGGCTATTATTTAGTCATAGAAAGTTTAAACTAGATTAGATGGGGATAGATTTGTATAATTAATATGGAGTTGAAATTACACTAATATACCCTAAATAAAAGGAGGATCCAAATGAAATTTCTAAAAAAATACGGTTTTTACTTTTTATTACTCGGCGTTTTGAGTGATTTTCTAACGCCTTACATACTTGGAATCTTTTACCCAGAATTAAACCAAATGACGCGGGTTATGAGTGTGTTTGGGGATGTGGCTAGTCCGGTTCGAGGGGCTTTTTTGGTTTGGTCGGTGGTGTCTGGGGTGTTCTTTGTGCTCGCTTTACCGGCGATTTATCAGAGCGTTGTTAAAACTTCGCGGACTTTGGCGATTTTGCTTGCTTCAGCGATTGGATTGTATGGAGTTGGCGATTGTATTTTTACGGGGCTGTTTAGTATTGATACGGAGCAGGCGAGTTGGACGTTTTCGACTTGGGTGCATAATATTGGCTCGGGGCTTGGTTATGCGGGATTTTTGATTTTTCCGTTGTTTCTGGTCATTCTGTACCGGAAAACTGGCGAGAAGACGCTCAGCAATGTTTATCTTGTGCTATTAATCGTTAGTTTACTATCTGCTAGTATTTATGGACTTGCGCGGATTCCAGCGGTGAATCACTTGCCGGTTTTAGATAAAATTGGTTTTTGTCAGCGGATTAGTTTCTTTTTTAATTATTTGCCGATTGTTGTTTTTGGAATTGATCGGATTAGAAAACCCTAGATTGTTTAAGAATCTAGGGTTTTTTGTTCGCAAAGTTCGATAAATTGCTGGAAATCTTCTTGTTTGGCTAGTTTTTTGACGAAGCTGCGTTCGTTTAAGATGGTTACTAGTTGGCCGAATAATTCTTCAAAAGAGTTGTCGCGTTCTTCTTTCATAGTGAGTAGGAGGACGAGTTTGACGCGATTTCCGCCCCAGTCGATTGGTTTATCAAGTGAGCATACGGCGACGGCATTTTTCTTCGCGCTTCGCTGGATGGCATGCGGGATGGCGTAGTAGTTGCCGTAACAGGTGCTCGATAATTGTTCGCGCTCGAATACTTTTGCTACGTAATCGGGTTCGCAGTAGTCAAATGCAGTTAATTGCTCGCAAAGAAAGGTGATGGTTTCTTCTTTTGATTTGAAGTTTTGCTTTGGAAAGAACAGTTCTTTTTTGAAAAATTTTCTGGAAATCGATTCGGTTTTTGGCTTTTTTTCTAAAATGTGTTTGATTTTTTGCAAATCGCTCTCTGCTAAAAGCAAATCGTAGTGATAGACTGGGATGTCGGTTGTTAGGTTTAATGGCTCGGCGGTTAAAATCAAGTGAATTTCTTTGTCTAAGGTGAACTGTTTTATGTCGAAAATGGACTGGGAAACGAGTAAATCAATCGAAAAATCAGGTATTTTCTTTAGTTGATTATGAATTAAGCGTTGACTGCCTGCGCCGTATGGGGTAACTAAGAGTATCTTTCTCTTTTTGCCGTGATTGATTGTTTCCGAAGCGGACAGAAAGTGTAACGCGATATACGCAATTTCGTCATCTGGGAAAGTGATTGCGAGCTCTTTTTGAATAAAGGCAGAGGCATAAACACTGACATTGTAGATAAACGGAAATTTGTTTTTTAATTCTTCAGTGAGCGGGTTGGTTAAATATTGTTTGTGATAGGCTCTTTTGTATAGGGCTGATATATGGGCCACTAGATAGGTGGCTATTTTTTCGTCAGCTGAAAAGTCGATATGGAAATTTTGGTCCACTGCTTCAAGGAGCCGAGTGACAACGCTGCCAAAAACTTGCGCGTCAATGGTGGAAGTTGTCACTAATTTGCCGGAATAAAGCCGGGCGATATAGCTTAGTTCTTGTGTTGGAATATTGATTTGTAGTTCGGCTTCTAACGTTTCTGCTAGCTGTTCTGCCATTTCAAGGCTAGTTTTATCTTGCTCAAGTAAAGCGGTTCGTTCTATATAGCTGCCCATACTGATTCGCTCAATTAAAACAGCGATATGCAAGATGAACGAAATTGTCGAAAAATCATTCATGAAAAATTCGTTCTTTTTGTGGTACGCAATAATAAGCTCAGAAAGTTGTTTTAGATTGCAATAATCGAAGTAATCGGCGTATTTATCTAGGCTTAATTGATGGTTTTCGATTTCCTGATTGAGGAACAGGTTGAAGATGCGGCGCTTTTCTTCTTCACCGCCCTCCGTTATGAGCTCGTTGTTTTTTCTAATAATACAAAGCGACTCATCTTTTTCAGCGATAGCCGCGTTGAGCTCTTTAATAATACGAGATAACGTCGATTCACTAATAAAAAATTGGTCGGCTAAATCATAGAAATTCGTATGATCTTGTTCGATAATATGGCGTAATAATTCAAAATGTAGGTTTTCGTTATTTTTAGTTAGATTCATTTGTAAAAGTTGCTCGTTTGGTGTCAAAAAATAACCTTTTCCAGCTTTTGATGTGATGATTGTGGAACTAAATGACTGGTTAATTTGCATAATGTCATTTCGCACAGTTTTGGAAGAAACGCCTAACATTTCTGAAAGTGCTTTTGCTGTTACTGTCTTTTGGCTGTCGTTAAGCTTTTCTAACAATGAACGTTGCCTTTCTGAAATAGTCATTTTATCCCCCCTAATTCTCCCTTAACCTATTGTTATTATACAACACCAAATAGAGAAAGAGACGAGTTTTTTGTCCCAATCTCTATTTAAGTGGCTATTAATTAGCAGCAATGTTTTCTTCTTCGGCTTCTTTTTCTAAAGCGACAAGATTTTTCTCATACACTTTTAGGAATGGGTAGTACATCAGACCGTTTAAGAAAATCAGGATGAATACGAGAACGATGGCTCGCCAGTCCATGGTGGATAGAAATGCTCCAATTGGTGCGGGCATTTGCCAAGAGAAGACGGCGAACGTTTTTCCAACAATCCCGAAATACATACAAAGATACGTGATGACACCATTGAATACGGATGTGAAAATGAACGGAAAGAAGAAAATCGGATTCAGCATTAGTGGTGTTCCGAAAATTAGCGGCTCAGAAATTCCGAATATGGAAGGTAAGAAGCCGACTTTCCCGACGGTGCTTAGTTGTTTGGACTTAGAGCGCATCATTAAAAAGGCAAGTGCGAGAACGGAACCAGAACCACCAATGATAACGAAATATGTCCAGAATGGTGTCGTGAAAATATTCGTCAAATCTTGACCAGCCATTTTTTCAGCGGCGTTGATTGAAAGGTTTCCGTCACGAATTGGGCCTAGAATTCCGGCAAGTGCGGCATCGTGCACACCGAAGAACCAGAATAGGTGAACTAGGAAAATACTTAGAATCGTGAATGGTAAGCTATCGGCCGCTTTGAAACTCGGCGCCATTTTTTCATACAAGAATTGGATGGCAGTTGTGTCTAGTAGGTTGAAAATGATAAAGATAATCGAGAAAAAAGTCATTAAAATAATACCAGGAACTAAGGCTGCGAATGTCTCGGATAGTGAGGCTGGGACGCTATCGGGCATGGTTATTCGACCGACATTTTTCTTACGCATCCAGTGATAGCCTTCTACGGTAACGATGGCGACGAAAATCGAGAGTAATATTCCGCGTCCATCAAGGAAACTAATGTCGACTTCTTTGCCGTCCCAACCCATTTTGATTGGATTAAGTACGAGCATAAAGAAACCGGCGATAGAAAACATGAGTGGGCGTAAGAAATCTTCGTGATAGTGTTTGCATAAATAATACGTGATACCGACGCAAATATATAACGACATGGCGCCAAGTGTGATTCCGCTAATCCAGTTTAGGATTAAATCATATTTTTCGGCAAAGTTAGCCCAGGCAAGCAGGAAGCCATTTGTTGTATTATCAGTTACTGGAGCCGCTTTCAAAATAATCGGAATCGAACCAAACAATGTTATTGGTAGCATGGACATAAAGGCATCTCTGGTTGCTTTCAAATGGCGTTGCTGGCTAAGTTTGTTAGCCAGCGGGGAAATATATTGATCCATTTTTTCGCTAATGGTATTAAATCGCATGTTTTTATCCTCCTATTAATTTCTGGATGTCTTCGTAAACCCCTTTGCCGTCCATGATGCCGTATTTTACTGGTGAAATGGCATGGACTGGGACGCTGACGGCCTGTTTAATTTGTGGCATAAGGAAACGGATTTGAGGGCCGATAAGAACGAGATCGACACCCTCCAAATAATCGGTATACTCGGATTCACTATAAGCAGTGACGTTTAATGTATTGCCAGAAGCGGCTTCGATTTTTTTCGCAAGCATTCCTGTGGACATACCAGCATTGCAAACTAACATGATATTTTTCATTTTTCTGCTCCTTTTTTTAAAATTCTCTTCGTTTGATGAGTTTTCCCTGACTTTCAATCATTTCTTTGAACCAGTAGTAGGAAGCTTTTGGTTTTCTGATTTGGTTGTTTTCGAAATCAACTGCTACAAGTCCGTAACGCTTTTCAACTCCATTTTTCCAAGAGTAAAGGTCGAACGGGGACCAAGCGTAGTAGCCACGAACGTCACAACCAGCATCAATTGCGTTGAAAATGGCGTTAATATGGTCATTCATAAAGGCGATACGGTAGGCATCATCTACTTGTGGCACAGAAACGTCTTCGCGAACCCCAATGCCGTTTTCTGTCACATAAAGTGGTAATTGATAGCGTTCGTAAGCTTCGATTAAGCCATCTTGTAAGCCTTTTGGATAAATTTCTGTGTCCCATTCGGTTGTTTCGTTGGCAGGATCTTTCACTTGTTCGAACCAGTTTTTGATGAGAACTTTACTTTCGCCTTTTTTACCGCTGTGGTTAAATTGTAGCTGGGTTTCGCCGCCAGTGTATGGTTTAACGAGCGTGCGCGAATAGTAATTTAAGCCGATGAAGTCGACAGTGTTTTGTTTAATTGTTTGTAGTTCGTCGGTTTTCATAAAGCTGATGTCGTGCGATTTTGCTAGCTCGGCAATGAGATCGACCGGGAATTCGCCAAGTGCGGCTGTGTCGAGAATCCAGTTGTTGCAATAGTTATCAGCGTAGCGCATTGCAATTTTTGTTTCGATACTTTCATCGACACCGTTCACCGGCGTGTAGCTGTGGACAATGCCGATTTGCCCAGGATAGTTGCCTTCTTTAAAAGCCTTGACGCCTAAAGCACTCGCGTACATCACATTATAAGCCGCAATCATCGTTTTTTGCGTATCTTGATAGCCGGGCGGATAGTTGCCGATTTTATATCCGTTAGCAACAAACCATTTTGGCTCGTTAAACGTAGTCCAATTCGTGATTTTATCACCAAAATGGTCATAACAAACCTTGGCATAATGCTCGAATGCGGCACAAACGTCGTGATCCAACCAGCCACCAGTTTCTTCCCAATATTGTGGTAAATCCCAATGATAAAGTGTCACAAACGGCTCAATATCATATTTTTTACACGTATCTAGCAAGTGTTGGTAAAATTCGATCCCTTTTAAGTTGATGTCACCTTGCCTGTTTTTTATAATTCGCGGCCAAGATAAGGAAAAACGATACGAATTTTGCCCGCCTTCTTTCATCATCCGAATGTCTTCCTCGTAGCGATGGTAGTGATCGCTCGCTACATCGCCATTCTCAAGACCTGCTTCGTGCAAGTAGTAGTCCCACATCGATTCTGCCTTGCCATCCACATTCCAAGCACCTTCACATTGATAAGAGGCCGTGGCACCTCCCCATAAAAAGTTATTATTCATTAGATAAACTCCATTTCCATTGATAAATTTCTCCCAGTTCCCGAATCATTTCCACGGCAATGTCCGTAGAAGACAAGTGACCTTCCGCATGAACAAGCAGTAAATCCACCTCTCTCATTCGGTTCTCTGAAGATAGTTTTCGTAAAAGTTCCGCGTGCGCTCGGTGCGCCAGTTTAATCTCATCTTTCGCTTCAGTAATTTTCTGCGTGAAAGCGCTGATGTTTTGCAGTTTTACTTCTTTCAGTGCCTCAAAAGCACAACTTTTCGCATTCCCAGCGTGTAAGATGATCGCCATGGAATCGAGTTCTGTTGTTAGTTCGTTGCTATCTGTCACGTAAAGACCTCCTTTTGATTTGTCTTTACTATAGCTGGAAAAATGAGGGAGGTGAAATTATTATTTGCCACTTTGGAAGTGGCAAATTGGTTTAGGAGGATAATATAAATAAAGTGGCTCTTATAGGTATAAAGATGGTAAAATATAATTATGTAGATTGAAAATAAAAAACAGAAAATAAGGCTGCGGGAAACCAATTAGAGCATAAAATGAAGCTACGGGAAAAAATACCTGAATGGATTGCGGAGACTAGGCAGAGGTATAATTGATTGGAATTGTGGTCACAATAACTTACAACAATAATAGAGAAAGCGGGACCTCATATGAATAAAGACTGGACAAAATTAAAACAATCAGCGAACGGGCTACCTACATTTGATTCCATCATTCCATATATTTTGGAAGTGATGAAAAATGATGAAGAGGCAACAATTCATACTATTAGAAATAGAGTATATAAACATTTAAATATTCCAGAAGATATGAAATTGGTCACTTATCCAGAAACAAATGATTTTATCCTTGCTAATCGCTTTAGTTTTGCGTTAAGCGAACTATATAAAGCAGGGGCATTATGTCGTCTCAAAAGAGGGATATACCAAATAACCACATCTGGCAAACAATTATTAAAAATAAACGGAGATAAACTAACTAAAAAAATGTTAGAAGAAGAGCCAGATTATATTAATTACATCAAAGAATTAGCCATTCGAAACCAGCGCAAAGGAATTTCGACAAGTGTTAGTGAAGATATTGAAAAAGAAAATCCTAAAAAAGAAGTTGGTAGCATTATTGATAATATGAATAATGAAGTTTCTATTGAATTACTAGGTAAAATTCGAAATAGTAGTCCTTATTTTTTCGAGCAACTTGTTGTTGATTTACTTAGTAGAATGGGATATAGCGGGGAAGGCGGAAGTGCCAAAGTAACTAGTCGATCCAATGACGGGGGGATTGATGGTATTATTAATCAGGACCCACTTGGCACTAGTACAGTATATCTCCAAGCTAAAAGATACAAAGAAGATAATAAAATAAATCGATCGGATATACAATCATTTTATGGTGCATTAGCAAGTGTGCGAGCTGACAGAGGTGTTTTTATTACGACCTCTAGTTATACAAGTGGAGCAAAAGAATTTGCTGCTAATCAAGGTATTGTGTTAATTGACGGGATTCAATTAACAGAATTGATGCTGAAGTACAAAGTTGGAGTAGAAGCTGAAAATCAGTATACGATATTCCGGATTGATAATGATTATTTTGAGTTGAATAATATATAAAAAGAAATTTTCGTGAGATGAAGACATAGCATAAGGCGGGGGCAGTTATGAAAACAAAACAACTAAAAGCCATGGAAATTATTGAATTTTGGCGATTAATAGAATTTTTGAATCAAAAAGCGTTTCCAATACAAAACACGGAAGATAGAAAAGTACAGTTATCAAAAATGGAAGAGATAAATCAAAACAAACTAACTATTTTTGAGGAAGTAACTAATCAACAAACCATTAAAGAGAAGATTAAAGATAATGAAAAACTTAATGAACAATTGCCAATTACTAGTAGTGATTTTCATATTGTAGTTGGTCGGATGCAAAGGAAAATTATTATTGATACACTTTATCAAAAATTCAAAGGTAAAGAAACTGTTGAAAATAATGCGGAAAATATTGCTATGTTTGCATTAAAAGTTAATTCAGAAGGACTGTATATTAAAGATTCACTGCGGTTATCGCCACTATTGTGGGGAATGACGATTTGTTGTCATTATCCTGATAAACTTAAAACAAAGCTGAGGCTAGAAGAATATTATAGAACGATGGCTATCATTGAAGCAAAATTTTTTCCTGAGGATGAAGATGATAATGAGGTCACTGCTGACAAGTTAAAAGAAATATTTTATTATATTGTAAATCTATTTATAAAGAAGTATGTTTCTACTTCAAGCGCAAATTATGAAAACTACTATAATAAAATAATCTATACTCGCTTTAAAGATCAAGTGGAATATGATAAACATAATGATGTTTTGGAAGATCATAGTGAATTAATGACGAGCTTTTTTCAAAATGATTTTGAGTTAATATTAAATAATTTAAACACTGAAGAAGGTAATTATGATTTCGTTGACTATGTTACGTCACTTCATGAGGAATGCAATCATACCAAACTTGAAAAGCAGCGGAAGGATATTAGAGAAAATGATGATTTATTGAAAGAAATTCTAGACCCTTTGAATGGCCCAAAAGGAAAATGGCCTTCTAAGTATTCGCCAGTGTTAATGCAACAAGTAGCAATTAATGCGTATTTACAAAATGAAGAAAAAGTCTTTTCCGTAAATGGCCCTCCAGGAACAGGTAAGACAACTTTACTTAAGGAATTGATTGCACATAATGTAGTAGAAAGAGCGGCTCTTTTAGCAGAATATAAATACGCTGACGATGCATTTGATACAAAGACCTTTAAAGATGGTGGAAAGAGAGACGGGGGCTACGATAATTATAATAGACGTTATTATGATTTTAGAGATAGCAGTATTAATGATTTTAGTATGTTAGTTGCATCATCTAACAATGCTGCAGTTGAAAATATTACCAGGGAATTACCAGATTATGAAGGTCTAATGGGTGGAATTGATTCTCAAGAAACCGCAGAAATTAAACAATTATTTGATCAACGAAAACAGCGAACAAAGCTTTCTTTCGATGTTAAAACATGTGATTATATGAACAAAATAAAAAAAAGGCTTGTAGAAAGAAACGATGTTTATTTTACCATGCTTGCTCATCTATTAAAACATAATTATGACAACATCGGAAACAAAGAATTACTGGATGAGTGGGGATTGATATCTGCTCCTTTAGGAAAACGAGCAAATTTATCAAATTATTATTATCAGGTAATTGAGCCTATAATTCAGAGTATAACTAAGGTTGAAGAAGTGAATTATAAAGAGTTTGAAAAATGTAAGAAGGACTTTAAAAACCAATATCAAAACGTTGTTAATTTTCAACGATTTTTACATGAAAGTACAAAAATCAATGAAAAAAAGAGAGTTAAATTAGAAGCAATTGATCGGGAAAATCAACATATTTACACTGAAAGTAAAAAGTTTTTGAACCAAATTGATTACTTTAATAAAGACAAGATGAGATATGAGAATGAATTGAATCAATATGCCCCAACAATAAAACAAACTTATTTTCAGCTTGAGGTAGAAGAGAATAAGCTTCTTCTTTTAAAAAAGAAAACTAGTATTCTAAGAGAACAAATTACAGAAATAGCAAAAGAAATAATGGAATTAGAAGATCAGAGAAAGCTCCATGAGATAGTATTTAGGCGTTTTTTTAAAACACAACGGTTACTAAGTTTAGAAGAACTAAAGAGTGGACTGCTATCTTTACAAAAGGATGAAAAGTTAGCGATTTTGGTTGAGCAAAAACAACAAGAAGTAATTTCTAAACAAAAAAACATACTTTTTGAACAAAAAATGTATAAAGATAGGCTGGAAAATAAATTAAAAAAAGCACATCATGAAATCTCTCTATATGAAAAGGAAATTCAAAAAAATAGGATGAAATTGAGAGAACTTAGAGAAGACGCAAAGAATGTAGAATTAGAGAGTCAAAAAGAAATAAAAGTTTTAGAGCAAAGTGGGACTATAGCTCTTGGAGAAGCATTTTTTGCTAAACTACATGATAAAAATACGGAAACTCAATTAGAAGCGCAACTCGCAAACCCATGGGTGACAAAAGAATATGACCGAGAAAGAGAGAAATTATTCTATTTAGCTTTACAGGTGAATAAGTATTTTATTTTAACTTCAAAAAAAGTGAAGTCGAATCTAGTTAATTTGGGTTACTTGTGGAAATTCAAGAAGAATAGAGACAATGAGTTTTGTCGTTTTACAGATAATGACAGGAGGCATTGTTTTAAAGCACTACTAAATACAATTTTTCTTGTGACACCGGTTATTTCAACTACATTTGCTTCTGTTAGTAGATTTTTGGTTGATATAGAGGAGCCGGAAAGTTTAGGTCAATTAATTATTGATGAGGCTGGACAGGCTACTCCTCAAATGGCAGTTGGCGCACTTTGGCGGTTTAAGAAAGCTATTGTTGTTGGTGATCCTAAACAAGTAGAACCAGTGGTGACAGATGATGTGAGTCTTTTAATGGAGCTATTCGCTAGAGAAGAGTTTTCATGGTATAAGGGAAAGAGGATTTCCGTTCAAAGTTTTGCTGATAGTTTAAATTATATTGGGAGCTTTCTTTCTTCAAATGATCGAAGTGAAAAACAGTGGGTGGGTTGCCCGTTAGTTATTCATCGGCGATGCTTAAATCCAATGTTTGCTATTTCGAATGAATTGTCTTATGACAACACGATGCTTTATCAAACTGCTGCCCCTAAAGAAGCAGTTGAAAAAAGTTTAGTCTTTCAAAAGTCAGTTTGGATTTCTGTTGATGGTAGTGAAATTGGCAATAAAAATCATCATGTTCCTGACCAAGCAAGAAGAGCTGTAAATGTTGTTGAACGAGCATTTGAAAAGCAGCAAGGTAAAGCTGATATTTACATTATTTCTCCTTTCACATCAGTAATAAGAGGATTTGTGCAAGAAGCTAAAAAATCTTCTACGCTAAAACGTTATGGCGAATCATTATTGGATGCGTGGCTTGATACTCATTGTGGAACCGTCCATAAATTTCAAGGTAAAGAAGCAGGAGAAGTGGTCTTTTTATTAGGTTGCGATGCTAGTGCGTCTGGAGCAGTAAACTGGGTGAATGAAAATATTGTGAATGTTGCTGTTACAAGAGCTAAGTATCGATTATATGTTATTGGAGATGCAGAGATTTGGAGAAAGAATCCTTCATTACTTGTTGTGCAAAATAGGTTGGAAATAATGCAAGTTGCTAAACAGGAAATAGTGAATACGTGATTTTTGGTGGAGGGGAGACTGATGCGGAAGATGGAATGGACATTTTGAGAGTGTATATAGATAATGATATCTTTGGTATCAGCTAATTATTTTGTTTCTGGTCTAAGAAAACATCAGTAAAGCAGTATTCATTATATTTTTAAAATCATAATATAGGAGAACAACATGAAAATATCAAATAGGGTAATTTCTTTTATTAATATTTTTGTAGGGCCTTTAATTTATGTTGAAAATGCTATAGATTTTCTTCAATTAGGTAAACGAGGAAAAAGTTTAATTAAAAATATAGCTGCTTTAGTAGTTTGCAGTATTTTTTTAATGATAATATTTGTTTTCTTCTATATGCTATTTGGAATAAACATTAAGTTTATTTATTATTTATTACTCTTTATGTGTTCCTTTTGTAGTATTTTCTTTGTAATTAGAAGAAAGGAAAATTATAATTTATTAAAAATATTGAGCTGTTACTTTCTACATTTAAACTATAGATGGCAAAAATTTGAGAAAGAAAATTTGGAAAACTTGTTTATCAATGTAATACTAACATTTATATGGGGATTTTTTGTAGATTGGTTAACAAAAAAAGCTTTTTTTAGTTTGTCTATTACTAACCCAGCAATAATACAAGGGACAACTTTAGTTTTACTAATAACAACTTTATATGCTATTTATGTTCATTTTCCACAACGAGAAAAAACAAGGAAATTTAGGAAAAAAAGTATTAACCTATTAGTAATGATAGGAACAAATGTAGTACTGTCTTTTAATACGTATTACACAGTGCAAAAAACAATGACCATTAATGAAATAACATTATCGGTAATTTCTTGGACGATAGCAATAGCCCTGCTATTATTTACGTTAACAGATTTTTTAATTTATTCTATAATAAGTTATGAAATACCCTATTATATTTTAAAAGAGTATGCTAAAAAGAAAAAGGCCGCTAGAAAAAGGCAAAAGCAATTTTTGAAGACTTTAAAAGCAGAACTTGTTCAAGTTACAAAAATTCCGGAGACCATAGACTTCATTTTTTATGAGGTAAATTGGTTTTTACGTAAGAATAATTTTACTTTGAAACAATTTATCTCGAATATAATAATAATTAGCTTTATGGCTATAAGCTTCTATTATATAATTGAGAAAGAAGTGTCGAAAGGGCCCTTTTTTAAAATAATGGAAGATATTATTTTTCCATTGTTAATTGATATAGCCCCTTTTGTCTTTATTATTATTATTTTATATAGATTTGTTTTTGGGCTAATAATTTATATTCTCAACGACTACAAAAATAAAAATACTAAGGATTGGTTAGAAGCAATACAAGTGTCTTTATTAACAGTCCCAATAATCATGATGTTTATTGTAGGTTTGTTCAATTTAATCGATGCTAATATAAATCTCAAAGGTTGGGTAGAACTAAGTGCAATAATTTGGGGGATAGGAATATTTTTTGGTTTTTTACTTATATTAATCAGATATTTTAGAGTAAAGTTTCTTGAATGACAGAGATTTAAATTAGAAGTAAAGATTTATGTAATGCTAAATATATAGGCATTGTTATAAATTAGTATTGTTCTTAGAAGCTGATTTTTTATTATGATGTTTATTTTGAAAATACTCAGGAACTATAGAATAATTGTGCAAATCATATTGAAGAATCTTAATAAGAAAAAATTTAAAAAAGGAGAGCATCAAGATGAGCAAAAAGTGGATAGGTATTATTTTAGTAAGTGCATTATTTTTATTGGTAGGTTGTGGGAAAGAGCCTGTTGAGAACAAAAAAATTATTGATGATAAAGAAGTTATTAGTAGTAAATTTACAGGGAAATGGAAATTGGAAACAGTTAGTATTGGTAAGATTGATAGAACTGGTTATGGAAAAGTGAATCATGATTATAGTAGAGAATTCGAGCTTGATAGTAATGGGAAAGTAAAAGAAGTGTTAATAGATGATAACGGTGCTAAAACTTATATCTTTAAAATAAAGTCAAAAGGTAGCAACGAGTATCAAAATGATGGTTCTCTAACTGCTGAAGAAGTTTATAAATATGAAACAGAAGCCCAAAAAGAGTATGTGAAAAAAGCATTGAAATTTTTTGAAGAAACAGATTCGATTAAGCTTATCAAAAGCGAACAAAGAGGTAACGAATATTATATAGAAACCCAACAGAATAAAGGCTTTGAGTTCTTTATGAATTTAGAGGACAAAAAATTAGCTAAAGAAGCTGTTTACGAAAAAGAGAATTTTTCTAGTAAAGAAATATATATTAAAAATAAGCTATAGACGAAATTTAAAAAAAGTGGAAGTGAAGTGTTTAGGATAACATAAGGAATAGGACGGTAATACCCGTTAATTATACACAAAAAGGAGAGCAACAAGATGAGCAAAAAATTAGTAAGTATTATTTTTTTAGGGATGTTACTTTTGTTAGTAGGCTGTGGTAAAGAGATTGTTGATAGTAAATATACTGGAAAATGGAAGTTGGAATCAGTTATTGTAGGTGCTAGTGATGGGTCGGATATGAAGGATACGGGTTTGGCAAATAAAATGAGTGTTGATCTGGATATAGATGTAGATGGGAATGTAAAAGAATTATTTATAGATGATGAAGTTGCTATAACGAATTCTTATAAATTAAAACAAAAAGATGGCGATAAGTACCAATGTGATGGCCCGGTAGTTAGTAAAAAAGTGTATGGTTATGAAACAGAAAGTGAAAAAGCTTACGTACAAGAAGTCCTTAAAATGCTTGAGGCGCAGGATGATATCAAGATAACGAAAAGTGAGCAAAAAGACGATGAATATCATGTGGATACCAAAGAACAAAAAGATTATGTGATTTCTTTGGAACTGGAGAGTAAGAATTTAGTTTTGAAAAAAGTGGATGATAAAGAGAATATTTTGATTCAGGAAACGTACGAACAAAATTAAATTGTAAAAACTATTCTTTTGAGAGTTGCTCAAGAGAATAGTTTTTTATTAGCATAGTTAAATTTCCAATAGACTTATGTTCTAGGTATAATATAGATGAATTTAGAAAGTATATCGTAAAAGGAGTGAACCAAAATGACAACAACACTAAAAACCAGCTACCAAAAAACCCCATATAAGCTAGGCGGAAATGGTCCGCGCTATGTAGGTGTTCTGACAGAAGCACTTCAAAATATAGATAATAACCTAGAAAGCGATATTTACGGAAACGGCGCAGTTATTGAAAACTTTGAAACAAAAATCGCGAAAATTCTCGGGAAACAATCTGCGGTATTTTTCCCAAGTGGGACGATGGCTCAGCAAATTGCGTTGAGAATTTGGGCTGACCGGAAAGAGAATCGGCGCGTGGCATATCATCCGCTTTCGCATTTGGAGATTCATGAGCAAGATGGGCTAAAAGAATTGCAGCAAATCACGCCAATATTACTTGGTACGGCGAATCGACTTGTGACAATTGACGATATTAAAAGTCTTCGCGAGCCAGTTTCTAGTGTGCTTATCGAACTTCCTCAACGAGAAATTGGTGGGCAACTGCCTTCTTTTGAAGAGCTTGAGGAGATTTCGGATTATTGCCATGAACAGGGTATCTCGTTACATCTGGACGGGGCGCGGTTATGGGAAATTACGCCGTTTTATCAGAAGCCTGCGGAAGAAATTTGTGCGCTGTTTGATAGTGTGTATGTGTCATTTTATAAAGGGATTGGCGGGATTGCTGGGGCGATTTTGGCTGGGAATGATGATTTTGTGCAAGAGGCGAAAATCTGGAAACGGCGGTATGGCGGGGATTTGATTAGTCTGTATCCGTATATTTTGTCCGCGGATTATTATTTTGAAAAACGAATTGGGAAAATGGCGGAGTATTTTGAGGCTGCGACAGGATTGGCTGAGCGATTTAATTCGTGTTCGGGCGTGAAGACTGTGCCGGAAGTGCCGGTTTCTAATATGTTTCATGTTTATTTTGAGAAGTCGGTCGATGAGGTTGGGGCGATTTTGACGAAGATTCAGGATGAAACTGGCGTTGGGATTTCGGGGTATTTGCAGGAGAAATCGGCGGATGTTTGTGCGTTTGAGGTTTCGGTTGGGGATGCGTTTGCGGAGATACCTGGAGAGGTTTTGGATGCTGTGTTTAAACAATTAAAATAATAAAGTAAAGCTAGTCTATTTAATATATATGCTAAAAAAGAACCAGGAAATTATTTTATAATTTCCTGGTTCTTTTTATTCACAATTCATATCATAAAGTTGTTTTCCGATTCTTTCAATTACACCAGTAACTAATGCATTTCCCATACAGAAATAGCGCATTCTATCTGGCATATTAGCTGTCCAATTTGGAGGGAAACCGTTTAATGATTCACATTCTAAAGGGGTTAATATTCTGTACTTATCATCGATTTTAATTAAGTGTGTGCTTCTATTTTTTGAGCCTTCACTTGTTAACATAGTACGACCAGGTTTGTCTATATCATCAGTTTCGGACATACTTCCTTCTGAAAAAGTATACATATGTCCATCTGCAGAAATACGTTGAATTTTTTTTGCACCTCTAAGAGTTTTGAACTTTAGTATATCATCTTCATTTAAATAATATTTATCATCCACCTCAGATTCTGGCTGTAAAATGTCTTTTAATGGTATTGGTTTCTCTGATAAAGGTACAGTTTCTATGCTTGTAAATTTACCATTCCTCATTACTCCTGTATTAAATATGCTAGAAGAAAAGTTATCAGAAACTGAAACGATATCTTCTGATATAATATCAGATACGAATCTATTTTTATAAGGCTGATTTTCTATTGGAAATCCGCGAGCAAAAAGGCCATCATTGTAGATTATTTCTTCATCAGAATAATTTTGAGCTTTTTTTGCGAAGTCACTTTTATTTTTGTATACGAAAATAAAAACTCTACGCCTTTTTTGTGCTAAGCCATACTCTGCAGCATTAATTACTCGCCATTCCACTGAATAACCTAGATCATTAAAAGCAGCTAACATAATAGCGAAGTCTCTACCTCTTTGACTAGCGGGTGATTTTAATAAACGGTCAACATTTTCAAGTAACAAGAACGTAGGTTGGATAATTTTTGTTGCGCGAATAATTTCCCAGAATAAGACACCTTTCTTTCCTTGAATACCCATTCCACCTGACAAACTTCGCGCAACAGAATAGTCTTGGCAAGGAAAGCCCCCAACAATCATATCTGCATTTATATTTGCAAAGCGTTCATCACTTATTGTGGAAATATCTTCATTCAAATTTTCACTCTCAGGAAAATGATTATCATAACAATTGAAAGCATCTTGTGCTTTTCTAGAAGGTTCCCATTGATTAGACCACAATGTTTTATAATAATTTTTATTTGCCTTTTCGAGTCCGATACGAAAACCTCCGACTCCTGCAAAAAGTTCTAAAATTGTAAGTTCTTTTTTCATATACGAACATCCTTTCGCTTATATCTTTTTTATTATACTACATTTTTGCTAAAAGATCAAGATCAAAATACTAAAAAGTGCTATAATTAATTAATATTAAAAAACAGAAAATAAGAAGCTAACGGGGGAACTACAATGAAAAAAACTGATTTATATGATGTTGCAGATCCAATTGATATTGAAAGATATGCCAAAGAGCTAATAGGTAAAACTTTCAAACAAGTATTAGAAGAAAATTATACTGATAATGAAATTGTTTTTGAAGAAAAAGTAGAATATTATACTAACCCAAGAGGAAAAGGAAGTTTGGGGAATTTAATTGAGAAATATTATTTTGGGTATGAGCCAAATAGTAGCCCTGAACCAGATTTTCCAGAGGCTGGTGTAGAATTAAAAGTAACTCCATACGAAGCTTTAAAGAAAAAGGGTAAATTTAAGGCTGGAGAAAGATTAGTTGTTAGCATGATTCCTAATGACAAAGAGGTTGAGGATGAATTTAGCTCTTCTCATTTAATAAGAAAATTAAATTTAGTTTTACTTGTGTTATATTTACGGAAAAAGGGAGAAAAAAGAGTCGATTTTAAAATTGACTATGCTAAATTATTTTCCGTTACTGGAAATGCTTGCAAGGAAGACTTGCTAATAATTGAATCTGATTATAACAAAATTGTTAGTAAAATAAAGCAAGGAAAGGCACACGAGCTATCAGAAGGTGATACTGTATATCTTGGTGCATGTACTAAAGGAGCAACTGCTGAAAAAAGTTTAAAACCTCAATTTTATAATGCAGAAATACCAGCTAAAAGAAGAGCTTTTTGTCTGAAACAAGGTTATATGACTTATTTAATTAATAAGTATATTTTGGGAGATATAGATACATATGACAAGATAATAAAACAAACAGAAGACATGCAAGAGCTGAATTTTGAATCTTATGTTTTAGAAAGAATCAATAAGTTTGTTGGATGGAATGAACAAGAATTAGAAGAATTATTTGGTATTAAAAATAAAAACTCGGCCAAAAGTCACTACAGTCAATTGGCATTTGCTATGCTAGGTATAAAATCAAATAATGCAGAAGAATTTGTAAAAGCAAATATTGTAGTTAAGACAATCCGTCTTACTGAAAAAAATAGATTAGAAGAAAGCATGTCTTTTCCAACTATTAATTTCAAAGAATTTGCAGAGGAAGAATGGGAAGATTCAACCGCTTATAATTACTTTAGTGAGACCAAGTTTTTATTTGTAATTTTTAAAAATACTGAGAAAGGATATATTTTTAAAGGAGCGCAATTTTGGAATATGCCCGTTGCAGATTTAGAAACTATCGCTAAGGAAGAGTGGCTAGATGCTCAAAGAGTTATAAAAGAAGGCGTTAAGTTTAAGATAGAACCTAAACAAATAAAAAATAATTTGCTAAAAGCAAAGAAAACGAAGATATTTCATTTGAGACCGCATAGTGGTGGAAGTGTTTATGTAATAAACGGGGAAAAATATGGAAACGGAATAATAGGTAAGCATACAGATGTTTTACCTAATGGAGATATAATGACAAAACAATCATTCTGGTTAAATAAAAAATACTTGTTAAATAAAATTGATGATAAATATAAGAAGTGAATCTATATTTTATTAGGTAATTTAATTTTTCACTAAATATCGTGAAGGAGGTTCCCCATGCCAAAACTAATCATCGACGCAGACGATTTCGGTCTATCCAAAGCCATCAACCACGGCATCATCGAAAGCTACAAAACCGGCATCACAACATCCACTTTACTCATGCCGAACCTAGAAACTGCTGAGCACGCAATAGCTCTCGCAAAAGACCTTCCAGACCTATTCATCGGGCAACACACAAACTTTCTACTCGGAAAACCATGCGCGGACCCGGCGGAAATCCCGTCACTTGTCGACGAAAACGGGGAATTCCATCGTTCTAAATATTACCGGGCTAACCCAGAACTGAAATTCCAATACGAAGATGTGCGCACGGAAACTATCGCTCAAATGGAACGGTTCAAAACGCTAACTGGTCACTATCCAGAACACATCGACTGCCACTCAATCGGTGATGAAACGGTTGACCAAGCTTTCTTTGATATTGCGCGTGAGTTCGGGATTCACACCACTCTAAAATACAGCGGTGATAAAAAATGGCCAGATCAGGAAGATTATTTGCCAATTACTAAACTATTGGAATCGGGCGCACTCCCATACACAAACGGCGGTGTCTCGGTTGAGAACTTCCTTAACGATGATTTCGGATTATTAAAACTGGCGCCAAATGAAATCGCTGAGATGCATTTTGATGTCGGTTTTTTGGATCAATTTGTGCTGGATAATTCTTCTTATACGTTGATGCGGTGCCGCGAGCTTGCGACGATTTGTGACACGCGGGTGCGGGATTGGCTTAGTGAAAATGGGTTTGAGCTTATTACATTTGGGGATTTACAGCGGTAAAACTCTATGTTATGATGAACGCAACTTAATAAGAAAAACTAGGGGGGCCGATTCTGGCTGAGATTGGAAGGTAATGCTTTCTGACCCTTTGAACCTGTTTGTTAGTGCAAGCGTAGGGAAGTGAATGTGAAAGTGACCGGAAAATTTATCGCGGCTGCTGTTTCTTTGCTTATGCTAAGGGACAGTGGGCGCTTTTTTCATTGTGCAAAAGGAGGAGTTTGAGTGATTGTTAACGGTTTTCAAGAAGAAGTAGGGGATTTATGGCAAGAAACGTTGCGGCATCCATTTGTGCGGAGTTTGGCGGATGGGACGCTTGAGAAGGAGGCGTTTTACTATTATTTGCTCCAGGATGATTATTATTTGTCGCATTTTGAGAAGGTGATTGAGAAAAGTGTGGAGCAGGCGGGGACGGTGGAACTTGCTGGGGAAATGCGGCAAGTAAAGGCGCGACTTCGGCAGTCAGAGTTGTTGATGCGCGAACAGTTTTATCCGCGGGTTGGGCTAACGGAGCGCGATTTTTTCGAGCGAAAACCGGCGCCAACTGCTTATCATTATACTTCTCATCTGTACCGGATGGCGGATTTTGGCAGTTTTGGCGTGACGATTGCGGGACTTTTGCCGTGTTATGCGCTTTATGCGGATATGGGGAAAATGTACGAAGGTTCGCAAAGTTCGGAACCGTTTTATCAAGAGTTGTTGGATAGTTATGTGGATGAAAATTATCAAAAAGTGGTGCAGCAGCAGAAGCGGTTGGTGGAACAGGCGGCGAGTATGGCGGATGCGCGGGAACTTGCTCTCATGAAGCAGGCTTTTCAAATTAGTGTGGAAATGGAATGGGCGTTTTTTGATATGGCTTATAAAAAACAAAATTGGCGTGGGAGTGTGAATTATGTTTGATTTTATGACGTTGGAAAAGGTGCAAGAAAGAAGTCCATTGGTGCATAATATTACGAATATCGTGGTCGCGAATGACTCGGCGAACGGCTTGCTTGCGATTGGTGCTTCACCGATTATGGCCTCTGCGAAAGAAGAAATGGATGAACTGGCGAAAATGGCGGATGTGCTCGTAATTAATATCGGAACGCTAGACGGTGAGTTGGTGGAAGCGATGAAAATTGCTGGCCGTGCGGCAAATATTGCGGGGACGCCGGTTGTACTTGATCCGGTCGGTGTTGGCGCGACTTCATACCGTCGTAAAGTGGTGCAAGAATTGTTGGCAGAAATCCAGTTCGCGGTGATTCGTGGAAATGCAGGAGAACTTGCGGCGATTGCTGGTGAAGCTTGGAAAGCGAAAGGCGTGGATGCGGGCGTTGGCTCGGCGGATGTGCTGACTATTGCTGAAAAAGTGGCGAATGAATGGAGCACAGTTGTTATTATTAGTGGCGAAGTAGATGTGATTTCGGACGGAACTCGTTTTGCAAAAGTGGTGAATGGTAGCGCACTGCTTCCAAGAATTACTGGTTCTGGTTGTTTGCTCAGTGCAGTTTGCGGTAGTTTTATTGCCGTTCAGGATGATGCTTTTCGAGCTAGTGTCGAAGCGTGCGCGAGTTATGCGGTGGCTTCTGAGTACGCGGAAATCGAGTTAGAAAGAAAACTTCCAGGTTCATTTCGACCACAATTTTTAGATGCTCTTGCTAGTTGGTCAGTCGAAAAAACGCGTGCCAAAGCAAAAATCCAAGAAAGCGGTGAACACAAATGATTTTCCCACAAGTGTTAACAATAGCTGGTTCAGATTCTGGCGGCGGCGCAGGGATACAAGCGGACATCAAGACATTTCAAGAGCGCAAAACCTTTGGCATGTCCATCATCACGGCAATCACGGCACAAAACACGCTAGGTGTAAAAGCAGTGCATAAAATCCCAGTAGAAATGATTCGCGAACAGTGTGACGCGATTGCAGAGGATTTCCAAGTGAGCGCCGTGAAAACTGGAATGCTTGCGGATGCAGAAATTATCCGGGAAGTAGCGCGGAATATACGTTTGCACAACTTTCCAAATATCGTCATTGATCCCGTGATGATTGCAAAAGGTGGTACTGCTTTGCTTGAAAACGAGGCGACACAAGTGTTGAAAGACGAACTTTTGCCACTTGGTACGATTATTACGCCGAATATTCCAGAAGCGGAAGAAATTCTTGGAGAAAAAATCACAACCAAGGCAGAAATTGAACAAGCTGCTAAGAAAATGTTTGATTTAGGTGTAAAGGCGGTTGTTATTAAAGGTGGGCATAGCGAAATGAGTAAGGCGGCTGATTTTTACTATGATGGCGAAACGACAAAATGGCTGACGAGCGAGCGTTTTGATACGCCACATACCCACGGAACAGGTTGCACTTTTTCGGCATGTATTGCAGCTGAACTTGCGAAAGGGAATTCGCTTTTGGATAGTGTTGTGGTTGCGAAAGAGTTCATCACGAGTGCGATTAAATATCCGCTTGGCATTGGTCACGGTCATGGTCCGACCAACCATTTTGCTTACCGATTGGAGGATGGGAAATGAGAGCTGAACTAGCTGTATATTTTATCGCTGGAACGCAAGACATAGTCCGTGGAACGTTGCCAAGTGTGTTAGAAGAAGCACTAAAAGCCGGAATTACTTGTTTCCAATATCGCGAAAAAGGAGCAGGCTCACTCCAAACTGCCTCCGAAAGAAAAGAAATGGCGCTAGAATGCCAACAATTATGCGCAAAATATCAAGTGCCATTCATTATTAACGATGATGTTGCCCTAGCCCTCGAAATCGGCGCGGACGGCATCCATGTCGGGCAAAATGACGAGGAAATTCGTCAAGTTATCGCAAGTTGTGCTGGAAAAATGAAAATCGGACTTTCGGTTCATTCAGTTAGTGAAGCGGCAGAAGCTGAACGACTTGGCGCGGTGGATTACATCGGCGTAGGGCCAATTTTCCCAACGATTTCAAAAGCGGATGCAGAACCAGTGAGTGGAACGGCAATTTTGGAAGAAATTCGCCGGGCTGGAATTAATCTACCAATTGTCGGGATTGGCGGAATTAATGAAACAAATTCAGCCGAAGTTCTCACAGCAGGCGCGGACGGGGTATCGGTTATTTCAGCGATAACTCGGTCGGATGATTGCTACTTCGTTATCAAGCAATTAAAAAACCCAGGTTCTCCCTCCTAAAAGGGCAAACCTGGGTTTCTCATTTTTATAAATCTTCACCATTGGTAGCAATTACGTTCTTGTACCAATCGAAACTTTTCTTCTTATAACGATTTAGCGTACCTGTGCCGTCGTTGTTGCGATCAACATAGATAAAGCCGTAACGTTTCTTCATTTCAGCAGTGGAGGCACTTACAAGGTCAATACAGCCCCATGAAGTGTAACCCATCAGCTCAACGCCATCTTTAATCGCTTCTTTCACTTGCGATAAATGAGCGCTCAAATAATTAATACGATAGTCGTCATTTACTGTGTAGTTGCCATTTTCGTCTTTTTCTAGTTGATCGATAGCGCCAAGACCGTTTTCTACGATGAAAAGTGGTTTTTGGTATCTATCCCAGAATTCGTTTAGGACAACGCGTAAACCTTTAGGGTCGATTTGCCAACCCCATTCGGATGCTTCTAGGTAAGGGTTTTGTACGCCGCCTAGGATGTTTCCCGCGCCAGCTTTGCGTTTCGACTCGTCAGCTGTTTCAGTTGTGCTCATGTAATAGCTGAAGGAAATGAAATCTACTGTGTTTTTAAGGATTTCTAAGTCTTCTTCTGTTACGTCTAATTCAATATTATTTTCTCTGAAATAGCGTTTCATGTAGCCAGGATAAGCACCGCGAACATGGACATCAGAGAAGAAATAGTTTTTGCGCTCTGCTTCCATAACAGCGATAATATCGTCTGGGTTGGAAGTTAGCGGATAAGTTGGCATTGCTAGAACCATACAGCCGATTTGAGCTTCTGGCATGATTTCGTGACCAATTTTTGTAGCCAGCGCGCTCGCCACAAGTTCATGGTGGACTGCTTGATATAGGTCTTTTTGTGATAATTTGTCTGGGCTTGTAGAAATACCGCCACTCATGAATGGTGCGTGTAAGATGGAGTTGATTTCATTGAAAGTAAGCCAATATTTTACTTTACCTTTATAACGATTAAATACGGTGCGGACATAGTTTTCATAGAAGTCGATCATTTTTCTATTTACCCATCCGTCGTAAGTTTTCGATAAGTGAAGTGGTGTTTCATAGTGAGATAAAGTGATTAGTGGTTCGATATTATGTGCTAGAAGTTCGTCGAATAAATCATCATAAAATTGTAATCCTGCTTCGTTTGGCTCGGTTTCGTCACCATTTGGGAAGATACGGGACCAAGCGATGGAAGTACGGAAAACCTTGAAGCCCATTTCAGCAAAAAGTTTCACGTCATCTTTGTAGCGATGATAAAAGTCAATTCCTTCTAATTTTAAGTTATCTGGTGTTGGACCGTCAGTAATTTGACCGAATCCGCCTTTTGGAGTAACATCTTGAACGGAAAGTCCTTTTCCATCGACGTTGTAAGCGCCTTCGAATTGGTTTGCAGCAGCAGCTCCACCCCATAAAAAGTCGGCTGGAAATCCTGTATTTGTATGCATGTTAAAAACTCCTTTTCTACATTTTAAAGTATCTATAAAAAAAACCAAATACTTTTCTAAATACATGCAAAAAAACATGGTACTTAGAAAAATATTTGGTTATGCCCGGCTTTCGTCGGTAACATTCCGATTTATAGTTAAAATATAGCAAAAATAAGCGGGATAGTCAATGGAAACAGCCAACCGAAACTCCTTGAAAAAAAGAATTGTTTGTTAGTGGGGATTAGGGGGAATTAGGTAAATGGAACGGTGTAATGAGGAGTAAGTCCTCATTCGAAGCAAATAGATAGAGGGGGAGTCAGTGTGGGATCAGCATTTTCAGCTATTTTGTCACCGGCAGTGGGGATTTTGATTAGCCCATTTCCAATTGTAGGACTTATTTTGATTTTACTTAGCAACAAGGCTCGGATTAACAGTATTTTTTATACGGTAGGTTGGATTGTTGGGAATATTGCTATTTTCTTTATTGGTTTATTCTTAATGAGTTCAGCGGTCAGTTCGTCTGGGGACCAGTCAACCTTAGTCAAAGTAGTACTTATTGTGCTAGGAGCGTTACTTATTTTACTCGGCGCACACGATTTTACGAAACGTCCAAGAAATGGGCAAAAAGCTGCAACACCGAAATGGTTTGAAAAAATGAGCAATATTAAGCCGGGCGGAGCGATGATTTTTGCATTTGTACTTTCAGCAGTGAACCCTAAAAACATGTTACTTTCACTTACAGCAGGGGTGAGCGTTGGGGCGTTGAATTTATCCGGTGGGCAAGAAACAACGGCAACAATTATTTTTGGAGTTATCGCTTGCTGCTCAATTTATATTCCAACAATTGCGTTCTTACTAGCGGGAAGTCGTCTTAATAACGCATTAGACAGTACGCGCAAGTGGCTTATCCAAAACAATTCCGTGATTATGGCCGTGTTGTTCTTATTTATTGGTCTTAGTGTCATTAGTAAAGCATTCTGAAGTTTGAAAAGACTATTAGCACTTTAACTAGTAGTCTTTTTTATTTGTTCACAATTTTTTTGTGATAGTTACAGACGAAGAAAATATATGGCTATACTTGTCCGTTTAAAGTGGATAAGAATACATAAAACAAAAAGGATGGGTTACATATTTGACAAACTGATAGGAAAAGCTGGTATTATTACTGAATCTTCTTATGGGATCGAACGTTTTTTAGATGAGGTCGAACAAATTATTCCAATTTTTAAATTTATAAGAGATGAAGTTATTATTACTTCAAAAGGGATTTTTAACATTGATGCACAAGGTATCGCTGGGAAAAAAGTAGAATACAAATTCGTGACTTTGACTTGGAAATTGATGTCGAGGGAAAGACAGGTGTAACGCAAAATACTTCTTTTTCTGCTTCAATCGCATTAAAAGTTCATAAAAATGATGAAAGGTATGTTATAAAATTTAAAATACTAAAAGAGAAGACGGATTTCGTCTTCTTTTTTGTTATTTCCAGTCCAAATTAGCTGTGATATTTATCAAGTAATGATATTGTTAGTGTTTTACGCAATTCCCAGCTCTTTTTTCGCTCAGGGGTATCATCAAAACGAATGTTAAAAGTAGTTACACTGAACATTTTTCCACTTCCTTTTTTTCATTGCAATGTTTACAAAGAGAGTTTAGCAAATTTATGAAAACGTTTCACTGATTTGGGTTTTATGTAGTATATATGCTACATTTTGGACCAATAAGTAATCAACACTATTAACCTGAAAAGTAGCTATAGATAGGATAAAAAATAACCTTATCACGAATGATAAGGTCATTAATCGCTATTAAACTGTTTTTTTCTTTCGTTTGATGAAAAATAGAATACCGAAACTTAAACAAACAATTCCAGCTAACGACAAACCTAAGCTAGTAATATCACCTGTTTTTGGTAACCCCTTTTCAACTACTTTCACAGATTGTTTGTCCGTACTTTTCCCACTGTTAACATCTGTAGCATCTTTATCTTTTGGTGGAGTGGGAGCGATAGGATTATCTTCACTTGGTTCTGCTGTCACATATACAATGACGTCTTTCGTAAGATCTGATCCTGCAACGCTTAGAGTTACAACGTATTTACCTGGTGTTTGGAAGTCTACTACGTCAGCAAAATTGCTAGTAATGGTTTCTGTTGCTGGAGTTACGCTTGCATGAATATCTGCAAGGAAGTCTGCTTCTGTTTTTGTAGTTCCTTCTTTGTAACTAATCTCGTCATCACTAGAAATACTGATAGTTTCTTTTCCTGTATATGGCACAGTAACTCTTCCGGAAAATCTACCATAATCTTCATTTTCAAATGTGTAACTTACTTCACCGTTATCAGGTAAATTTTCCCACGTAATCGTTCTAGTAGCTGCATCATAAATTCCGCCGTTTTCTGGTTTGATGATGGAAACAATATTACCATCCTTATCTAACAGGTCTGTCGGAACAGCGTATACAAGTTTATTATTTTGTGTGGTTTGGGTTGGACTTACTAATGTTTGATCTGTTGCTTGGTAATCATCATAATCATCAGTAAAATAATCTGGTAAAAAACTAACATCTTTTAACTGGTTATTATTACATCTTACATTCCCTATCGTATCTCCGACCGCTAGATTCGTTAGTTGATTATTATTACAAAATAAAATTAATAAATTTACGTTTTTACTAACATCTAAATCTGTAAGTTGATTGTCATCGCAATATAAAATCTCTAAAGCTAGATTTTGGGTAGTATCTAAATTTGTTAGTTGATTGTTTTCACAAGAAAACTCTTTTAAAGCTAGATTCTGATCAATATCTATATTCTTCAACTTATTGTTATCACAAGTCAAATACTCTAGCACTTGATTTTTACTAACATCTAAATTGGTTAACTGGTTATCAGAACAAACCAAAGTGCCTAAATTCGGATTTTGGCTAACATCTAAATCTGTAAGTTGATTTTTCGTACAACCAAGATTTGTTAAAGCTGTATTTTTACTAACATCTAAATTGGTTAACTGATTGACATCGCAAGCCAAATAACGTAAAGCGGAGTTTTTACTAACATCTAGCTTTGTTAACTGATTTCTAGGACAATACAAATACGCTAAAGCTGTATTTTGGCTAACATCTAGTTGTGTTAACTCATTGTTTTCACAAGTCAATTCTTCTAAAGCAAGATTTTTACTAACATCTAAATTCGCTAACGGGTTGTTAGAGCAAGCCAATTCTTTTAGATTTAGATTCTTACTGACATCTATACTTTTTAGTTGATTATCCTCAAGATAAAGTGTCTCTAATCCAGTCAAATATTCCATTCCAGTGCTATCTTCTATACCTCGGCTGCGTGCATCTAGTTTAGTTATTTTAGCTAATTCCTCGACAGTTACAGATTCATCAACATTTTTGTTCATTTTTTCTGCTACCGCTTTAGCTAAATTATCATCTGGAAAGTAATCATTATAAGTTTTGGTTCCTGCTTGGACAAGTTGATTTTTCAGGTTGTTATTCGTTGTTTTTTCTTTCGGTGTTTCTTTTAAATCTGTTTTTAGTAATTGATTTTCGGTTTTAGTTTCATTTGCGGTTGTGCTATCTGCTTTTACCATTGGTATCGGTAGGCTGCTTGTAACGGTGGCACTTAATGCAATTATTGTAAAAAATTTGGACAGTTTCATAGTTAGTTACTCCTTCAGTTGCTGTTGTTTTTAGTATATTCAGCAGTGTTCAAACAAAATATATATTAGCACGTGAAGATGAGATTTTATATAGAATTTACCAGGAAACACAAAATACCAGCTATTTTATGTCGAAATTGTTACGGATTACGACACAGTATAATTTTGGAACAATACTTAAAATAGTACATTCTTGAATAACAGTTACTACGCCTTTGTTTCAGCTGTTTTTATTTTGAAAACTAATCCGTGGATTTGTCTGTTTATAGTATAAATTTACCGAAGATAGATAAAAATCCCTTTTGTTCCTATATGGGATAAGTCATAATAATAGTACAAATTCGTTGTGAGGTTGATATATTATATAAAATAACTACACCTCCTCATAATTTCACATGAGTTTTTTTCAATGAAATCCTAAGCATTTTTAGCCTACTATTTCACTCTATATAGATGTATCTGGGAATTTAGTGAGTGAAAGATCTTCCTGAATTACAGGATACGAGTACCTATACAAGTATTTGCCAGAGCATCATCGAAGCATTGGATGAAAGTGAGGAACGACTCGCGCAATATATTCGCGAGTTCGGGAGCCAGGTGGATAGTTCGCCTTCCGCTAGAATTGATGCAGAAATCTTACAAGAAGCAATGGCCAAGGTTAGCCAGTTGCGGCGAAAAGAAGAAGATTTGCACCGGCAGTTGACGGCGCCCAACACGAAGCCAGATATGCAACAAGTCTATGCAGTGAAATCAAGAAGTGTTCATACCCAATTGCTGAAAGCCATCGAAAAAGAGAACATCCTAGAAAGATATTTAGCTTTTGAACAAAGCCATGGCCAGTTTTTTAGTGCGTTAGACGAACTCATTCGAGCAACCGGACGTGCGGTGCAAGAATTGCTACATCATGTGAGTTTTAACGACAAAACAGGCACTTACGCTGTGCCGAAAAGTGCGGCAAACAGCTTGTTGTCTATGAAAAGAGCACTCGATAACGCACGAAAAGAAAATGACAAAGACCCCTTTCCGAAAGCTTTTGAAGATTACACCGTGTTAGCTTATACTTATGTCAATGATCAAGGCGAAACCGTGACGATGTGGTTACTTGAAAAAGATGGAAAACGGGTAGAAAACAAGGAATTACAAGATTTCTTAGAAAAACATGGTCAGGAATTAGACCCACTTCTTTATACAAACCTTTCCGGAGAAGAACTCGAACGAAAAGTGAATGATTCTTGGAAAGAGGGTATCAACTATTTAAATGGTCAAAAAGTATCTGGATTTTCTGGAGCCACACTGCGGTCATCCGCTTATGTAGCTAGTATGAAAGATTGGACAGATGATGCCGGGTTGACGGATATGGCATTAGGTTTAGGATTTGGGATTGCAGCAGCTAGAAATAAGCCTGTGATTAAAGAGAAATTAAATCCTGCTGAAACGAAGCAAACGGTAAATGGTGAGAAATGGAATAATTATTTTAAAGAAAAATATGGTGCGGGGAATGTTCAATGGAAGCCTAACTCATTTGAGGATATTATAATAAATCCAGAAAGATTGTATGGAAGTACAAAAAAAGAAGTTAGGCAGATGTTGGGAGAAGGTTGGAAAGAGGAAACATATGGATCTGCAGGTAATGGTTGGAAATTTACTAATGAAGGAGATGGAATGGTGTTTTACCACCCTGGAGAGGGAATACACAAAGGATCCTATTATGGATTCTCATCAGGAGACACTGGTAAAGTAAAAATTGTTGGAAAAGATTATATAGATTTTTCAAAAGATAAAGCAACAATTATTAAATTTGGTGGTGAATAAAATTTGAAAAAGTTAACTGTAGGTGGAAAGTTTGATTGGTACATAGATACTTTAGAAAAAAGTGGTATGTTCATTTTGGAATTATCTAATGAGGAAATTGAAACGTTCATTTTTGAAGACTTCATAGTTGGAGTTACCTCTTTTTTTAGTAAAAACAATTTAAGTGAACTGAAAGCAAATGAAATAATTGATGAAGATATGGAAAAAAACGCGTATCTTCTTAGAGAAAAAGTACTAAAAATTGATAATACGAATTTGTGGAATATTAATAGCGTAAGACAAAGTTCAGAGTGGTTAGATATATTTAGAAGGTCTGATGAATTGAAGCGTCAACTTAAGGAAAGATGGTCTGATGAAGAAATAGAGTATTTGAAAACATTATAATGATTATATGTTAATAAATGAAATAACTTAAAGATTAACAACAGAACAATCTTTCCAATAATAGCTGTTTCTCTAAATATTTTATGTATGTATACAATTAATTTATCTGAGGAAGAAATTGAATGTAAATATAACTTGATTATATAGCATCTTCTTTTCGAGCGTAGAATGTTAGATAAAGTTTTACAAAATCGTTTGGAACAGAGAAAAGAAGGCATATACAAAGATACTTCATCCAAATTTTGAAATAAAAAACATAGAAAGGAGAAAAGCATATGGTTTCACATAAACAATCAATCCATAAAACTCAACTTTCTAAAACAAAAAAACAACCCCTAAAAGTAACCATAGATCGCCCTATAGGTTATGTCGACAAATTCGGCAATGTCTATCCGCTGAATTATGGGTTTGTGGAAGGTGTCATTGGTGGTGACGGGGAAGAACAGGATGTTTACATTTTATCGAGAGAGATTTCTGAGCCAATTGATACGTTTCAAGGAGATTTAATTGCGGTGATTACCCGAAATGATGATGTGGAAGATAAATGGGTCGTCGCACCGCCGAATGAGAATTTCACCATAGAGGAAATTATGGAGAAAGTACATTTTATTGAGCAATATTTTGATTCGGAAATTAAATTGATTTAGGTGAAAATGAAAATACAGCCACCGAAAAAGGAGGCGGAAAAAATGGAAGAAAGATTTGAAAAAATTTATACCCAAGGGAAACTCAACATTATGGAAATTTGGGTTGATAAAGAAACCGGTGTACAATATGTATACCATTTGGCTGGTTATGCGGGTGGGATGTCGCCGCTTTTGGACGCAGATGGGAAACCGTTACTTGCAGATTTATCTAAGCTTAATGGCGCTGAGTAAAGTGGAAAATTGATTTCTAGTCAAATGAAAACAGGAATTCTCTATTTAGAAAGAAGAGAATTCCTGTTTTTTTTATGCCAAGTTACTTGATTGGTTACTGTTAAAAAGTTTATTCCATACCTACAACTGCTTCAACGCAAGCTCCGTCAAATTCTCCACAGTAAATCCAAATCGCTCTGCTAGCTCGTCTCCCGGGCCAGACATTCCGAATGAATCAATCGCGAGGATTTCGCCTGTGTCGCCAAGATATTTATGCCAACCGTATGATGCGCCCATTTCTGCGACGAAGCGTTTTTTCACTGCTTTTGGTAAAATGGACTCTTTGTATTCGGGGCTTTGTTTGTCGAATAAATCAAAGCTTGGCATGCTGACTACGCGTGCGCCGAAGCCTTTTTTAGCGAGATTGTCTCTGACAGCTGTCATTAGGTGTACTTCGGATCCAGAAGCGAGTAAGATAATATCTAGTTTATCAAGCGGGGAATCGGCTAAGATGTAAGCTCCTTTTGCAAGTCCGGTTTTCGCTTTTGCTGCGCTATTTGGTAAAATTGGCAGGTTTTGGCGGCTGAGGACGAGCATGGTTGGTTGTTCTTTTTGAGTAAAGGCATAGCGGTATGCTTCGACGGTTTCGTTACCGTCAGCTGGTCGGATGACATGAAGTCCAGGCATAGCGCGGAAGGATGCGAGATGCTCGATTGGTTCGTGCGTTGGACCGTCTTCACCGACTGCGATGGAATCATGGGTCATAATGAAGGTGGATGGAATGCCCATTAAGGCTGCTGAACGAATCGCGGAACGTAGATAATCTGAGAATACGAAGAATGTCGCGCCGAATGCTTGAACTCCGCCGTGAAGCGTCATTCCGTTGACTGCTGCTCCCATTGCGAACTCGCGAACGCCGAATGAGATATTTTTGGCCGCATAGTTACCTGGAGCAAATCGTTCACTAGCTTTTAAATTGGTTTTGTTGGAGGAAGCCAAATCAGCCGCGCCACCAAATAAGTTGGGTAGTTTTTTCTCCAATTCTTGTAGAACAATTCCTGATACTTCACGAGTTGCAACGGCTTTGTCCACATTTTCATCGAAAACAGGTAGTTCTGCATCCCAATCCGCATTCAAATTATCATCCATCAATTGTTGCAAGTTTTCTGCCAGAGCTGGATATTTTTGTTTGTAAGCATTGAATGTCCGGAGCCAGCTGCTTTCACTCGCGCGACCTTTAGAATGATAAAATTCTTTCTGATTTTCGACAGTTTTTGGTAATTCAAAAGGTGGCATTTGCCAATCGTAAGCTTCTTTTGCTAGTTTGAGTTCTTTTTCGCCAAGTGGGGAGCCGTGTGCCGCTGATTTTCCGGCTTTTCCAGGGCTACCATAACCGATGACCGTCTTCACTTCGATTAAAGTAGGGCGGGATTTCTCGGTTTTTGCGAGATGGATTGCTGCATCAAGCGCATCTAAGTCGTTTCCGTCGTCCACACGTAGCGTTTGCCAACCGGCTGCTCGGAAGCGGAGTTCGATGTCTTCTGAAAACGACTCGTTTAAATCACCATCAAGTGAAATATCGTTTGAATCATATAAAACAACTAATTTTCCCAGTTTTAAATGGCCGGCAAGGGATGCAGCTTCGTAGGAAATACCTTCCATCAAACAGCCATCACCGCATAGCACATAGGTATTATGGTCAACAACCGGGAATTCGGGTTGGTTAAATTTGGCGCCAAGGTGAGCCTCGGCCATTGCCATCCCGACTCCCATCGCGAAACCTTGACCAAGTGGACCGGTAGTTGCATCTACACCAACCGTATGAGCAAACTCAGGATGACCGGGCGTTTTACTGCCAGTTTGGCGGAAGTTTTTCAGCTCGCTCATTGGTAAATCATAACCAAATAGATGTAGCAAACTATAAAGCATTGCCGAACCGTGACCAGCTGACAAAACGAAGCGATCACGGTTAAACCAAGTTGGATGTTCTGGATTGAATTTTAAATGATTTTTCCAAAGCGAGAAAGCCATTGGTGCGGCTCCCATCGGTAAACCGGGATGGCCGGAGTTCGCTTTTTCAATCATATCCATTGATAATACGCGAATCGAGTTAACCATTTGTTCATCAATTCTGCTCATATTAATTGCCTTCTTTCTGGCTGAACGCTTCCCAATCTTTTAAAAATCCTTCAATACCTTTATCAGTCAAAGGATGAGACCAAAGTTTCGGGAAAAGGCTTCCTGGGATAGTCGCGATATGTGCTCCGGCTTCAGCGGCTTCTTCTAAATGTCCAATATGACGGATACTTGCTGAAATGATTTCTGCTTTTAGCCCATAATTATCAAGCACTTTTTTCAAGTTTTTAATTAAAATCATTCCGTCTGTACCAATATCATCTAGTCTTCCTAAGAACGGGCTAATATAAGTCGCGCCAGCTTTTGCAGCCATTAATCCTTGGGAAACAGTGAAAATAAGCGTAACATTTGTTTTAATGCCTTCAGCTGTGAGGGTATGGACTGCTTTTAAACCTTCTTCCGTCATAGGAATTTTTACTACTACATTTGGCGCCCATTTTGCTAGAATTCGAGCTTCTTCGACCATTTTGTCTGCTTCGAGGCCGATAACTTCTGCACTAACTGGGCCGTCTACGATAGAACAAATTTCTTTAATTACTTCTTCAAATGGCCGACCTTCTTTTGCGATGATGGTTGGGTTGGTTGTCACACCGTCCACTAAACCAAGTTCGCTAATTCGTTTTATTTCCGATACGCTTGCTGTGTCCAAGAAAAATTTCATTATTTACTCGCTCCATTCTCTCAGCTGAACTTTAAAGCTGAATACTTTATTTAATCGTATAACCGCCGTCGATAATAAGGTTTTCACCAGTAATGAGGCTCGCTGCGTCACTTACTAAAAAGAGGGCACATGCGGCAACTTCTTCTGGATAACCAAATCTACCGGCTGGAATTAATTTTTTCATGTCTTCACCGACTTGACCGGCCCAAGCTTTTTTGCCAAGTTCTGTCAAGATAACAGTTGGGGAAATCGCATTGACATTAATGTTGTAAGGCGCCCATTCCATTGCTAGCACTTGCGTCATAGAAACAATCGCTGCTTTACTAGCACAGTAGGCAACGTGTTTATCAAGTGCGATGACAGAAGCTTGAGAGGCCATATTAACGATTTTTCCGCCACCAGTTGCAATCATTTCACGACCGATAATTTGCGCCATTAAGAATGAACCTTTTAAGTTCAGCTCCATTGTTTTATCCCAGTATTCTTCTGGTAAATCTTCTGCTTTTTCGAGAAGCGCGACACCAGCTGAATTGGCCAAAATATCGATTTTTGGATAGACTTTTTTAATTTCGGCAACGACTTTTTCGATGTTTTCTTTTTTAGTAATATCGACTTGAAGTGCGAGCGTTCTTGATGGGTTGATTTGCGCTGCGACATCTTTTACATCTTCTTTAATATCAAGCAAGACAACATAAGCGCCTTTTTCGGAAAAAAGTTCTGCCATTGCTTTACCAATCCCGCTTGCTGCTCCAGTTACCACGGCTACTTTGTCTGTAATGTTAAAATCTTTATCAAAGCCTTTAAAAGTCATTTTTCATTACCTCCAATAATTTTTTATCTATTTTTTTGGTCGATTTCTTCCATTAAATCTACTTTTGCTTGGGAGCGTCCGCCCGAAAAGTCACTATCAAGCCATATATCGAGTAGAGATACAGCAAGGGATGGACCGATTACTAAGGCACCCATGGTCATAATATGTGCGTCGTTACTTTTTCTTGAGCGTTCTGCTGAATAGGAATCATGAATTTGTGCTGCTCGAATGCCGTGAATTTTGTTTGCTGTAATGGCCATTCCAATACCTGTACCGCAAATGAGAATCCCCCGGTCGAAATCGTTATTTTTAACTTCTAGCGCTACTTTTTCGGCAATGCTTGGATAAAGTACCTTTTCATCTTCAAAACTGCCGAAATCAGTAAACTCAATATTTTTCTCCTTTAAACGTGCGATCAGGGTTTGTTTTAATTCGTAACCCATTTCGTCACAACCAATTGCGATTTTCATACTAACTCATCCTTTCGTTTTGCTAACAATAGAAACAATGTCGGCAAAATTTTGCGGTTTATGGCCAAATCTTCCGACGAATAAACCATCGACATTTTTTTGACGGACAATTTCTGCGGCGTTTTCTTTGCTGACCGATCCACCGTAAATAATTCTTACGAGCGTTTCATCACCGCCTAGTTCACGAATGATTTCACGCAAAGCTTGATGCGCGTTTTCGATGTAACTGGTGTCAGCGGAATTTGCCTTGCCAATCGCCCATTCTGGTTCATAAGCCAGAACAACATTTTTTAATTGTGCTACTTGAATGGGGGTAAACAGCGCTTCGAGTTGTTTTTGAAGGACGCTTTTCAACTCGTTTGTATCATTCGCACGAAGACTTTCGCCAACACATACAACAGGAGTGATTTCTTCGTCCAGCGCAAGTTTAATTTTCTTCGCTATCTCACTAGTTTTCTCATGAAAAAGGTTTTTGCGCTCTGCGTGACCAATTTCGACATAGTTCGCGTTTAAATCAATGATTGATTCTACCGAAAATTCACCAGTTAGCGGGCCGGATTTCTCCGGCGCCATATTTTGTGGACCAAAGCCAAAGGATGTCCCCGCTAAAAGGTTGGCAGTCGTTTCGAGTGTGCCCATAGAAGGAAAGATAAACGTATCCACATCAGAAAAATTTTCAAGAAGAGGGATAGTCGCTTCTAACCATTCAGATGTCTTGGCCCGAGTGTTAATATAGTTTTTCATATTAATTCCAACTAAGGGTTTACGCATAAATCAGACCGCCTTTTTTAAATTTTCTAAAATGACATTCATTAACATCCAAGACGATTCAGAGCCAGGATCAAGATGACCGATTGCTCGTTCGCCAAGTCTTAGTGCGCGACCTTTCTTAGCAATAAGTGGGATAGTGGACTGAGCGCCAGCATGCATAGCATCTACAAATGCGGAAAAAGTTTCGATTGGATCTGCATTTGCATCTCGATTTTGAAGCACTTCCACGCCAGGCAAGAAGGCGTCCATCATCGTTTTATCACCAAGTTCGGCTTTTCCGCGATGTTGAACCGCAGCGGCCCCATTTATAATCATGCCGCAAAGCTCGTCGAAGTTAACCTCCGTTTTCCCAGAAACATCAGCGCCACATTTCATAAAGAAACTGCCGTAAAGTGGGCCAGATGCGCCACCAACTTTTCCAAGGAGAATCATTCCGGATTTTTTAAGCAACGTTGCAATATCGGGAGAAGCAGTGAGTAATTCGTCTAATTGTTTATTCACTTCCCGAAAGCCAATGCTGAGATTGATTCCGTGGTCGCCGTCTCCAATATCCGAGTCCAGTCCGGTTAAGTAATCACGTTCTTTTTCAATTAGCGCTCCCATGTCCTGTAAAACGTGGCCGAAAAAAGCGCTATCCATAACTAATTCGCTCATTTTTATTCCTCCAGTAGTAATTTAGTCCACTTTGAAATAGGGTGTGTCGCACGGTGTATCTAAAAGATCTTTCAGTTCATCATCTAAACGAACCAGTGTGATTGACATACCAATCATATCCATCGAAGTTGCGTAGTTTCCAACAAGTGGGCTATGAATGTGTACACCTTTTTCTTTCAAAATTTCATCCACGCGGCGGTAACAAATATATTGGTCCATCACTGGTAAGCCACCTAGTCCATTTATTAGTACATGCACTTCTTCGCCAGCAGTTAATTTCATTTCTTCTATAAGATAGCCCATAATTTGATCGACTACTTTATCAGCTGGTTCGATGGAGGTCCGTTTAATACCAGGCTCACCGTGAATCCCCATACCAACTTCCATTTCGCCTTCTTTCATTTCGAAAATAGCTTTACCAGTTACAGGAAGGGTTGAAGAAGAAAGCGCAACTCCCATCGAGAACGTATTTGCATTAGCTTTTTCAGCAGCTTGTTTCACCGCATCCAAGTCAAGACCTTTTGCTGCTGCAGATGCCGCTGCTTTAAAGACGATTAAGTCACCAGCCACACCACGACGATCTTCTACATTTTCAGCAGAGTAAATATCATCTGTTACAAGCACTGTTTCAACGCGAATACCGTCGTCCGCTGCCATTTCAGCGCCCATATCAAAATTCATTACATCGCCAGCATAATTTCCGTACATATATAGACAACCTTTGCCACTATCAACAGCTTTTACTGCGTTATAACAAGGCTCTGGAGAAGGGGAGGTATTAATGTTTCCGACTACTGCCGCATCTGCGAAATCTTTCCCAACATACCCAAGGAAAAGTGGTTCATGACCAGAACCGCCACCAACAATAATCCGTACGCGAGGTTCTTCGCTCATTTGTTTGCTTACGATTACTCGTTTATCATTTTCTGCAAAATCTACGTATTTCCCTTGTGCCGCAACATAACCAGCTAACATTTCTTCTACTGCTTCATACCCATCATTCACTAAACGTCTCATTTTTCTTCCTCCTTCAAATTTTTATAAGAATAGTGATAGTAAAAATCCGCCAAGCACGCCGCCAACAACAGCAGCAGCCAAATTGACTACCGATTTAGAAAATTTACCGCCTGTTAAAAGGGAAGCTGTGAATACGCCAATACCAGCAGCAACCGCCATATCTACCCAAACCGTCCCAGATTGATAGATCATAGATTTTGGAATGCCGTGATTAATTGTCCAAACTGTACCAACGATAAATGCTGCTGCCATCCAACCTCCGATAGCGCCCCATTCATCAACCATTTTTCCCCACATCATTCGAATAGCAAAAGGGAATAAAAAGCCACCTGCAATCGTTGCTAATGCAATACCAATGCTCATTATTTACACTCCTTTTTAGACTAATTGATTTTCGTTTAAACGCTCTTCTTCTTGAATATTCATGCCAGGTTCTGTTTTTTCTTGTTTTGCTTCATGTTTTCTTGCCATATCTTTTTCAATTGCTGCTGCTACGATTCCAGCTAAAACTGCTCCAATCGCAACAAGACCAATCGTTGGAAGCGAACTTACTAACTCGCCACCACCACGCATAAAGACATCCCGCATAATTCCGCAAATCCCAATTCCGACAGCCATATCAACGAACGCTGCATCTTCATCATTTTCGATTAAACCAACATGGTGATTCATAAACCACATTGGACCAATAATAATGAATGCTGCCAGATAACCTCCAAAAATACCATAATTCTCGGCCAGTGGAGTCCAAACACTCATAACAATCATACCTGCGATACAAAAACCAATCATTCCTCTAAAGAATTTCATAATAAACTCCTTTCGAAAATAGTATTGTCATGTAAAAATTAATTTACATAGTTCCCAGTTATTACGTTTAATGCACATTTGTGAGTTCTAGTAGAATAGCTTCTTTGGATGGATTAACGAGAGATTGAACAGCGGCAGTAAATGCGCCTTCAACAAGCGGGGCATCGATGATGGTTGTTTTTTCAAGGAGGTCAGTGTCTAATAATTCAAGTGCTGTTTCGGCACTTAAGATAGCGCTTCCAATATCACAAAAAATATATATGTGTTCTGAATTAGTGCAGGTTGCGATGTTATCAGCTATCATGATTGCATTTGTGCCAAGACGCCCGTCGCCAGTACCGCCAGAAGAAATAATATGTACCGTATCTCCAACCATTTCAACAATCATTTCCTGGAGGCCTTCTGTGATTTTTTGACTGTGAGATACTAAAACAATACTTATCATTTGGTTGCTCCTTTCTGTTTTTAATTGTGTTTAGTTGCTATTTAAATCCTAACACACTTGTTTTTTATTGTAAAGTGTTATCTTTTGTTGTGTTTTGTAAAATATATTTGTGTTTTATTATTTTTTTGGGTAATATGTATATACATAAAGAAATCATTGATAGGTAAAAGGAGGGCGAGCAGATGTTTCCATTTGAAAGACAAAACAAAATAATTCATCTACTAGACCAAAATAGCAAAATAACTGTACCAGAATTAAGTCGTATCTTGGATGTCTCGATTAGCACCATCCGAAATGATTTATCTTCATTAGAAGAAAGCGGGATGATAAAAAAAGTACACGGGGGTGCGGTACTTTTAAAAAGTGAAGAGAAATTCACTAATTTTAACGACCGGATTATTCGCAACATCGAAGAAAAAGAAGCAATTGCGAAAGAAGCGGCGACTTTAGTAAAAAACAATCAAACAATTATCCTAGATGCGAGCTCGACAGCACTGGCGCTTGCAAAAGAATTACATGGCTTTTCAAGACTGACTGTCATTACGAGCGGACTTTATACGGCAATCGAACTAAAAGATAACCCGAATATTAGCGTCATTTTAACAGGCGGGATTGTAACAACGAATTCTTTCACATTGGAAGGTATTCTTGGCGCAAATTTAATCGAAAATATTCATGCTGATTTATGTTTTATGTCGGCGAAAGGTTTTACAATGGAAGAAGGCTTAACTGATTTCAATATTTACGAAACCGAGCTAAAACGACTACTTGCCAAACGTACTAACAAATTGATTGCACTTTTAGATCATACAAAAATGGGTGTAATTTCCACTGCGAGCATCACTTCAGCGGAAAACATTGATTTACTCATTACTGATAACAAAATAAATAAAGCTTTATACAAAAAATTCCAAGATGCGGGACTTCCGGTCAAAGTGGCAGAATAACATAGAAAATAAACTCTTTGGGCGAAATTTAGTTCAAAGAGATTTTTTTGATAGGAGAGGTAAGGATGGATTATAACATTACAAATGAATTACCAACTGCGGAGGAATTTGTTCAACTGCGAGTGGACGCTGGACTTAGTTTTCGTGCTATCGAAGCATCTCGTCAAGCACTTTTGAAAAGTGTATATTTTGTAGGTCTGCGGTCGAAGGAAAACGGTGCGCTTATTGGAATGGGACGGCTTGTTGGTGATGGGATTATGTTTATCGTTTCTGATATAGCAGTATTTCCAGCCTTTCAAGGTCTAGGCTTAGGAAAAGTAATTATGAAACACATGAAGAATTATATAGATACAAATTTAGATAAAACGGCTTGTGTAACACTGTTAGCAGATGTCCCGGCAGATGGCCTATATAAACAATTTGGCTTCCAAGAATCAGCACCAGCTTCTATTGGAATGATTTATCCAATGAAATAATTCGACAAACAGCTAGGGGAAATGCCTCTAGCTTTTTTTGCAGTGTTTTTGCCAACGATAAAATGGGAATTAGATATTAATAAACTTTTTGTCAGGGGGAGCAAAATGAAGCAAAAAGGGAGACTGTTTTTGTTTGTTGTTTTAATGTTGTCAATCGTTGTTGGGGTAAATGTACTTATTGAAACAAAGGTCCAAGCCGCCGCTGAACCACCAGCTGCAATCAATCAAATTTTTCCCGATGAGGCTTTAGCAAAAGAAATTCAAACGTCGCTTGGGAAAGCTAGCACTTCGGATACAGTGACACAAACAGAATTAAATAGCATAACGACATTAGACGCTTCAGGTAAAGGAGTTACTTCTTTAGAAGGCATGAATTATTTGCGTAATTTAAGTTATTTTTCTTTTTCAGATAATCAAGTGAATGATCTTAGCCCGCTTACGAATTTAACGAGTTTGACCACTTTAGCTTTGTACGACAATCAAGTGAGTGCGATTGCGCCGCTTGCTAATTTAACAAATCTCAAATTGCTACAATTGAGCGGAAATCCAATTAGTGATCTTCAGCCACTTGCCAATTTGAAAGAATTAACGGCACTAGATGTCAATGATGCGAATGTAAGCAATATTCAACCTCTTACAGGATTAACGAAACTAGTAGCTTTAGGGCTAAGCAACAACCAAGTGAGTGATCTTAACGCACTTAAAGCCTTACACCAACTTATTTCCTTGAATATTGGTCAAAATAAACTAACGAATTTAAATGGACTACAGGACTTAACAAGACTCACAACTTTATTTGCTAAAGAGAACCAAATTACGAATGTACAGCCGCTTAGTGGTTTAATAAATCTTTCCACACTGGAACTTTCAACAAATCAAATTACTGATGTTCAACCACTCGCTGGCTTAACAAATTTGCAAACGTTGTACTTGCATAATAATCAAATCAGTGACGTAACAGGACTTGCGAGTTTGACGAATTTAGATTGGCTTAATATTAATAAAAATAAAATTAGTAACATTAGACCATTAAATAGTTTGAAAAAGCTCACGATTATTCAAATGAGCGATCAATTCATTGTAAATGAACCGATAAGCTTTCAAAATACGATAACCATTCCTAATAGGATTAAAAATATTGCAGAACAAACCATTGAGCCCGAGACAATTAGTGATAATGGAACCTATGCGAATGGAGAAGTTACTTGGATGTTAGGCAATTATATTCCAAAAGTTGGTTATTCCTTTAGTGAACGTGATACGGTTGGAAACGCGACTGGGATTTTTAGTGGAATCGTAGAACAACCATTAAAACAATATTTTAAAGTGACTTTTAATGTGGAAGGCGATGAGCAAAACGAAACGGTGGAAACGGGGACGCTCATCCAAGAGCCACCAGCCCCAACAAAAGATGGATACACATTCACAGGTTGGTACGACGAGCAAACTGGCGGAACAAAGTGGGATTTTGCAACAGATGTAATGCCAGCGAGTGATATAACGTTATATGCGCAATTTAGCATTAATAGTTATCAAGCGACTTTTGATGTAGATGGTATGCTTTCTACTCAAATGGTGGAATTCCAAAGTTTACTTGAAGAACCACCAGTGCCAACGAAACAAGGTTTTACATTTACAGGCTGGTATGATGCAAAAAAAGGTGGAACAAAATGGGATTTCACAACTAACCAAATGCCAGCAAAAGATATAACATTGTACGCCCAATTTAGTGAAAATCCTGACACGGGAGGAAAGGATACCGATGGAACGGATGATGGAAAACCAGAAGATGGTAGTGATAAAACAACATCGAATGGAATAAAAATGCAAGTTGTACTGCCGGCAACTGGGGATAGAGATACGCGTTATCCAGCAATAATGGGTATGTTTTTGGCAGGATTCGGAGTCCTTATATTTAGAAGTAAATAAGCAAAAAAATGGCAGCTGCGAAATGCAGCTGCCTTCGTTTTTATTTATTTTTTAGTTCCCGTTCCATCTGCAAACGTTGTACCTTCATTGTTGCAGTACGAGGGATTTCATCATATTTCATCACCATTGGTTCGTTCATATGTGGTAAGTCAGAAACAGCTTTCCACCATGCGTCCCAGTTCATTTCGCCGTCGTTATGAACAGCGATAATTGGTTGGGGACTGCCATTTTCGCCGCGAATGATAACAACTTCATCTAAGAAAGTAAGTGTATCAAGCAGTTTATCTTCAATTGCAAGTGTGCTGTCAATAGTCTCTACTAAATCGACTTGGCGGTCTTGCAAGAATAAGCGGCCTTGTTCATCTTTCATCCCATAATCACCGCTATCCCACCAAGGTCCGTACACATTCTCTTCAAAACGAGCTTCTTCTTTGTAATAAGTAAGTGCGCGACCTTTGGAAAGCATTTGAATATTGCCACTAACTCCTGCCGGTACAGGATTACCATCTTGGTCAACAATTCGAACTTCTGTTAAACCAGGAACGCCAATCCCCATATCACGCGCATTTAGCTTTTCAATCGATTGAAGCGTATGACCACGTAAAATCATCGGGCCACATTCGCTTTGTCCATAAATTTGTAAGAAAATCGGTTTTTTATATTCGGAAGTGCGAAGGAAAACCGCCATTGTTTCTTTGTTAATTGCATCAAAAGTAGAATGATAAAATTTGATACTTTGGAAAACGTCTGGTTTTTCTCGAGCAAGCGATGCCCATTGAACGAAATGGTTTGGATGCGTTTCGAGTACGTATGGTTTATATTCGCGTAGCACTTTTTCGACGTTCGATTTAGACGGATTCGCAATTGGGAGAAGCGGGAAACCAAGCGACATCAAGGACGAAACACCAATATTAAAACGAGAATGTACTGGTGAAATATGGAAAGCTACAAGCCCTCTTGGTTTTATGAAATTAAGAATACGTCGTTGGTATTTCGTTCTCCAACCCATCGAATTTGCAGAGTGAGCGATTAATTTTGGCACACCAGTTGTTCCAGAAGTGTGAGTCATATAAGCAATCATATCTTTTGGTAATTCTTCTTGTTCGCATGTGTAGCCGTCTAGTGGTGTTTTAAATAATTGTTCAGCATTGATCAATCGGCTGTCTGGCAAATTATTTAATTGATGGCTTTTCTCAGAAGTCTCAGAATCAAAAAGTAACCAAGGTTGGTCAAGGCGATTAACAAAAATATCAATAGTAGACGCTGGAAGATGCGGGGAAACCATGATTGGCACGGCACCAATATAAGAAATCGCAACTGCTAAAATATAAGAATCGAATTTGGCAGATTTATATACGATTACTTTTTCTTCTTTGCGAACACCGAATTTATGTAGGTGAGCTGCTTTTTGGATAATAGCCTCTTCGCATTTTTTGTAAGTAGTGTGAAGACCTAATTCAGGAAAAGTAACAAGCTCTTCATCAAAATGGATGGGCATTTCTGGATAGCGTTCAGCAGATTTTTTGAAATTGGTATAGAGGTTAAGTGGTTCGTACTTTTTTATCGTCATATGGCGATGCTCCTTTAATATTTGATGTTGCTATTATATCACTTTGTCGAAATAATGAGGAGTAGTTATAGAAAACATTTACATCATTGTAAAAAAATCTGTAAATTGCTTTTTTTCTTATTTTGGAAAATTCTGCTGATACCCTGTAAAGATAGCTCGATTAGTGATATAATATGTTAATATAATCACAAACTATTGGTCTGGGGAAATTTTTCAAAAAAGTGGAGGTACGAAAATGAAAAAAAGGTTAGCTACAACTATCATCATGCTACTATCGCTTGCATTAATTATCGCAGGTTGTGGCGGCAATAACACAAGCAAAAGTGACACGGAGAAAACAAAAGAAAAAGAGAAAACAGAAGTTACATCGGGAGCATCAAAAACTAGTTACACAGATCCATCCGAATTAAAAGATAAATACGATATCGTTATTGTTGGTGCAGGTGGCGCAGGAATGTCCGCAGCACTGGAAGCAAAAGCGAAAGGCATGAATCCCGTAATCCTTGAAAAAATGCCACTAGCAGGCGGAAACACGATGAAAGCCTCTTCTGGTATGAATGCATCTGAAACTAAATTCCAAAAAGAACAAGGAATTAATGATAGCAACGATAAATTTTACGAAGAAACATTAAAAGGTGGTCATGGAACAAACGATAAAGCAATGCTTCGTTTTTTCGTAGACAATTCCGCCAGCGCCATTGACTGGCTGGATTCCATGGACATTAAATTAAACAACTTAACTATCACAGGTGGAATGAGTGAAAAACGTACGCACCGTCCTGAAGATGGCTCAGCTGTTGGTAAATACTTAGTAGACGGTTTACTAAAAAATGTTCAAGAACAAAAAATCCCAGTTTTCGTTAACGCAGACGTAAAAGAAATTACACAAAAAGACGGAAAAGTAACTGGCGTGAAAGTAAAACTAAACAATAAAGATGAAAAAACAATTAGTTCTAATGCAGTAGTTGTAACAACTGGTGGCTACGGAGCTAATAAAGATATGATTGAAAAAGAACGTCCAGACTTAAAAGGATACGTAACGACGAACCAAGAAGGAAGTACTGGCGACGGTATTAAAATGATCGAAAAACTTGGTGGAACCACAGTAGACATGGATCAAATCCAAGTCCATCCAACTGTTCAACAAGATAAATCTTACCTAATTGGTGAAGCTGTCCGCGGTGAAGGTGCGATTTTAGTTTCTCAAGAAGGAAAACGTTTCGGAAACGAATTAGATACACGCGATAACGTAACAGCTTCCATCAATAAACTACCAGAAAAAACAGCTTACCTAATTTTCGATGCAGGCGTGAAAGAACGCGTCAAAGCGATTGCGCAATATGAGGAAATGGGATTTGTTGAAGAAGGCAAAACAATCGATGAACTAGCAGGAAAAATCAACGTATCAAAAGAAAACCTAGCTAAAACAGTAGATACTTGGAATGCAAGCGTGAAAAACAAAAAAGACGAAGCATTCGGTAGAACAACAGCAATGGATAATGATTTATCTAAAGCACCATATTACGCAATCAAAATTGGACCAGGAATTCATTACACAATGGGCGGCGTAAAAATCAACACAAATACAGAAGTTTTAGACAAAGACGGTAAACCAATCACAGGTCTATTTGCTGCGGGAGAAGTAACTGGTGGCTTGCACGGGGAAAACCGTATTGGCGGAAACTCTGTCGCTGAAATTATTATTTTCGGACGCCAAGCTGGTGACAAATCAGCAGAATTTGTAAAAGCACAGTAAGAACCCATACACCATAGTCATGTGATTAATAATAAATAAAAAACTTGCTAAGACACTGTAAACAGACGTTTTAGCAAGTTTTTTATTGGCTAAATAGTGTGTTAGTGTAGTACTATGGATGGGGAACAACTGGGATATATACACTGATAAATTAGCTGTATTTAAGCTAATTTTATTAGTTTGTTAAAATAAGGAGGAAATAATATGTTGAAAATGGGTTTTATCGGAAACGGAAAAAGTACGAATAGATATCATTTACCGTTTATTTTAGAGCGGGATAATATGGAAGTAAAGACAATTTACAATCGAAATCCCAAAACAGCCACATGGGACAAAATCGAAGGGGTTCACTATACAACAGACTTAGACGAGCTGTTGAAAGACCCAGAAATCCAGTTAATTACCATCTCTACAACACAAAGCTCTCATTTCGACTATGCCAAAATGGTGTTAGAAAACGGCAAAAATGTGCTTGTTGAAAAACCATTTATGATGACATACGCTGAAGCTAAAGAAATATTTGAGCTCGCTAAAGAGCGTGGTTTACTCGTTCAATGTTACCAAAACCGTCGTTTTGACTCTGATTTCCTTACGGCGCAAAAAGTGATTGAAAGCGGGAAATTGGGAGAGCTTTTGGAAGTAGAAATGCATTATGACTATTTCCGCCCAGAAATCCCAGAATCCGTGCATGAATTTAAATTCTACGACAGTTATTTATATGGTCACGGTTGCCATACAATTGATCAAGTTTTATCTTATTTCGGAAAACCTGACGACATTCATTACGATGTGCGCCAACTACTCGGTGAAGGACGAATGAACGATTATTTCGACCTTGATTTATATTACGGTGTAACAAAAGTATCCGTGAAATCCAGCTATTTCCGTATAAAAGCCCGTCCAAGCTTCGTCCTATACGGCAAAAAAGGCATGTTTACAAAAGAAACAAAAGACCGCCAAGAAGAACATTTAAAACTATTTTATATGCCAAGCAATCCGGATTTCGGAATTGATTTGCCAGAACATTATGGAACGCTTACGTATGTCGATGATGCCGGAGTTTGGCACGAGGAGAAAGTTATTTCTGAGGTTGGCGACTATGGCCGCGTTTATGATGGTTTATATGACGCGATTGTCAATGGGAAACCTAAACAAGTGACAGATGAAGAGACCTTGCTACAAATGGAGATTTTGGAAAAAGGTGTCGAAGCTTGTAAATAAAAAAGTGTCCGCGAGAGGAATCTTGCGGGCGTTTTTTTGTGTAATGAAACAACTTATTCCTGCATAAAACTTCATTTTGTGACAATTCAATGAATTTTTGAAACTCAGCTCATTTTTAACTTGATTCTTGCTATACTTAATTAAATAAGATGAATAGTGAAGACTTATATAGAAATAAAAAGATACATACAACGGGAGGAATCAGAATGATAACATTAGGGATAGACTTAGGAACATCGAATAGTTTGGTGGCATATTGGAAAGAGGATGAAGCTGTATTGATACCCAATGTCTTTGGCGAGGTTCTAACGCCATCTGTGGTTGGTGTGGATGATAATGGTGAATTTTTAATCGGAAAAATTGCTAAAGAACGCCTAACCTCGCATCCTGACAAAACGGCGGCAGTTTTTAAAAGATTTATGGGGACAGAAAAGAATTATTACTTGGGTAAGCAAGCTTTTACAGCTACGGATTTATCTAGTTTTGTTTTAAAAGCTTTAAAAGAAGATGCAGAGAAGTTTTTAGGCGAGAGTTGTACAGATGCAGTTATTAGTGTTCCTGCCTATTTTAATAATTCACAACGAAAAGCAACGATTGATGCGGCCTTTTTAGCTGGTTTGAAGGTAGAGAGATTAATTAGCGAGCCAACCGCAGCAGCAATTGCATATGGAATCCACGAACAAAATGATACAACTTTAATGGTAATTGATATTGGCGGAGGCACTTTTGACGTTTCGATTTTGGAGATGTTTGATGGTGTTATGCAGGTGATTGCGATTGGTGGAAATAATTATTTAGGTGGTGAAGATTTTACAGGTGTTATTATTGAAGATTGTTTGAGTAAAAATGATTTAAAAAAGGATGATTTGTCTGCAGAAGATTTTGCATCACTATATAAACAAGCAGAAGATGCGAAGAAGACTGTTTGCCACGGAAAAATAGGTGAAATAACGCTAAATGAAATAAAATATACAATTACAGAAAATCAATTTGAGATAATAAGTCAACCATTAATTTTAAAATTACGCGAACCAATCATTCAAGCCTTAAAAGATGCCGATTTAAAACCGATTGATATTGAACAAGTTGTACTTATAGGTGGAGCTACAAAAATGCCAGTTATTAAAAGTTTTACAAGTAAATTTTTAGGCAAAATACCATTTATGCACATCAACCCTGATGAAACAGTGGGACTTGGTGCTGCAGTTCAAGCGGCGTTAAAAGAACGCCATGAGTCGCTGGAAGAGTTTGTGTTGACAGATGTATGTGCACACACACTCGGCACGGAAATAGTAAAAGAAATTGGTCCTAATAGATATCAAGAAGGCGTTTTTTCGCCAATTATTGAGCGGAATACAACAATACCAGTTAGCCGTGTGGAAAATTACTATACGATTTTAGATAATCAGTCTCATATAGAATTTGGAATATATCAAGGAGAAAGTAGAAACGTTAAAGATAATCTTAAACTTGGAGAATTACTAGTGTCATTACCTCCAAAAACTAAAGCAAACTCTAAAATGGAAGTACGTTTTACTTATGATAAAAATGGAATTCTTGAAGTGCTAGTAAAAACAGTAGCTACAGGAGAAGTAAAGCAGCTAATTATTCAAAATAATCCGGGTTCAATGTCCAAAAAAGAGTTAGAAGAACAATTAGAAAAGTTAAATCATCTTAAAATACATCCACGTGATCGCTCTGAAAACCGGCTTTTACTTGCAAGAGCAGATAGAATATATCAAATGTCTTTAGGTGAAAGACGAAGATTTGTAGAATTCTTAATTGCTGAGTTTGAACAGGTAGTTGAAACACAAGATGAGAAGAAAATAGAGGCCCAGTGCGAGAAGCTTAGACAACAACTAGACGAATTTGAAGGAGTGAACTGGGATTGACAGTTTGGGAAATACTAAAAATAGAAAAGACAACCGACAAACGTGCAATCAAGCGTGCTTATGCCAAAGCACTCAAATATACACATCCTGATGACGACCCAGTAGCTTTTCAAAAATTAAAAGAGTCTTTTGATATAGCTTTAAAATATCAAGAATTTGATTGGGATATAGACGATTTTGAACCGATAGTGTATACGGTATCAGCTGATGAGCAAACTGCGGAAAACCCACAGTGGGAACTTGAACCACTAGAGATAGAAGAGAAACAACCTTCTTTTATAGAACAAGTGAATGTTGTTTTTGCAAATTTTAATGAGAGGATTAATATCGAAGTTTGGCGTGATTTATTCCAAAAAGATAGTTTGTTTAGCTTGGACGGATACGACAGTGAGAAGGCTTATATAGCGAATTTTATATCTGAAAATGCAATGTTTCTTCCAAAAGAGGTAATTAAATTAGCTTTTGAATTATATAGTTTGGATGAAATAGTTTTAAATAGCTTTAATGAGAGGCTTGCAATAAAGTTACGTAATGCGAAGAACCTTCCGCCATTTTCTTTTGAGGCGCTACAAAATTTGGATGAAGAATTGCGTAATACATTTATTATGACGCGCTATGCTGCCTATACTTGTTTAGAACGCCGAGGAATAGAAAGTTACATTAAACGAGCAAAAGTGATTTTTGCCAGCGATCCAGATCTTGAACTAATTGATATTATTAGTAGTACAGGAAAACTTAATCAAGCAACAATTTTAAAGAGAATCAATCAATTTATTGAAAAAAATCCAGAAAATCCAACAGCTCGTATGTACCGATTATTTCTTAATCAAAAAATGAAAAAACCAATTAATATTGAGGATTTAGAGTATGCTCTGTTGGACACGTATTTCTCGGTTCCGAAAGAGAATGAATTATTTGATGATATTATTTTCCATGTAGATAAAAATAAGTTGTTGGGTTTCATCTATTTTGATTTGAAAAAATATCCTATAGCATATAGTTACTTAATCAAAGTCGCGGATACAAGTGTGAAATCGGTTAGAAATAGAATTGCTTTTTGTTTAAAATTAGATTTAAAAAGAGAAAAAGAAACAACCAAGAATAAATCGAGAATTAAAGATATTTGGACTGAATTAAGTTTTTACTCAATATTTACATATGAACTTTTGGTCTTGAAAACGCAGAAAAAAAGGGTGATAGGTATATTATTTAGCTTGGCAAGATTAGCTATATTACTTATGCTTTTTACTGGAATATTTGCAGATGACCTTGATTTTTGGCGGGGATTTTGGGTGCTTTTTTTCAGTATTACTATAGGTGTACATTTACTTTTCAGAAAAAACGTATGGGTAAAGTATAGAGATGAAAATAGAGAGGAATATTATCGAAGTAAGTTTGCTAATATTAAATAATAATATTAAACAAAAAGATGCCGGGCCTCTCAAGGCATCTTTTTGCGTTCATTTCCTTTCGAATGTTAATCTGTTTTTCCAGAAGTATTAATCTAAACGTTTTAAGCTGACTTCTTTATCACGCACAAAAATCGCTTCCTGATTACTAATAGGTCGCATTGTTGACTTCTCGGCATAGTCGGCCACGATTTTCTGTGTTACCTCTTTAAAAGGCACGTTATTGTAATGTGGTAGTATCGAAAAGTCGACTAAATTTAAAGCATCGTAGTTGATTAAATTCGTGGCTTTTTTCACGCTGTCCATCGATTGAATATAAGATATATTAGGACTTGTGATGACTGCACCAGCTGATTCACCAATATATAATTTTCCTTTAGCAATTTCCTCTAAAATTAATTTATCTGCACCAGTTCTTTTTAATTCTTGAAGTAAAAAGAAAGTATTTCCTCCAGTGACATAAATAAAATCATTCTTTTTGAGTGTCGCTGTTATTTCTTCTAGAGTTTCTGTTGTCACATCTAGTTCCTCTACAATTAATCCTAAATCCTCGAGCGCTTTCTTACCAGCTTCTACATAAAAAACGACTTCTTCAACTATGCTGGCTGTCGGAATAAAAGTAACCGTTTTTCCTTGAAGATTACTTTCGAATTCAGTAAATAACGCCACAACATCTTTAAAAGACGAGGTCAAAAATAAATTTTTCATCATTCATAGCTCCTTTGGTTTAGTTTCTATTTAAAGTATAATAGTTAAAAGTGTCAAATAGTGACACCTTTTAATTTGGATAAAAGAAAAGAGATGGCAATGAAAAAAGCAGAACGATTAAATGATATGATGTTATTTTTAAATGATAAAAATGCGTTTCAATTAAGTGACATAATGGCCAAATATGGCGTTTCCCGTAGTACTGCTATTCGAGATATACAGTCTTTAGAAGAAATAGGTATGCCAATTTACTCGGAGCGGGGACGAAATGGTCATTATCGGGTGCTTCGTAATCGGCTACTTTCACCAATTGTTTTTAATGTCGATGAAGTATTTGCGCTCTATTTTTCGATGCTTACGTTAACGGCTTATGAAACGACACCTTTTCATTTAAGTGTGGAAAAATTAAAAACAAAATTTGATCGTTGTCTTTCAGCTGAAAAAATCGAAATGCTTCGAAAAATGGAAGAAGTATTTAGTCTAGGCTATATAAAGCATAACAATCAATGTGAATTTCTAGAAGTTATTTTGCAGTTTACGATGGAAGAAAAAGTGTGTCAGATTAATTATGATAAAAATGGGACTGAAAAGATTTATAATGTTCAATTTTATAATATATCCTCGGCGTACGGGCAATGGTATGTGACGAGTTATAACTTCGAGACGAAGCGGATGCAGGTATTTCGTTGTGATAAAATCCTTGCGCTAAAAGAAAATGATACTTTTGAAGCTAAGAAAATGGAGGAATTAAAAAGAGTGGCTGATTCTTTTAATAAAAAAGCTGATGTAACTACCTTTGAAGTGGAAATTGCCTCAAATGGTGTTGACTTATTTTTTAAAGAAAATTATCCATCGATGAAACTTCGTCAACAGCAAGGTAAAAATGTTATTCATGGTTTTTATCATAAAGGAGAGGAACGATTTATTATTAATTATTTACTAGGTTATGGGGAAAAAATTATAGCCATTCAGCCAGATTCATTACGAGATATGTTGCTAAATGAGCTTGATATTATAAAAAAACATGTGCAAAATTTATCATCCTAACTTTGATGTATAATGAAAACAAGTCAATGATTAGAGGGAGCCGATTTCAGTGGAAGAATGGGATTTATTAAATGCGGATCGTGAACTAACTGGAAAAACACATATCCGCGGTGAAAAGCTAGCGCCCGGAGAACTTCATTTGGTTATTCACGTATGTATTTTTAACGAAGATGGGCAACTTTTAATCCAAAAGCGCCAAAAAGATAAAGAAGGTTGGCCGAATTATTGGGATCTTTCTGCGGCTGGTTCTGCATTAAAAGGCGAAACAAGCCGCCAAGCTGCGGAACGAGAAGTGCAAGAAGAACTGGGTATTACAATTGACTTAAGTAACACCCGCGCCAAATTCAGTTACCATTTTGAAGCAGGATTTGATGATTATTGGTTTATTACAAAAGACGTGAAGCTAAGCGACTTAACTTTACAAAAAGAAGAAGTAGCAGATGCCCGTTTTGTCACAAAAGAAGGGTTAGAAGCATTAAGAAGTTCGGGTGAATTCATTCCTTACTTCTTTTTAAACCAGCTTTTTGACCTAAAAAGCGCCACATCTATTCACTTTTAACGAATATAACTAAATTTCCACTTAACAAATCCGTTTCCTACACTTATAATAGTACAGAGACACGAGAAAACTCCAATTAGAAAGTGAGTGGTAATATGGGCCGTAAATGGGCAAATATTAAAGAGAAAAAAGCGTCAAAAGATAAAACAAATAGTCGTATCTATGCAAAATTTGGAATTGAAATATATGTAGCAGCTAAATCGGGCGACCCAGATCCACATTCCAATCAAAAATTACGTTTTGTTATTGAACGTGCAAAAACATACAATGTGCCGAAACATATTATTGACCGTGCAATCGAAAAAGCGAAAGGAACTGGAGATGAAACGTATTCAGAACTGCGCTATGAAGGCTTTGGTCCAAATGGTTCGATGATTATTGTAGACGCGCTGACAAATAATGTGAATCGTACGGCATCCGATGTTCGCGCAGCTTATAACAAAAATGGCGGGAACATGGGCGTAAGTGGTTCAGTAGCTTATATGTTTGATAATACAGCTATTTTTGGTGTTGAAGGAAAAGATGCGGACGAGCTATTAGAACTTTTAATGGAAGCGGATATTGACGTTCGTGACATTTTAGACGAAGATGGCCAAGCAATTATTTATGCAGAACCAGAAGATTTCCACAAAGTACAAGAAGGCTTGAAAGCGGCTGGAATAGAAGATTTCACAGTAGCAGAAATCGAAATGATTCCTCAAAACGATATTCAATTATCAGGTGAGGACTTAGAAAAATTCGAGAAATTAATTGATGCTTTAGAAGACCTAGAAGACGTGCAAAAAGTATATCATAACGTCGAATTAGAAGATTAACAGCCAATTATTACAACAATCGGAGGAATTGATAAAATGTCAAAATTACCAAATTGCCCAGAATGTAACTCAGAATATGCCTATGAAGATCGCGGCTTATTAATTTGCCCGGAATGCGGACATGAGTGGAGCGCTGTAGCAGAAGAAGCGACCGAAGAAAAAGTATTCAAAGATGCAAACGGTAACGTACTAACAGATGGCGATTCTGTCACAGTCATCAAAGATCTAAAAGTAAAAGGCGCATCAAATCCAATCAAAATGGGAACAAAAGTAAAAAATATCCGCCTAGTTGACGGCGACCACGATATTGATTGCAAAATCGACGGCTTCGGCCCAATGAAATTAAAATCAGAATTTGTTAAGAAGATATAAAAAAACAGCGATTCTCTACTTCAGAGAGTCGCTGTTTTTATTAATTCTGCACAAAAACCGTTTCAAACACAAATGATTCATACGTATGGCGCGTTATCGAATATTCGAACACACGACCATCTTCTAAATGCGCCAATTTTTCAATTTCCATCATAAAAGTAGGTTCATCTAAATCAAGGAGCTTACTATCCTCCTGATTCGATTTATCCCCGCGCACCCATACATGGGCACTCTGCATCTTAAGTTTCAAGTCATCCCGAATATAATTATAAATCGAGTCCTCTAAATGGCGAGGCTCTAAACCCGGAATAATCGCAAGTGGCATATAAGTATGTTCGATGGAATAGGCTTTGTGACCAACTTCTCTCATCCGAATAATTCGGTAAATATAGTCATCCTGCATCTCTAGCTTTTCTGCGACTTCTTTCGATGGTTTTTCAATGGAAAATAAAATGACTTTCGATTTAATATTGTCTTTTCCGAATGTATTTACAAGTCCAGACATTGGCCCCAGTGCGAATTCGCCACCGTTAGTAGAATGGGATTTCACGAAAGTTCCAGCGCCACGTCGTCTAATCACCATACCTTCTTGCACAAGCATATCCAGCGCTTTTTTGACAGTAAGTTTGCTGCAATCATAAACGCGTGCCAGACTATCCCCATCAGGCAATTTCTCATTTATTTCGTATTTGTTTTGGTTGATTTTATCACGGATATCTATGTATATTTCCATGTATTTAGCCATTCCCGACATTTTATTGGCTCCTTTACTGAGGTAATAAGCATAGTATACCATATACTTTTGCAAAAAGGTATCCCTATAACTAAAAGTATATATCTTTTTATAAAAGTATTGTTTTTTAAATAAATGTATGCTATATTTATTTTGACAAAAGGGAGGCCATAAAAAATGAAAGAATTATTAACGTTTCCAAAAGATTTTTGGTGGGGCTCTGCGTGGTCTGCGGAACAAGCAGAAGGTCGCGGCGACACTGGTAAGGCAAAAACTGTTTGGGAGCATTGGTTTGAAACAGAACCGAATCGCTTTTACGAAGGCGTAGGTTCAGAAATTACAACAGATCATTTTAATCGGTACAAAGAAGACGTACAGTGGATGAAGAAAACAGGGCATAATTCGTTCCGGATTTCGATTTCGTGGGCGCGAATGTTTCCGAATGATGGTGTTGGCGAAGTGAACCAGAAAGCTATTGCGTTTTATCGTGATTTACTTACTGAAATGAATGAAAACGGTATCAAACCATTCGCAAACTTATATCATTTCGATATGCCTGTTGCACTTCAAGACGCGGGTGGCTGGGAATCAAGAAAAGTGGTGGATGCCTATGTTCATTTTGCAGACACTTGTTTTAAAGAATTTGGCGATTTAGTTTATCACTGGTTTACTTTTAACGAACCACTTGGCCCGATTCTTGGCGGCTATTTAGAAGATTTCCATTATCCGAATCAAATTGACTTCAAACGAGGAGCGCAAGCTGGTTTTAACACGATTTTGGCACATGCATTAGCCATTAAAGCATTTAAAAAACTAAACTTGTCTTCTAAAATCGGCGTTATTTTAAACCTTAGCCCGACTTATCCACGTAGCCAAAACGAATACGATTTAGAAGCTGCAGAAATCTGTGATGCTTTTTATACAAGAAGCTTCTTGGATCCGATGGTTAAAGGGACTTTCCCAGAAAAATTAGTTGCAATCATGCGTGAATACGATCAAATGCCAGAATATACGGAAGAAGATTTGACGATTATTAAAGAAAACACGGCGCAAATTCTAGGTTTGAACTACTATGAACCAAGACGCGTAAAAGCTCGTCTAACGGCAATTAATAAAAAAAGTCCATTTTTACCAGATTGGTTTTTTGAACCGCATAATATGCCAGGTAAACGAATGAATATTTACCGCGGTTGGGAAATTTATGAACGTGGCATTTACGATTTATGTATTGATATTCGCGATAATTACGGCAATATCGAATCATTTATTTCCGAAAATGGTATGGGTGTAGCCAATGAAGAACGTTTCTTAAATGAAGAAGGGCAAATTCAAGATGATTACCGTATCCAATTCGTGAAAGATCATTTGGCGTATGTACATCAAGCGATTGCAGAAGGCTGCGATATTAAAGGGTATCATCTGTGGACGTTCATTGATTGTTGGTCGTGGATTAACGCATATAAAAACCGTTACGGACTCGTTTCGCTAGATGTTGAAACTGGCAAACGTACAATGAAAAAAAGTGGCGAATTTTACAAAAAAATGAGTGACATGAACGGTTTTGAATATGAAACAAGCAAACTAGTTGGGACGAAAAGGGAGGAAACAACTAATGGCTGAAACGAAAAAGAAGTCGATTGTTAATGGTTTTATTAATGTAGCACAACGTCTTGGTGGTCAGATTCATTTGCGTTCATTGCGTGATGCTTTTGCGAGTATTATGCCGTTCATGATTTTAGCTGGTTTTGTCACACTGATTAACTATGTTATTTTAGAACCGACTGGTTTTATGGGCAAAATTGTTAACCCAGATACACTTAAAACATGGCAAGAGATTGGTATTTCAATCGGAAATGGTACCTTGAGTGTCATTACGCTTTTAGTCACTGTGGCAATTTCGTATCATTTATGTTTGAACCGCGGCTATAAAAATGTCATTGCGCCGATTCTTGTCGCTTTATCTTCTTTTATTGTTGTTACACCGATTGCGATGACCTTCCTTCCAGAAGGCGCGTCCAAATCAATCGAAGTGCCGAACGTTATCCCTGTTAGTTATACTGGGGCATCAGGCATGTTTGTCGGTATTATCGTTGGGTTAATTGCAACCGATTTATTCATTAAATTATCGAAAAACAAACGTATGCAAATCAATTTAACAGGAAATATTCCACCGGCAGTTATTAAATCATTTAACGTGTTAATTCCGATTATGATTACGGTTATTATTTTCTCAGTTATGTCATTTGCCGTTAATCAAATTTTCAACATGGACTTTAATACACTTGTGACAACAATTATCACGAAGCCGCTTAGCTATGTGACGACAAGTCTTCCAGGGTTCTTGCTGATTACATCCATTGCTAACTTATTCTTCGGTTTGGGTATTCACCAAGCAGTTATTTCTGGTCCGTTATTAGATCCATTTTTACTTCAAAATATGCAAGAAAACATGGTAGCCTACGCGAATCATCAAGAAATTCCGCATATTATTAATATGGCTTTCAAAGACACATTTGCGGTTATGGGTGGCTCAGGAAACACGATTGGCTTATTAATTGCCATTTTCATCTTTGGGAAACGAAAAGATTACAAAGATATCTCGAAACTATCTGCGGCACCATCGCTATTTAACATCAGTGAACCAATCATCTTTGGTCTGCCGATTGTCTTCAACCCGTTACTTATTATCCCGTTCGTATTAGCACCGATTTTCTCCTTAACAACAGCGTATTTTGCCACGGCAGCAGGTTGGATTAATCATGTAGTTGTACAAACGCCGTGGACGACACCGCCGATTATTTCTGGTTTCCTAGCAACTGGTGGGGACTGGCGCGCGTCCGTTTTACAAGTAATTATCATTGTTGTGACGGTCTTTATCTATCTGCCGTTCCTACGTATGGATGAAAAAGTTGCTTTTGCTACAGCTCAAAAAACAGAAGCAAAATAAGGAAGGAAGTTTAACCAATGAAAAACATTTTATTAGTATGTAATGCTGGTATGTCATCAAGTTTCTTAGTAGAAAAAATGAAAGCAGCAGGCGCGGAAGAAGGCGTTGAAGCAAATATCTGGGCTGTATCCGACGCTGAACTACACGAAAACTGGGAAAAAGCAGATGTCATTTTGCTTGGACCACAAGTTGGTTATTTAAAAGGCAACACAGAAAAAGTAGTTGGCGGAAAAATTCCTGTCGAAGTAATTAATATGCTAGACTACGGCCGTGTGAACGGAGCAGCAGTACTTGAAAGAGCAATCGAATTAATCGGTTAAAAAAGTAAGGGAGTGTGGCTAATAGTCGCGCTCCTTTTTTATCGGGGAAGAAAGTGTTATAATGTGTGAAAAGGAGCGGAATTATTATGAAATATGTAAAATCACAAATGAAAGAGCTTGTAAAAGATAGCGTAGACTTGCAAGAACGCCTTCAAAAGCTAATGAAAGAAATGGATTTAGAAAAAACTTTCGCTTTAAAAGCACTTTATCATTCAGAAGTAGCTGATGGTGGACCGTACCAAACAGCTTATCAAGATTTGGATTATAAATATAAAGATTAACATCAAATGGCTCTGCTAAACAATTAGCAGAGCCATTTTTAGATATATTTTCCTTGGATTTCTTTTAAGTAGTCAACAAAATTATCGTAAAAATCATCACGGTTTTGGATGGTTACATGCGTTCCAAGTTGGAGCAAAAAGCGGTACCCGGCCTCGTGGTCAGGAAGTGTCACTTTAGCCAGAAAATGTGTGTCATTTTGCTGTGAGATTTCGACTAGATCAAAGCGTTCGATGATTTGTTCGCGGGCAATTTTATCAACAATTAAGCTGACTTCATGCATCAAAAACATCGGTCTGTCGGGTGGGGCGCCAAACGGTTTTACACTAAAAGGGCGAGCTTCAAAAGTTTCTTCTAGCGTTTTCAGTTCGACAATCCGCGACATTTTAAACGTCCGAAAATCGCTACGCTCTAGACTGTAACCTTGCAAATACCAAGAACGATTCCTAAACAGGAGGTGATAAGGCTCCGTTTTACGGATGGTTTGGTTGCCCGTTCGATCAATATAGCTGAGCTCCACGAGTTGATGTTTTTTAATCGCTAAATATAAACTTTCGACTTTAGCGTTTAATTCGTTTTTCATGGACAAATTGGAGAAATCGAGCGAAATAGAACTTTTAGGCGGTTCGCTTGAATGGTCGAGCATGTTTTTCATTTTTTGGAGGGTTTTCTTGGTTTCGGCGGAAGAAAGCAACTGTTCCATTCCGTCCAAACTAGCAATAATCGCGGTTAAATCATCCACTGTGAGAAGCTTTTTATCGACTTTGTAGGTAGGCATAATACCGATGCCACCCTTTGTTCCGGCAATCGTGTAAATCGGGATATTCGCCATCGCGAGTGTGTCAATATCGCGGAAAATAGTACGTTTGGAAACCTCAAACATTGTAGCCATTTCAGAAGCACTGACTAGCTCGCGTTGGAGAAGTAGCATAATGATCCCGATGAGTCGCTCGATTTTCATTTTTTTCTCCTTTGTTTTTGGAATGATGACAGACTGTTGTCATCATTCGCGTGTTATAGTTACATCATATCAAAGTTAAGTAACTTTTTGGAGGGAAATATTATGGCATTTGAAATTTTAGAATTAAAAAAAGAAACATTTACTGGAAATAAAGTAGAAATTCCTGAGTTTGATCCACAAAAAGGCTTTGGCCCAATGAGCGAAATTAAAGAATCAGCCTACACAAAATTTGCAAAAAACGAAAAAGACTACGTTGGCATTAACGCAAGTCTTGACGGCCTCCAATATTACATCGTAGCTAGTGCAAACAGTGAGAACGGCGACACTACTTTCGACATTCCAGAAGGCAAATACGCAAAATTCGTAACAAGCGAAACTGATCGCCCAGCACTTGATGGCTTCATCGGCGCAGCTTACGGCGAAGTGAGCCAAAGCGATACGGTTGGCATTGCGGGATCGTTTAATTTGGAGGATCTTAGAGAAGCTGAGTTTACGCTCTATATTCCGGTTGTTAGTAAGTAAATACATTGAGAGACCCCTTTCGGTGGAGAGGGGTATTTTTTGTGCCTATATTTAAAAGAGTATAAAAATGCACTAATTAGTTCTGTATTTGACTACGGTTTTACACAGAGGTTCACAAAACGCTCACAAAATGGAATCGTTGCTGGTGCTATAATGGAAGGGTGGAAAACTAGACATAGAGAGGAATCACCAAGATGAGAGAGATAAAAGTCAACGAAGCAATGTTCCAAAAACACGCCTCGAACTTAGACAGCAAAAGCGCGGGAAGCTATTTGCCGTTAAAAGGTGGAAATATGGCATACTCACGAGCGAATTCTATCAATCAGTTACGGTCTGCATTAATTGATTTGGTCGATGTGGTAGAAGATTTCCAAGCCGTGACAAAGCAAGATGCGGGTAGATTAAAGAAAATGGGCATGGCCTATGCGAAACAAGATCAAGCGATGGGACAGAAAATAAATCAGCTGGAGGTGCGATAGATGGACAGCACGCACAGCCGGTTAGAGCAGCAACTACAACAAGTGAAAAAAGCGCAGGATGTTTTACAAGATAATCTGAGGCAGACTAAGCGCAAACAAGTGGAACAAGAATGGTTAGAAGAAGATAGTCACCAATTAGAAATGGAGAAACAAGGATTATTGGACTTCTTGCGAGGCGGTTGGCAAGGGGAGGAAGCGAATGGTTTCCACCGCTTTCTAGAAGAACAACAACACGAAGAAGCGATGGCATGGCGAAAAGATTTGTCGGAAAAACGTGTTCATTTGGAAGAAGAAGCGCGGACTACTAGAGCAGAAATGCACGATATAGAGACCAAACAAGCCTCCTTGCGAAAGGAGTGGAACCAATGAGTCGAATCGATATTGCAGAACTCAATGGCTTTCTTCAAGGATTACGAAGCAGTAATGCTGAAGCGAAGAAAATGATACGCGGAATTCAACAAGCAGCAAGCAAGTATGCGCAAGATAAAAGTTTAACAGGACAGGCGGTATCAGCTTCCCAAAGCTATTTTGCTTCCAGTTATCCCTCTATTGCACAAAGTATTTTAGAAGCCTTGGAAGAAAGCGAAGAACGTTTAGCACAATACATACGCGAGTTTGGTAGCCAAGTGGACAGCTCGCCTTCTGCACGAATTGATGCGGAAATCCTTCAAGAAGCGATGGCGAAAGTGGCGAGTTTGAAGCGAAAAGAAGAAGATTTACATCGCCAACTCACTGCACCGAATACGAAACCGGATATGCAACAAGTCTACGTAGTCCAAGCGAGAAGTGCGCACACGCAATTACTGCAAGCTATCGAAAAAGAAGATATACTAGAGAGGTACATCGCCTTTGAACAAAGTCACGCCCAGTTTTTTAGTGCATTAACCGAACTCATTCACTCCACAGGACGAGCGGTGCAAGAGTTGAAACAAAATGTGACCTTCCATGAGAAAACAGGCACCTATGCTGTACCTAAAAGCGTTCATACATCGATTAGTTTGATGAGAAAGGCGATGGATAAAGCACGCAAAGAAAACGCCAAAGATCCCTTCCCAGAAGCATTCGAAGACTATCAGTTATTCGCCTATACGTATGTGAATGATAAAGGCGAAACCGTCACGATGTGGCTATTGGAACGGAATGGCAAACGCGCCAGTAATAAAGAACTCCAAGTTTTTCTAGAGGAGAACGGAGCCGAGTTAGACCCTATTCTGTACACAAATCTTTCCGGTGAAGAGCTCGAACGCAAAGTAAATGACGCATGGAAAGACGGCGTCAACTACTTAAACGGTCAAAAAGTAACCGGGTTTTCCGGAGCGACACTGAGGTCCGCTGCTTATGTAGCCAGCGTGAAGGATGCGATGGATGACGCCGGTTTGTCTGAAATGGCATTAGGATTAGGCTTTGGGATTGCGGCGGCGAGGAATAAAGCAGTCATCCCGAAAAAGCAAGATGACTTAAAAGTAAGCAATTTTAATAAAGAACAAATCCTGAAAAATATTGAAGCAAGTAAAAAAGCAAGAGGAGCTTCTAATTTTAGTGAGTATTTAAAGAGAGAGAAAGAGGTTTTAGAGCGAATTAAGAAAGCTAATGGAGAGGAAACTTTCAAAATACCAAAAGCAACTGAGCTAGTTATGACTGAAACTGTTAATACTCACATATTAGAAATAATTAAAAGAGGCGTGAATGCTGGAGAATTATCAAGACCGTATATTGATTCAGATGGAACTGAATTATTAGTGCAAGAAATTATGGATTCGAGGATGCCGATAAAGGATATTTACTTGCCAAACGGTTTGCGATGGGATGTGTCAGGTTCGTTTAATGGTCGTGGGCAAGGAAACTGGGAATTAGTTGTGGATTTAGATACGAATAAAATAGTGCATTTTAATTTTACCAAATAGGAGAGGAAGTTAAATGTTTAAAATTATTGAATCAAAAATAAATTCTCAAGGACAATTGTCTTATTTCAAAGATTCACATGAGTTTATATCAGAACCAAGAATTAATTCTGATACAACTATTTTAGTAGGTTACATATACATTGGTTTTGATTCCGAGTATAACGAATCAACACAAATTTGGGGATTTCATCATGATTTTAATTGGAAATCGAGTAAGTTGACACCTCCTAAATTTATACAAGGAAAGATTATTTTGAATGAAGATTTTATAAATCCTGGCGAAAGTAAAAGAATAGGTGCAGCAAATTCTTGGGAAACTATTTATGATGAAAGTAGTGGGTGGCTTAGATTTGGAGGAGTAAATAATTCGGTTGAAACCAGTTATGTAGAATTTTTCCCTAATACTATAATGGGAATTGATGAAAATGGCGATATTACGGAGTTATGGTTGTGCCCCACTTTGAAATAACTAAGTGAGTAAAAGATATTATGGATAAAATAGGTGAAATACATTCTATTTATTCAACACAAAAGCTTAAAAAATATTATAAGGATGATAAAGAAAAAATCTTGTATTAGGGAATAAAACAAAGAAAATGTTGAATGAATTATTAAGTATAAACGGAAAAATAATATGAATAAATATAAAATCCTAAGTGAATATAAAGACTGGTGCGAGATTTATAACGATGGAACTCTCATCCATAATGGTTCATCTATAGGGATTGTAAGCCAAGTAGAGTCTGAACTTTGTTTAAGGTTAAATTACGGAACAAATAAACATTTCTATTCGATATTGAAAAAATGTGGTGATTTTATTTTAGCCGTCCCTAAGAAAGTGGAATTTTTAAAAGCTGAATACAAATATGAACCTATTATTTTTAATAAACAAGAATTTGATGAATTTATTGACTGTGTTTATGTAGATGAAAAATTGATTTCTAGTATACCTCAGTTAAACAAGGAAGATATTTTAAATATGTGGTTCGTATCAAATCCGCAGCATAAAACCTATATCAATGAAATGGAAATGCAGGAAAATATTATTAATAATATTTTATTCTTTTCTGACGATGAGTATGATATATCTTGTCTAAAAAAGGTTATTAATAAACCTGATTTATCAGTACATCCAATAGACAGTAATTATGAAGTTATCACGATTTATATGGATGGAGATGCAGGAATGTATGAGTGGAAGGGCATAGTAATTATAGATAATAACGCTTATTTAAAAATTGATACACATTATTATATAAACTAGAGTTAATTTAAGTTTACTAGAGGATATTTAATCCAAGTAGATGATATTATACATGAAGATTTGCGAAGATTTTTTTATGAACGAATATCAATTAGAGATATAAAATCAGAACTAAATGATACAACAAAAGGTAGAAATGTTAAATTAAAAGCAGAAATTTATTATACAAAAAAGGAAAATAATACATGAATAATTTACAAATATCAAAGTACTGGGAAGATAATGATTTATTAGAAATAAAAGTAAGTGCAGAGTCAGAGTTTGTGAAAATACATCAATTGTGCTATGTGCAAGATGTTTATTTAAAGGGGATAGGTGAGAAGATTATTGCTTATTCTTTTGATTATAATGAAGGCTGTTATGTGGAGTTTGGCCAAAAAAAAGGGAATTTTACACCAGCATTTTCCTTGGATTTTTTAAAGGCAGATGCTTCTGGACATGTGAAAATAGAAGTGGATATGGAAATTGCTGATAATCCTGATAGAGCACATAGATGTAAATTTTATATTGATAGTGAAGTAGGCATGATTGAGCAATTTGGGAAGAATCTTATTCGGCTAGTTGAAAATAAACAGGATGAGGTTTTGTTGAATAATTAATCAGTTATAAAGAAATATCACTTAGACTGCGGATTGCTGTATACGTTGATATCACAGGTTTATGGCTATTTCTTTTGAAAAAATAAATTTAGCAAAATAAATATGATAAAAAACACAAACAATATTCTATGTCATTCTGGACTTCTAAAAAAATAATATTGTGAATATAAAAAGAAGCCCCATTCCATCAAATGGGGCTTCCTTCATCACATAAACTAAACCAACCTCACCAAAACCCCAACATCCTCACAATACCCCAAACACCCACCAGCCATGTCCTTCGACGTAACCAACCAATCAAATTCCGCCAACTCCCCGTATGTAAGCAAAGCCGACTTATCCACCTTCGTATGATCCACCAGCAAAAATTTCTCCGTCGCTTTTTCCATCATATGGCGCTTAATCTCATACTCCAAAATATCCGAGTTCATCACCCCATGTGTAGTCGAAAGCGCGGTTGCGGCCATGAAAGCTTTCGTAATATTGTATTTCTCAAAAAATCCCCAGTTCTCCACGCCAACAAATGATTTAGTACTCGGTTTAAAAGTCGAGCCAATCACAATCAATTTCACATTATCCATTTCACTCGCAAAATTAATCACATCTAGGCTGTTCGTAATAATAGTAATCTCCTTATCTGTTGGCAGAGCGGCAGCGAGACAGCTAGTCGTTGTGCCGGAATCAATAAAAATCAAATCATTCTCTTCAATAAAATCAGCCGCCGCTTTTCCGATAAGCTGTTTTTCTGTGTGATTTTCTGTATCGCGATTTTCGAACGGCCGAATTTCTTCGGGATTATTATAAACAGAAACGACGCCACCATAGACTTTTTGGATGGTGTTTTTTTGGAGAAGTTTGGCAATGTCTCGGCGAACGGTATTTTTGGAAACGTTGAAGTGTTCGCATAAATCATCGAGGCTAATACTGCCTTTTTCGTGAATTAAATTTTCAATCGCTTGAATGCGTTGTACTTTCATTTTAAATTCATCCTTTGGCAAAATTATTTTAATTACACTATTTATAACACATGCTCAAAAGGTAATCAACTATGATTTTTTATGGTGAAGTTAGTGACAAAAATTAAATTGACTCTCTAATTTTATTGGCTTAAGATGGGGTTATAATCGATTGATGGTTAACTTATGAGTAATTTTAAGTGGAGGGATTATTTATGGCAGATGTACGGAAATTAAAGAATTATATTGACGGTGAATGGGTCGAGAGTGAGACAGATAAATATGAAGATGTCATCAATCCGGCGACGGGTGAACTGCTGTGTCAAGTGCCGATATCGACACGCGCAGAATTAGATCAAGCGGCTGTTATTGCCGAACAAGCTTTTGAAAAATGGAGTCAAGTTGCTGTACCAAGACGTGCGCGCGTATTATTCGGATTCCAACAGTTACTCATTCAACATAAAGAAGAATTAGCAAGATTAATTACACTCGAAAATGGTAAAAATTTATCCGAAGCACGCGGGGAAGTCCAACGTGGTATTGAAAATGTCGAATTCGCGGCTGGAGCACCAACGTTGATGATGGGTGATTCGCTGGCTTCGATTGCAACTGATGTAGAAGCGGCTAATTATCGCTACCCGGTCGGAGTTGTTGGTGGAATTGCGCCATTTAACTTCCCGATGATGGTTCCTTGTTGGATGTTCCCAATGGCCATTGCGCTTGGTAACTCGTTTATTTTAAAACCATCCGAGAGAACGCCACTTTTAATGGAGAAATTGGTGGAATTATTTTCTGAAGCGGGTCTTCCAAAAGGTGTTTTCAATGTAGTATACGGCGCGCATGATGTGGTTAATGGTATTTTAGAAAACGAAATAATTAAAGCGGTTTCTTTTGTTGGTTCTAAGCCAGTTGGGGAATATGTCTACAAAACTGGGAGCGCGAATTTGAAACGAGTGCAAGCCTTGACGGGCGCGAAAAACCATACAATTGTACTTAATGATGCGGATTTAGAAGATACTGTGACGAATGTTATTTCTGCGGCATTTGGATCGGCTGGTGAACGTTGCATGGCATGCGCTGTTGTGACGGTCGAAGAGGGAATAGCGGACGAATTTCTAGCGGCACTTCGGACAGCCGCACAAAATGTGAAAATTGGAAATGGGTTAGACGATGGCGTTTTCCTTGGTCCAGTAATTCGTGAAGAAAATCAAAAGCGCACGATTGCTTATATTGAAAAAGGCATAGAAGAAGGCGCGAAATTAACCGTTGATGGTCGGGAAACTGGACTTTCAGAAGGGCACTTTGTTGGACCAACAATTTTGGAAGATGTTACGACGGATATGACGATTTGGAAAGACGAGATTTTCGCGCCAGTTTTATCTGTGATTCGTGTGAAAAATCTCCAAGAAGCAGTTCGTGTTGCGAATCAATCTGAATTTGCGAATGGAGCTTGTATTTTCACTAATAATGCCAAAGCAATTCGCTATTTTAGAGAAAAAATTGATGCTGGAATGCTTGGTGTGAATTTGGGCGTACCTGCTCCAATGGCGTTTTTCCCGTTTTCTGGCTGGAAATCGTCCTTTTATGGAACACTTCATGCTAATGGCAAAGACAGCGTGGATTTTTACACGCATAAGAAAGTTGTCACTGCGAGATATTCATTAAAAGGTTACGAAGAATAGGAGGGCGCAAAAATGGGCAAACTGTTACGAAAACCGTTAAATGAAAGAATAGCGCCTGGCGTTACGCTCGTTCAAGATATTAACCACGGAAACTCGCCGCTTAGTTACGTTGGGTTTCGATTAATTGAATTGGAAAAACATGCCGTTTATCAAGAAACATTGGATGAGCTTGAATGTTGCATTGTTGCGCTTACTGGGAAAATTACAGTGAGTGAGGGTGACGATCTTTTTGCAGAAATTGGGACAAGAGCGAATGTCTTTGAAAAAATCCCGACAGATAGCGTGTTTATTTCTGGTGGACGGGCGTTTCAAGTGAAGGCAGACTCAGAAAAAGCTCGTGTTGCGCTTTGCTACTCTCCAGCGAATCAAGATTTACCAACGACACTAATTAAAGCTAGTGATAATTCGATTGAGCGGCGTGGGAAATATCAAAATAAACGACTGGTACATAATATTTTGCCAGATGTGAGTGAGGTTGCGAGCAGTTTGTTGGTTGTGGAAGTGTATACGAATGGCGGGAATTTTTCGAGTTATCCGCCGCATAAACATGACCGCGATAATCTGCCAGCGGAGTCGCTTTTGGAAGAGAGTTATTATCATGAAATCAATCCGGAGCAAGGTTTTATTTTTCAACGTGTCTATACGGATGACCGGACGCTTGACGAAACGATGGCTGTGGAGCATCAAAATGCGGTTATTGTTCCGGAAGGCTATCACCCAGTTGGCGTGCCAGATGGATATGATTCATATTATTTGAATGTGATGGCAGGGCCGAAACGGGTTTGGAAGTTTCACAATGATCCGGATCATGAATGGATTTTAGAGCGAGACTAAGAGGAGGACGTGGAGCATGAATTTTAAAAAACATAGCGAACGAAAATTTGATTTAATCACAGTAGGACGCGCGTGTATTGATTTGAACGCGGTCGAATACAATCGTCCAATGGAAGAAACGATGACATTTTCGAAATATGTAGGTGGATCGCCAGCGAATATCGCGATTGGAACTGCTAAACTGGGCTTAAAAGTTGGCTTTATCGGCAAAATTTCAGCTGATCAACACGGTCGTTTTATTGAAAAATATATGCGTGATTTGGATATAAATACGGACGGAATGGTGAAAGATACGGAAGGGCGCAAAGTTGGCTTGGCGTTTACAGAAATTAAAAGTCCGGATGAATGCAGTATTTTGATGTACCGTGAAAATGTAGCGGATTTATATTTAACGCCAGAAGAAATTTCGGAAGACTATATCAAAGAAGCTCGTGTGCTGCTCATTTCTGGAACAGCTTTAGCGCAAAGTCCATCGCGGGAAGCTGTTTTAAAAGCAGTTAGTTTAGCTCGGAAAAATGATGTAGTCGTGGCTTTTGAATTAGACTACCGCCCTTATACGTGGACAAACACTGAAGAAACAGCGGTTTATTATTCCCTCGTTGCGGAACAGGCGGATGTGATTATTGGGACGCGCGACGAATTTGATATGATGGAAAACCAAGTCGGCGGGAAAAATGAAGCGACAAAAGCCCATCTTTTCCAACATCAAGCAGAAATTGTTGTCATTAAGCATGGGGTAGAAGGCTCCTTCGCATATACAAAAGCTGGAGAAACATTCCAAGCAAAAGCATATAAAACAAAGGTGCTAAAAACTTTCGGAGCAGGGGATTCCTATGCATCGGCCTTTTTATACGGTTTATTTAGTGATGAAAGTATCGAAACAGCACTAAAATATGGTAGTGCCGCAGCTTCGATTGTTGTTAGCAAGCATAGTTCTTCAGACGCGATGCCAACAGCTGATGAAATCAAAGCGCTTATTGCGCAAGCAGAATAGGAGGGGATTATAGTGACCGAAAACACGATTCGACTAACTACTGCACAAGCTTTGGTAAAATTTTTAAATCAGCAATATATCGAAGTAGACGGCGAAATGGCACCGTTTGTAGACGGGATTTTTACGCTATTTGGACATGGAAATGTGGTTGGTATCGGGCAAGCCTTGGAAGAAGCCCCAGGTCATTTAAAAGTGTATCAAGGGAAAAATGAGCAGGGCATGGCGCACGCGGCAATCGCTTATGCAAAACAAAAAAATCGCCAGCGCATTTACGCGTGTTCCACATCAGCTGGACCGGGTTCCGCGAACTTAATAACAGCAGCCGGAACCGCACTTGCAAATAATTTACCCGTGTTATTCTTGCCAGCCGACACATTTGCAACCAGACAACCCGACCCAGTTTTGCAACAATTAGAGCACGAGTCGAGCACAGCAATCACAACCAATGATGGCTTCCAAGCAGTCTCCAGATACTTTGACCGCGTGCAGCGACCAGAACAACTCATGAGCGCCCTCATTCGCGCTTTCGAAGTGATGACCAACCCAGCGAGCGCTGGACCAGCTACAATATGTATCGCGCAAGACACAGAAGGAGAAGCATTCGATTATCCAGTCGAGTTTTTCCAAAAACGAATTCACTATCTCAATCGGCAAATTCCGACAAAGCGTGAGCTGACCGAAGCAACGCGTCTCATTCAAGCGAGTAAAAAACCAGTTATCATCGTCGGAGGTGGCGCCCGCTATTCAGGAGCACGCGAAGAATTAATCGCCCTTTCCGAGCAAACCAACATGCCGCTCGTCGAAACACATGCCGGGAAATCAACTGTTGAGTCCGACTTCAAAAACAACCTAGGTGGTACAGGGATTCTCGGGACGCTTGCTGCCAATAAAGCCATCCGTGACGCCGATTTAGTCATCGGAATTGGCACGCGCTACACCGATTTCACAACCAGTTCCAAAACTGCATTCGATCCAACAACCAAATTTATCAATATCAATGTCAGCCGCATGCAAACTTATAAATTAGATGCTTTCCAAGTTGTCGGCGACGCCAAAGCAACACTGGCTGAACTCGCGCCACTTTTAAAAGGTTATCAAACCCAATTTGGAAACAAGATAGCCACCTACAAAACAGAGTGGCTAGAAGAAAGAGCACGACTACAAAATACCAAATTCAACCGAGAAGCATTCACGCCAGAAATCAAAAATCAATTCGACCAAGCGACCTTAAACGAATATGCTGACCGCTTGCAGACCGAATTTACGCAAACAGAAGCACTCATTACGATTAATGACAACGTGGCGCCAGATAGCATCGTTGTTTGTTCGGCCGGTTCACTTCCAGGAGACTTGCAACGACTCTGGAATCCAGCCGTACCAAACACCTATCACCTAGAATACGGCTATTCCTGCATGGGCTACGAAATAAACGGTGCTCTCGGTGCGAAAATGGCCGCAGCAAACAACCAAGAAGTATACGCCATCGTTGGCGATGGCAGTTTCTGCATGTCACACTCAGAGCTACTAACATCCCTACAATACGGCAAAAAAATTAACATTATGCTCTTCGATAATTCCGGTTTTGGCTGCATTAACAACCTCCAAATGGCAAATGGCAGCGACAGTTTCTTCTGCGAATTCCGCGATAGCGACAACCAAATCATGCAAGTTGACTACGCCAAAATTGCAGAAGGATACGGCGCAAAAGTATACAGAGCTAACACAAAAGAAGATTTAATCAGCGCGCTGGAAGATGCTAAGAAACAAACCAAAACTACTTTAATCGAAATGAAAGTACTACCAAAAACGATGTCAGAGGGCTATCTTAACTGGTGGAATGTGGGAGTTTCCGAAGTTTCAAACAGAGAAAGTATTAACCAAGCATACGAAGAAAAACAAGCAAACCTGAAAAATGCCCGACTATATTAAGGAAAACAAAAAACAAGTCCATCACAGGACTTGTTTTTATTTTACACTTTAATAGCCACGCCTTGCATCGCTCCAATTTTTCTTTATAATAAAAAGTAAATGTAAGATTATGTTTTTTAGGAGGAAATAACATGGAAGTTTTTGCAGAATATTTAGCTGAAATTGACAATCCAAATCACCGCGCGAGAACGCAAGAAGTGTTAACGTGGGTCGCGGAAACTTTTCCAGATTTAAAGCCGGAAATCAAATGGAATACACCAATGTTTACAAATAATGGCACGTTCATAATCGGCTTCTCTATTGCAAAACAGCATATGAGCGTTTCCCCAGAAGCAGCTGGAATCGAACGTTTTGAAGCGGAACTTAAAGAAGCGGGTTATAGTCATACAAAAGGTATTTTCCGAATCACGTGGGCTAAACCAGTTGACTATAATCTACTAGCAAAAATTATCAAGTTTAATATTCAAGATAAAGCAAATTGTACTAGTTTTTGGCGTGTTTAAGTAATTTTTTAGTTACTTTGTCGCGTAGTAAATCTAGATTTTTTATGCCATAATTAATAAGCTGAAATGTATTTTTATAAAAGAGTGGTGTGAAATGCGTATTTTTTGTGGGATTATGTCAATCCAAGCAGGCTTTATTGGTGCTCTTGCTGAAATACTAAGCCCAGACAGTAAAAAAAATAACTTATTCATGATACCGGAAGATCTTGCGGCATCATCAGGCTATTTAATGTCTCTTGCGATGGTTTTAGCAGGAATTCTAATAATTTGTGCTTATCGAAATGATTTTCTAATTTTCATGGCACTAATTTTATGGCTCTTTGGACTTGTTTTTGGGCTCATTTTTACTCCGAGTTATTCGGGTTTTTATTTCCGCCCAATCGTATGTTTAATAAGCTTTTTAATGGGCCTATTTATTTTTACAGATTATACAAGGCACCAAGACACAAGCGAGGAAAGGTGAGCGAAATGCTCATCTTTTTTTATTTAAACACGGGCTGGCCGTGACGTTCTAAACTGCAAACCAAGATCCACCAGCGCACAAACCCAAATACTCACAAAACTAACAAATAGTGGCAAATCACTATACAAATTAACAAAAAACAGCCCTACCAAAAGCAACAATAACAATGCATCTTTCCAAAACGAAAATGTCACTTCGGCCTTTTTATGAGCAGCAAAAACAAATTGCTTGGAAACGAAAAACACGGCTACAGAACCAAACAACATCAATAACAAAACATTGCGTTCCAAATGCCCCTCGAACAACAAATGCACATTCGCCGCAAGTAACATCACTGAAATAATAATAAAGAAATGTCCATAAATTAAGTACTGACCATGCGTTTCTTTATGATGATCAACAATTTTCTCAAAGCTATGGAAATACGATGCCCAAAGCGTACAAATAATTAAAAAGCCAAGAAACGTGTACCCAATCGTATAGGAATCAAGCGTGTGCCCAACTAAAATAGTCGTAATCGCAACAATACTTTCACCAAATGTGATGATAACAAACAAGCCAAAACGCTCTGCCAAATGCGGAAAATCAACCGGAACTTTCCTTAATGTTTTAGCTAAAAATAGCGGCAAAATGATATCCACAGCAATTCCAAGATACATCACTAAATAACGAGCAAATCCCTCAAAAAACACCGAAGTCGCAGTTGTCAAAACACCTAGCAGAAAAACACTCCCAAGAAGTAGCGCCACTTTCCGCGCATTTCCCGTTAATTGCCTACTGATAACAAAATACTGGATGACCGTAATGAATCGAATTCCCAAATACCCAATCAAAAAAGTATAATACGTATTCGAAAACGTTAAATCAAAACTCGCCGTCATTAAAATTAAGAAAAACATTTGCGGCAACATATAAAGTTCAGGTAATTTTATTTTTTCTCCAAAGCGATTGAAAAACATTGTCTGCCCAACCCACGACCAAAACATCGGCGTGACCATCAATAAATATTCGCCAAAATAAACAGCTGTTTTATCCGGATGGTTATCGACGCTAAGTAATAGATGGGTCGTTGAAGCAACAGCAGTAACGAATATTAAATCAAAAAATAGCTCTAACCAAGAAACTTTTCTTTCTGTCATGATTTCACCTCATTATCATTTCTTTTTTAAAGTATACCACGTGAATTGTCCTACCTTTTGACAGCTGCTCGCGCAGAAAAGTATAATGGAAGGACAAAATCATGGAACTACTGAGACGGGAGAATTAAAAATGGCAAAAACTTGGGAAGAATTTTTAAAACAAGAAGCAAAGCAGCCCTATTTTATAGAATTAATGGAGGCAGTCAAGAATGCGAGAGCAAAAGGTAATGTGTATCCGTCAGAGGAAGATATGTTTTCGTGTTTTCGCTTATGTCCGTACAATCAAGTGAAAGTCGTTATTTTAGGACAAGATCCGTATCATGGTCCTGGACAAGCGCATGGCTTAAGTTTTTCCGTACAAAAAGGCGTAAGAATTCCACCTAGTCTTCGAAACATTTATAAAGAATTAAAATCAGACTTAGGTATCGAACCAGCTGACCATGGCTATCTTTCCAAATGGGCAGAGCAAGGCGTATTACTGATGAACACAAGTTGGAGCGTAGAAGAAGGCAAAGCTGGCAGTCACAAAAAACTAGGCTGGGCAACATTCACGAATCACGTGTTAGAAGAATTGAATAATTATGATAAGCCACTCGTATTTATTTTGTGGGGAAATCATGCTATAAAAGCCGCAAGTGGCATTACAAACCCACAACATTTACTTATTAAAGGAGTACATCCATCACCACTTGCCGCGAGTCGAGGCTTTTTCGGAAGCGAACCATTTTCAAAAACGAATGCATTTCTTGAGGGAAATGGAAGAACACCGATTGATTGGGACTTGAACAAGTAATAAAAAGTACGAGGTTGCAGAATTTTGTTTCTTCTATTATATAGTTTTTTACAAAAGTGAAAAAATTTACATAATTCTCCTAAAAGCTTTTTACATAAGGTTTCTTTCATGTTATGGTAATTGTAGGAGAAAGTAAAATTTAAAAAAGTTCCTAAAGAAGGTGACTAGTTTGAAGCATAATTTTACAGAAGATGACTTTGTTTATGGAGAATCATGGGGACTCGTGCATCGGGGGGTTTTAGAGGACAAAGAAATAGAACGAATGAAAGCGCTACGAGACAAAGTAGTGGGCAAAAAAGGCGTAGCACAAACGACACTTAAGCCGATTGGCAGTGTCAGAATAGACGGAGAAGTCTATGAAGCTCGCTTAAAAACAGGTTATTTGGAAGTTGGAAAACCAATAATTGCAGTAGGTATTGATTTCGGATACGTACTAGTCAATGAAGATATACAGGAGGGAGAAAAATGACAATGATCGGACCAATTATTATCGCAGTATTGATTATCATCTTTTTAATCGTATTTTTCACTTTAGTACCAGTGGGGTTATGGATTAGTGCATTATCCGCACGTGTACCAGTAGGACTAGGAACTTTAATCGGAATGAGATTACGCCGGGTTGTACCTTCTCGCGTTGTAAAACCGTTAATTAAAGCAGTAAAAGCAGGGTTAGACTTAGAAGTAAACCAACTTGAAAGTCACTATTTAGCAGGTGGGGATGTAGATAACACAGTAGATGCGTTAATCGCTGCACACCGCGCAAATATTGAATTAGATTTCAGCCGGGCAGCAGCAATCGACCTTGCTGGACGTGACGTACTGGAAGCAGTACAAACTTCTGTAACACCAAAAGTTATCCGTACACCTGAATTTACTGGTGTGGCGCAAAACGGGGTAGAAGTAAAAGTTATTACACAAATTACAGTACAATCCAATATTGAACGTATTGTCGGTGGTGCTGGTGAAGATACCGTTATCGCTCGTGTTGGTGAAGCCGTAGTATCTACAGTCGGTGAAACGAGAGAACATACCGATGTACTCGAAAATCCAAATAGCATTTCGAAAAAAGTCCAAGAACAAGGACTTGGAGACGGAACAGCTTACACTATTTTATCTATTGATATTGCCGAAATGCGTATCGGTGACAACATTAAAGCGAAACTAGACATCGAAAAAGCCAACGCGGACATGGAAGTTGCTCAAGCAGCTGCATCGAAACGTAAAGCAGAAGCGATTGCTCTAGAGCAAGAAAACAGAGCGGCCGTTGTAGCAGCAGAAGCGGAAGTACCGCGTGCGCTATCTCGGGCTTTAGAAGATGGTAACTTAGGCGTAATGGATTACTACAAAATGGAAAATGTACAATCAGATACAGCTATGCGCGAATCGATTGCACACGAAGACGAAAAATAAACCTTGATCTTTTGCAAGAAAGAAGGTGTTTTCAATGGATTTAAGTGATTTTCTAAATAGCGGTTGGGAAGGCGTCTTAGTCGTTCTTGGTATCGTTGGTGTCCTTATAAATTTCCTTAGTAAGGCTGGTAAAACAGACGAAGCGGAAGCAAGAAAAGCGCAAAAACCAAGACCAAAAGTACGCACGATGCACCAAGTGAGCCGCACTCAAACCACTAAAAAGCCAGAAAAACGAAAAGTATCACAAGGAACTTTTGCACAAAATAAAACGCAAGATAAAGTCATTGCTGAACAAAAGGCAACACAAGAAAAAATGTTACGTGATATCCGACGAGAATCCGATGTGGCCAAAGGGAAAAAACTAATTAAAAGCACAAGTAACCATTCTCGAAAAGCTCGTAAATTACGCGGTAGGTTACAAGAAGCGATAATTACGAAGGAAATCCTTGATAAACCAGTTTCTTTACGGAAAAATCATTTATAAAAGTCGACCCAAGAACTAGTTTCTTGGGTCTTTTTGTTGCTGTGTCGGAACTGTTACATAATAACGCCAAGTTTTAAAATCCCTGTATTACAACTGTAACATTGACCTGCTATGCTGTGTGTATATAAAAAAGGGGTGCGTGGATTGAAAATAATAGCAACGAGAAGAAAGATTTTTTTTGCGTTTATAGCTTTAATGATTTCTTTTTCAGTACTATTTTTACCAACAACTAGCGCATCAGCAGCAACTACGTATAAAATGACGACAACGGCTGATGTAAATGTTCGCACAACAGACAATACTAAAGGTAAAGTCATCGGTTTCTACAAAAAAGGTACAACGATTACTTTCACTGCAAAAACAAATAATAACTGGTACAAAACAACATACAACGGTAAAGTAGGATATGTTTCAGGTAAATGTTTAACTACATACAAAACACCTGTTGCAACAACACAAAGTTTTGCCGCATTAAATAGCGAAGCAAGAAAACATCTTGGTAAACGCTACAAAATTGGCGCTACTGGCCCAAGTTGTTTTGATTGTTCCGGTTACACGCAATATGTATACTCAAAAGGCGTTAAAAAAGCAATTCCGCGTACAGCAAAGCAACAATACGCTTCTGCTAAGAAAATTAAAGCTAGCGAACTAAAAAACGGAGACTTAATTTTCTTCAATTATGGCAAAGGTATTGCACATGTTGGGATTTATGTTGGAAACGGCAAAATGCTTAATGCGCAAAATAACGGCGTAAAATACGACTCTATCACATCTGGCTATTGGAAAAAATATATTGCTGGATATGGTCGGGTAGCAAACTTAAAATAATCTCATCAAGCATCACTTTCTAGTGATGCTTTTTTGTAGGAAGGAAGAGTTAGTAAATGGGATATACAATAAAAGAAATGTCACTGAAAGAAATTGAACCACACGTAATAGAAGGACTATTGGAACATAAAGAACGACTAGGGTATGATATCCCCAAAAAAGATGCCGTATATATTGGTTTTGCCGCATTAAACGAAGCTGGCGAAATAATTGGAGGAGCAACAGCGAAAAACAGCTACGGAGAGCTACATGTTTCGCTTCTTTCTGTTGATCAAAATACACAAGGAAAAGGTGTGGGAACAGAATTAATGGCACAAATAGAAAGATATGGTAGAGCGAATAACTGCCACCATATCTCGTTAACAACATTTAGTTACCAAGCACCAGAATTTTATAAAAAGTGCGGTTTCACTGAACTTGGGCGGGTGACAAATTTCCCTATAAAAGGGGAAGAAAAGTATTTCTTTATTAAATATTTATAGAATTACATAGAACTATTTTTCTTTGCAGCAGCTTGAACTGCATTGATAACAGCGGAACGGAAACCATCATTTTCTAGTGATTTCACTGCTTCAATTGTAGTTCCACCGGGAGAAGTAACCATATCTTTAAGCTTACCTGGGTGCTCACCAGTTTCTAGAACTGTTTTCGCGGCACCTAGCACAGCTTGTGCCGCGAATTTATACGCTTTATCGCGAGGCATTCCACTGAGTACTGCGCCGTCTGCTAAAGCCTCTATGAACATATAAACATAGGCTGGTGAAGAACCGCTGACACCGATAACTGCATCCATCAAATTTTCGGAAACAACTTCAGCTTCTCCAAAACTAGTAAAAATAGCTGTCACTTCTCTAAGTTCTTCGGATGTTATGTTCGTATTTGGTGAAACGGAAGACATTGCTTCACCAACAAGGGCCGGTGTATTTGGCATTACGCGAACAATTTTTGCTTTTACGGAAGTGAGTTCTTCTAAATTTTGGATAGTTACGCCAGCCGCTACGGAAACAATGATTTTTTCTGATGTTAACTTATCTTTTACCGATGTTAAAACTTCAGGGATAGTATAAGGTTTCACCGCCAAAATGATAATATCTGCTTGTTCTACGAGTTTTTCTGCATCTGTTGTTAGTTTAATGCCATTAAATTCTGTTTCAAGCGGTTTGATTTTTTCCATACTACGACCGCAAACAATAATATTTTCTTTTGCTATTAAGTTCGCTGTTGCCAGCCCTCGAATCATTGCTGTACCCATATTTCCTGCACCAATAAAGCCAATTTTTATCATGCTTTCTTTTCGCTCCTAACCAAATCATTTTTTTCTATTATCTCACGTTATACGGCTTTGTCCAGTTTTGTGATGAAAAGTATAAAAGTACCTTAGTGAATGTTGCTAGGGTGCTTTTTTCGTGTTTACGATTGTTTTTTTCATGAGCGAAAGTCTGATATTGTACTAAATGACTAAAGACGTTTTTGAAAAGTCCTTATTTACAAACAGTTCGGCTAATTGGAATAAACAAATATAGCGAAAATGTGTCGAAAGCAGCTTTCTTGACAACTAAAAATAAACATTTTTCTAGTAATTGTCCTCGAATGTGATAATTTGAACAACAATTAAAACAAACATTAGATACTGCTTTTGAGGGAATGTTTTTAATGCTTGAAAGCGCTATAAATTGCGTTTTTATCAGCTATAATTAACTTTGGATGACAGTTCCAATTACATAATATTGCGAGGTGAAAATGATGAATTTCTTTCTACAATTATTAGGTAACTTCTCTGGAGCATTTAATTTTCCAGACGTAACAGGAGTACTAAACAGCCTAATCAAAGCTATTTTGGGTTAATGCTTACAAAAAATATGTAAAGGAGGCTACTACAAATGAATTTCTTTCTACAATTATTAGGTAATTTTTCTGGAGCGTTTAATTTTCCAGACGTAACAGAAATCTTAAACAATCTAATCAAAGGAATCTTTGGTTGATTAAAAAAATAAATAAAAAAGGAGGCTACTGAAAATGAATTTCTTTCTACAATTATTAACTAACCTTTCTGGAGCATTACGTTTTCCAGATGTAACAGAAATCTTAAATAACCTAATCAAAGGAATCTTTGGTTGATTGTGAATTATAATACGTTGAAATATAGGGTTAAGACTATCTTAGCCCTATTTTTTGATTAAAGCTGTAAAAAAGGAGGATTTTTATATCCATGAAAAAAATGATTGCAATTATTACGACTGTTACGCTTCTAACGATGGTTGTTTTTAACTTTAACCTAGGGATTGTCGCAAAAGCAGCAAACACTTCAGAGAGTAATCTAACGTATAAAGATGTACGAGGTGGTTTTTACTTTGTTGGTTATGAAAATGTACAATTAGAAAAAGGGAAAACATACAAATATAAAATGGTTTATGAAGCAAATGTTGATATGACAATCACAGATACTATTACAGGACAATCCGCAAAAGCAGGATTGTTTGTACCCAACTCTTCAGGTGTGCCAATTAATAGTAATGTTATAACTCGTACCCAGGAGAATGTAGTGGATGTAGCAAATGATAGTAATAAAGTTTTTACACATACATTCGAATTTACAGCAAATGAAGATACAAAAGTAGATATCGGTGTGTTTGCAGGTGCTGGATCGGTCTTACCAACAACGCCAGAAAGTTCACTGATTTGGAAAAACATAGCTGTAACAGATGAAACGCCAGTAGAAGCAGCAACTGCACCAGTCATTAATGCAGAAGATAAAACAATCAAATTAAATGAAACATTTAATCCGCTAAATGAAGTAACTGCAACAGATAAAAAAGATGGTGATATTACAAGTGCTATTCAAGTTACAAAAAACACCGTTGATACGACTAAAAGCGGCGAATATGATGTGGACTACAAGGTAACAAACTCAAGCAAAATCACAACGGTAAAAAGTATCAAAGTAACCGTAACTAAAGAGGCTGCACCAGTAAACACAGCCCCTGTCATAAATGCCAAAGATCAAACAATCAAAGTTGGTGACCTATTTGATTCGTTAAAAGGTGTGACAGCAACAGATAAAGAAGATGGTGACCTAACAGCAAAAATTAAAGTAACAAAAGACACGGTGAATAATTCGAAAAAAGGTGTTTACCAAGTCACGTATACCGTAACAGACTCAGGTAATCTATCTGCAACCCTTACAATTAAAGTAACCGTTACACAAGACTTAAAGATTACCGTAGACCCAATCAAACCAACTGGAAGCGGTACGCCAAAAGAACCTACTGGACCTAAACAACCTTCTGGAAAAGTTGAAACTACTAAGACGCAAGTAAACAAAATACCAAAAACTGGTGACAATTCAATGATTTGGATGGTTCTTGCTGGACTCGGCTTAGCTACAGTCGGCATTACCACATATCGCAAAAAAGCAAACAGATAAATTACTATGGATGAAAAGAGTATTTAAAGTTCGATACTCTTTTCATTAACTAGATGATAAAATGGCATTATAAAGCTGTTTTTGAGAAGTTTTATAATGGGAGAGGGGAATCAGTTATGCCAAAGATTGCTAAAGGTGATCGATTAGAAAATGTAGCTTTTGATTACATCAAGAATAAAATCACAACGGGTGAGTATCCAACGGGGTATCGTGTAGTAGAAGCGAAATTATCCCAAGAACTAAATATGAGCAGAACACCGATTAGGCGAGCGATTATCAATCTGTGCCATTCCGGTTTTTTAGTTCATCAATATAACCGAGGGGCCTTTGTTCAAAATACGGAAGTAACAATTACAGAGTTTTTTTCACGAATGAAGTTGGTCGAACTATTGATGTATGAAAGTGTGGAAAAATTAGTCTTACGGGAAGATTATGTTGTAGTAGATGACATCATAGAAATTGCAGAGAGCGTCATTCAATATGAGAAAAATAGAGAATATGAATTAATGCGTGGTGCTTTTGAAGACTTTATTAGCATTTTTATCGGTAAATTGAATAATGAGTATTTTAATCGAGTAATTCAAGATTTATGGAATGAAATTAATGACAATGCAACAAAAGAAGTGCGGCTAATTATTGTTTCTGCTAGTGATAGGATTGCTGAAGAATTAGCACACATGATAGCTATTTTAAAATCATGGGATTACGAACAACTAAAAAAATGTTTTCAACACATTATGAACGCAATGATCTTAATTGCTTTTTAAAGAGAGGTTTTTAACTATTGAAAAAAATAAGCTGGCTTATCATACTGATAATTATTGTTGCATCAAGTAGCTATTATTTTATAAAAGAAAAGGAAAAAAAGACGCCGGAAACTATTGAATATAAAACAGTCGAGGCGAAAATGGAAGATTTAAGCGTCTATGTATCTGCAGAAGGCCACATCGTAAAAAAAGAAAACGAATGGCCTGAATACGAAGATTTTGCGGCCCGAATTATGGTAGACGAGCTAGAAATCAATCAAATAAAAGAAAAACAAACGGCTAACGTACATGTCGGAGCAGTAACTAATAAAGTCTATAAAGGGAAAATAGCTGATATCAACGAAAAAGGAGTTATAAACGGGTCTGTAACTTCATACGCAGTAACCATTAACCTGGAAAATGAAGATAATTTAAAAGAAAATATGTCTATTAGTGCAGATGTGCTTGTAGCCTTAGAAAAAAATGTTCTAACAATTCCAATCGAAACAGTCTACACGGATAAAAAAGATAAAAATTACGTCTATATCATTGACGCTGATAAGCAAAAGAAGCAAATCTGGATTGAAACAGGTAAACATAATACCAAATCAATTCAAGTGGTAAAAGGACTTACTGTAGGACAACAAGTGATTATTCCATAAATGGGGGCGAATGTAGCATGATTCAACTATTTAACATCTCGAAAACCTATCAAATGGGAGAAAATACCGTAAAAGCATTAGATAATGTATCCCTTCAAATCAAACAAGGTGAATTTTTGGCGATTATCGGACCATCCGGCTCTGGAAAATCGACATTAATGAACATTCTTGGCATCCTTGATAAAGCAACTTTAGGCGAATACTATCTCAATAAAGTAAATCTAATGAGAATATCCGACAAAAAAATAGCCAAAATTAGAAATAAGAAAATCGGTTTTATTTTTCAGCAATTTAATTTAATGCCGAGACTCACTGCTTTTGAAAATATCGAATTGCCGCTAGTCTATCGAGGTGTCAGAAAAACTAAACGAAAAAAAGTAGTAGCGAAAAGTTTGGAACGAGTCGGCTTATTAGATAAAGCAAAACATTTACCAGCTCAACTGTCAGGAGGGCAACAGCAACGTATAGCAATCGCCCGAGCTATTTCTGGCAGCCCAGAAATAATACTAGCAGATGAACCAACCGGCGCGCTGGATTCAAAAACAGGCGAAGAAGTAATGGCTTTGCTGAAAGAAATTCATAGAGAAGGAAATACATTAATTATGATTACACACGATAAAGAAATCGCCGAACAAGCCGAACGAATCATAGAAATAAAAGACGGAAAACTCCGTGAATGGAATAAATTATGAGCCTTTTTCAAAGCGTAAAATTAGCACTTAAACAACTACTATCCACCAAATTTCGCACATTTTTAACGATGCTCGGGATTATTATTGGTGTTTTTTCGGTTATACTACTAGTTTCAATTGGTGAGGCGATATCAAAAAATGTTTCTACACAATTAGGGGATATGGGGAGCAATCTAGTATCAGTCAGCTTTTATTCAGATAATCCTAATGACAAATTCACATATAACGATGCAAAAAGCCTTCTAACTGGGACAGAAATTGGCTCGCCGGAAGTAATGCAAACAAAAGAAGTTCGAACGACGGATAAAACCGCAAGTAATCAAGTGACAGGAATAACGGAAGATTATGCCAGCATCAAAAATTTGGAAGTTATATCAGGTCGATTTTGTTCGAATGTCGATGTGAATTATGCTCAGAAAGTAACAGTTATTGGATCAGAAATCGCTAAAACCTATTTCAACAACCAAAATCCAGTTGGAAAATATGTGCAAATTGCTGGTTCCAGATATGTAGTCATTGGCGTTTTAAAGGAAAAAGGCGAGAGTCTTTTTGGCTCAGCGGATAAGAAACTTTTTATACCAATTACTTCCGCAGAACGGCTTTTTAAAAAAGATTCTGTAGATTTATATTATATTCAAACCGAAAATACGGAGCAAGTTCCTGCTGCAGTTAAGCGCGTGGAGAAGAAAATGAATCAGCTTTTTTCAACTAATAATGAGGTGTACACCGTTGTGAATCAACAACAGGCGCTGGATACATTTGATAGTATTACGGGTACACTTACGATGGGACTTGGAGCAATTGCGGGGATTTCGCTACTTGTTGGAGGGATTGGGATAATGAATATTATGCTCGTATCTGTTTCAGAGCGAACCCGTGAAATTGGGATTAGGAAGGCGATTGGTGCAGGCAGTGGTGATATTTTAATACAATTTTTGATTGAAGCGATTGTGCTTAGTTTGTTAGGTGGTGGAATCGGAATTTTATTAGGCGTTTTTTCCGCGCAACTCATTACAGCTGCATCTAGTTTTGAAATGCACGTTTCTGCTGCGACGATTTTCTTAGCAGTTGGTTTTTCAATGTTTATTGGGGTGGTGTTTGGTGTAGTTCCAGCGCGTAAAGCATCGAAAAAAATGCCAATAGATGCGTTGCGAGCGGATTAACTAAAGGAGGCGTTTTGGATGGAAATAGAACAACAAGCCGACGATACTTGGGTTTTAGTTGAAATTGTAAGCCTTGTGACAAACGTGGAAAGACAAAGATTAAGACAACTTAGTTATTCTGAGTTGGAGGATTTATATGAAAGGGTAGTCGTGGAATATTAAATTAATCCTAGTTTTTGCGGGAATGGTTAATCTATGGGAAAATAAAAGCAAATGAGCGGGAGGGATGTATATGGATGAATCAATCACGAAGCGGGCTAGTGGAGGGGCAGTTGTTACATTTGAATTAGAAATAAATGCGCCAATTACGGAAGTTTTTACACTTTTAACGACAAATGTTGGATTGGAAAAATGGTTTAATGAACTTGAAATAGGTGAACTTGGAGCGGATGGCTATCTTCTTTTTGTCATGACACCAGAAGAAAAAATAACGATGCCAATTCGCATATTTGAACCTAATCGAAAATTTGCTTTCGCGTGGGATCAAGATGAAGTTGCATTTGAACTGAATACCATTCCGCCGAACAAAACGAAGCTAACTTTCATAGAACAGCTCACCGCAATTACCGAACACAGCCCGAGAGATATTTCTGGTTGGTATATTTGCTTGAAAAAATTACAAGCGAGCGCAGAAGGAAAAATATACGATTTCAATAAAGCGGAGTTCGAAACGCTCTTTTCCAAATACAAAAAAGCATTAAATAACAAGAAATAAATCCTTTAGAAAAGCCATAAATGAAGCTGGAAACGCTTTATTTATGGTTTTTTTCTATGTGAATTAATCTTTTTCCACTTTAACTGGAAATTCCTTATGTTCAAAAAAGTAATCGGTTTCATTAGAATGTAATTGTAAGCAAGGCATGAAAAAAATACGGGGTGACGAAATGATAGTATCGGAAGAACAATTATTTTTAAATCAGCATCTAAGCACAAAAGAAGAAGTGCTAGCTTTTATTGCAGACAAGGCCGCAGAGCTTGGCATTACGACGAGCTCGGCGCAAGTAGAGCGTGACTTATGGGCTCGCGAAAAAGAATACGCAACAGCAGTACAACAATTAATCGCCATTCCACATGCAAAAACAGAGGCAATATCAGAAGCAAAACTGCTTTTCATTCGCCTCACACAACCGATTGATTGGGAGTCAAAAGAAGGTTTTAAGGCACAAGCTATTTTTGCCATATTAGTTCCAGCTAGTGAGGCCAGCCAGCAACATCTGAAAATTTTATCTAGTGTGGCTGTGAATTTACTAGAAGAAGCATTTCAAGAACAAATTTTAACTATTAATACGGAACGCGAACTGATGGATTACTTGAAAGATAATTTGGAAGGAGAATTAATATGAAAGTTGTAGGAGTTACGTCATGTATCGCAGGACTTGCGCATACACCAATGGCAGCAAAGGCGTTAGAAAAAGCAGGAGTGAAATTAGGGCACGATGTCAAAATTGAACAACAAGGAGCGATGGGGACAATCGATGAAATCACGCCAGCTGAAGTGAGCGCGGCAGATGTAGTTATCATCGCGGCGGATAAAGTGATTGACGGGGAAGACCGTTTCAAAGGAAAACCAGTCGTTCGTGTGAAAATTGGTCAATGTGTTGCGAATGGGGAAGCGGTGTTAAGTAAAGTAGTTGCAGCAATTGAAGCACGTAAACAAAAGGAGGCTAAATAAGTTATGAAAGGGAAATTAAACGAAGCAAAAGACCACTTAATGTCAGGGATATCATATGCACTTCCGGTCATTATCGCTGGTTCACTTGTTGTAGCTGTTGCAAAATTGATTGGCATTATTGGCGGGGTTACAAATCTAGATGCTTACGCTGATGCGAGCGGATTTTATCATTATATTTATTTATTTCAAAATGTAGGTTGGGCAGCAATTGGCTTACTTAACTTAGTACTTGCGGGATATATTGCTTATTCAATCGCTGGGAAACCAGCGCTTGCTGCTGGGTTTGTCGGCGGGGTCTTGGCTACTAGTACAAATGCTGGTTTCTTAGGTGCCGTGGTTGCTGGTTTCTTCGCTGGTTGGTTAACAAACTGGGTGAAAAAACATGTTCGAATCACTGGACCTGCAGCGAGTTCTTTACCACTAATTATTTTGCCACTTATCACAGTTGGTGCCACGGGGATACTGATGTCGCTAATTCTCGGCGGACCACTTGGCTGGTTAAACCAAACATTACTTGATTGGGTAACAGAAATGTGTAAAAACGATACAAACGTTATTATTCTAGCACTTATTTTAGGAGCAATGATTGGATTTGACCTTGGTGGACCGGTAAACAAAGCTGCTTGGATGGCTGGAAATGCGCTATTTATGAGCGGAATTTATCTACCTTCCATCATGATTAATGTCGCAATTTGTATTCCACCACTTGGTTACGGAATCGCCACACTTTTACGCAAAAAGAATTATTCTACTACATTCAAAGAAGCTGGAAATGGCGCGCTAATCATGGGGCTTATTGGGGTCACAGAAGGTGCGATACCATTTACACTACGTAGTCCAGGTAAATTAATACCGCTAAATGTGATCGCCTGCGCGATTGGTAGTGCGGTAACTATGGGACTTGGGGCTTATGTGAAAATGCCGCCGATTGGTGGAATGTACGGTTTCTTCACTATTGGTAACGGCTGGGCTTACTTGGTTGGTGGGCTAGTCGGAGCATTTATTATCGGAATTTGCGCGAACTTATTCGTCAATTTCACAGAAGAAGAAACAGCTGCAGCAGACGATGCTGTGGACGATATCGATATTAGTTTTGATGAAATAGAGATTAAATAATAGTTGGAGGATTTAATGAAAATGGCTAAAACGAAAGTACACGTAATTCCGCATTCGCACTGGGATAGAGAATGGTATTTCACTTCAAGCCGTTCGACAATCTATTTAGTGAAGCATTTAAAAGAAGTAATTGAAACATTAGAAGCGAAAGAGAGTTACCATTTTTACTTAATGGATGCTCAAAGCTCTTTAATAGAAGATTATTTGCGCTACTGCCCGGAAGATAAAACAAGATTAGAAAAATTGATTACTGAAAAACGCCTTATTACCGGACCTTGGTATACACAAACGGATCAATTAGTGATTTCACAAGAATCAATCGTTAGAAACTTGTTATATGGTACGAGAATTGCACGCGAAATGGGACATAGCATGGCTGTCGGTTATGTCCCGGATGCGTTCGGACAAGGCGGGAACATGCCACAAATTTATAAAGAATTTGGGATTTCGAAGTTTCTTTTTTGGCGAGGAGTTGCTGATAATCGCTTGAAACAAACCGAATTTATCTGGCGCGGTGATGATGGGACGGAAATGCTAGCGGAGCAAATCCCGTTTGGTTATTATTACGGCGCGAACATTCCGGAAAATGAAGCCGAACTTAAAACCTATTTAGATGATCAAATTGGTGCTCTGGAAGAGAAAGCCTCAACGCGAAATGTCTATTTCCCAAATGGCTTAGACCAAGCGCCAGTTAGAAAAAATTTGCCAGAGCTAGTTGCTAAATTCAATGAATTAGATAACACTCGGGAATACCAAATCGCCTCACCAGAAACATTTTTCGCGGATTTAGAAAAAGATGTAACCAATTTACCAGTCATTGCTGGCGAACTAACAGAAGGAAAGCATAGTCGTCTGCACAAATCGATTTTCTCTACTCGAGCTGATTTAAAACAAGCAAACAATGAAATCGAAAACTTTTTAAGTAATGTATTAGAGCCAGTTCTTTCCATCAGCTACTCGCTTGGAAATCGCTATCCGCACAATGAACTCGCGGAAATTTGGAAACTGATGTTTGAAAATGCTGCGCACGATAGCATTGGCGGCTGCAATAGTGATACAACCAACCGCGACGTCAAACATCGTTACAAATTGGCTTCGGATTTAGCGACCAATTTACTTGATTTAAACATGCGGCTAATCAGCGAAAAAATCGAGCAAAAACAACCGTTCCAATTCACAGTTTTCAACCCACTACCATACGAAAAAAGTGGTGTTATCAAAATGACCGCGTACATTCCAGAAGATAATTTCACGATAGAAGATACGCAAGGAAACACGCTTCTATACACGATTCTAGAAAAAATAGACCTAACTGAATACGTCTTAAATCAACATATCGACCTAAATCCTAGCAAACCCGTTTATTTACCAGAAAAAGTCTTTTTAGCAACAATGCTAGTGAACGTAAATAGTCTTCCAGCGCTAGGCTACGACACCATCTACTTTAATTTAGAAAAAGAAACAGCGGAGCAAGAACCTACACAATCTGCCACGACAAAAATCGAAAATGAATTTTATGAAATTCATTTGGCGGACAATCATTCTTTAACAATTCATGACAAAAAAGCAGATAGAACCTACACAGATCAAATGATTTTCGTGGAAAATGGCGATGATGGCGATTCGTATAACTATTCACCACCACGTAAAGACCTTGTAATTTCATCAAAAGAAGCAGTCATAAATAGTGTGGAGTCAAGTATATCAAGCGTCAATCAAACTTTAACTATTTCCTTCACGTTAAATGTGCCGTATAATTTAGAAGAACGTGCAAATGGTGAAAAAAATAACAAAATGACCATCAAAACAGTAATTTCTTTGCGTAAAAATGAAGAACTCATTCGCTTTGATGTGCAAGTTGCTAATCAAGTATTGAGTCATCGTTTGTGTGTTACATTCGCCACCGAAATTGCTAGCAAATTCTCAACAGCTGATCAATTATTTGCTCCAATCAAGCGCCCAGTTCGCCTTCTGGAAATGGATGTATGGGAAGCGGAAGAATGGCAAGAAGCACCAATTTCAATTGAAGCAATGCAAAGTTTTGTGAGCTTGCACGATGAGTCGCATGGGGTTGCAGTGATGACAGAAGGCGTGCGCGAATATGAAATCATTGGCGAAAATTACGATACAATTTCGCTAACCTTATTCCGTACATTCAGCCATATGGGTAAAACAGATTTACTATATCGTCCCGGTCGCGCTTCGGGTGAATCAATTGTTGCGACGCCAGACGCACAACTACTTGGCGAGGTAAACGCTACATTTGCGCTAACTTTATTCGAAAGCTCTTTTGACGAAGCGAATATCGCGAAAAAAGCAAAAGAATACTTATCAAATCCACCAGTTTACCAAATGTCAGACTTCCTAAATGGTCGGTTGATCTATGTTTACCGTGACGAAGAAAAAACACTGGAGGCCACTTATAGCCTTGGACTTCCGACAATAGACGGAGCGATTATTAGTGCAGTGAAAAAAGCTGAAGACAGCGATGCCTTCATTACACGCTTTTTCAATCCATATTTACAAAAAGAAATTACAATTCCAGAAATTTTCCATGGCAAAGAACGCCACTTGGATGAAAGTGAGTCAAACGAGAAAGAAGCGACATTAAAACATGCCAAAGTACAAACATATTTATTTGAAAAGTAACATCTAACTACCTAAAAAAGGAGCTGCTTATAATGGGATATTTCGCTTATAAACGTTTAGAAACACTATATGGCATGCTCCTTGATGCGGGTAGCTACTTATCAGCTCAGAAACTCAGCCAAGAATTACATATTTCCGAACGAACAATACGCACAGATATTGCTAAATTAACCGAGTTTCTCGAAAATCACGGAGCAACTATAACACTTACTCGAGGCGCGGGATACAAAATTGAAATCCAGGATCCAGCTGCCTTTCAAACTTTCCAAACCGAAAAAAACAAACCTAAAAACGCTGACTATTTTGATTTAGATAATCCTGAAGAACGTGTGAAATACGAGATTTTCTTGCTTTTATCAAGCGCCGACTATATCAAATTGGAAGACCTAGCGGATACAATCTTTGCCAGCCGTCCAACCATTTCTAATGATATGAAACAAGTTAGAAAAGTAATTGCATCCTATGGTTTATCGCTTATCTCAAAACCAGGCAGTGGGGTTAAAATTATTGGCGACGAAGAAAAAATGCGCTATGCTTTAACAGCGCTAATCGCTTCCAAAAATGCCCCGGAATCTTACTTAGAAACGTTTTTTGAATGGCATAAGCAAAAAGACAAACTTCAAAAATTAATGACAGCTGTTACCGATTATTTCTTTGCAACCAATATTCGTTTCACAGACGAAGCACTTCAAAATTTACTTTTACATATGATGATTTTAGTGGAACGGATTGAACTTGGATATACGTTGGAAAAATTTGAATTGACAGATGTTAGTGAAGAAGAAATCGTGATTGCGGATAAATTAGCGACTATTTTAGAATCACTTTTTGAAATAGACATTGCGGACGCAGACAAAAATTATTTGCTTCTCCAAATTGCCAGCAAGCGAATACTGAACGTTGAAGACAAAGAAATTAGCGAATTTGACGATTATGCTTATATTGAAGGCATGTTGAACCGCATTGAATCGCATTATTTTTATCATTTACAAGATGATATGCAACTGAAAAAGGATCTTGTTGCCCATATTCATTCCATGTTATACCGTGTGAAGTACCATATGACTGTCAAAAATCCAATGACAGAGCACATCAAACGCTATTATCCTTTAGCTTACGAAATCACGCTGGATGCAGTAGAATCACTAAAACAAGATTATCCATACGATATTAATCAAAATGAATTAGCTTATTTAGCGCTTCATATCGGCGCGTCATTAGAACGAAATTATCAAATTTCCTATTATCGTCATAAATCTGCTTTAATTGTTTGTGGGTCTGGTTTTGGAACGGCCCGAATTGTGGAAGCCAAAGTAAAATCGGCGGTGAGCAATCTCGACATTACAAAAGTTGTTTCGATTCAAGAATATAACCGATTCATCCATATTGAAGAAGACATTATTCTTTCCACTGTTAGAATACCTGAGAAAAACAAACCAGTCATCAAAATCAGCAACATCCCAACAAAGGAAGAATTAAAAATGCTTGGTGCAATTATTCAAGAACAAACCGATCCTAACCGCGGCTTTCTATCGAATTTCTTTACAGCTGATTTTTTTGCGAGAAGCGCTATGACAAGCAAAACGGCAATTTTAGAAGAAATGGTCGACTCATTGGAGCAGCAAAATATTGTTGGCGAGGAGTTTTTGCACTCTGTTCTTGAACGAGAAAAATTGGGCTCCACTGTACTAGGTACCGGAATTGCCATCCCGCATCCACTTGGGCTAATGGCAAAAGAAACAAAAATCGTTATTCGTATATTAGATAAACCAATCAAGTGGGATCAAAAACAATCTGTTCGAGCAGTCTTTTTATTATGTATTAGTAAAAATGACTATGAAGAAGCCATTAATATTTATGAATTGCTTGTGGAACTAGTGCGTGAGGAATACGGTGAGAAATTGTCCAGACTGACCGATTTTTATTCATTCACAGCTTTAGCAAATGATATTTTGAAGAAAAAGTAAAAGCTACCTCCTTTTCAGGAAGTAGCTTTTTCGTGAATTTTTCGTGAATTTTATCATTTTCCATTTAGTGTAAGTGCATTTCATGGTACACTATAAGAATACTAACTAACATTTGGAGGATTTAATGAACAGACAAACAGAATTTACATTACTTATCGTAGGGGCATCTTTAAGCATCTTAGTATTTCTAGGGGCAGTATTTTATTCCTTAATTTTTGGATTTAATACGCTAATGGTAACAGATACTTTTGGTTATTATAGTAGCTCAGAAGAAGCAATTGTACTTGGAATAATTACGTTCTTTTCTATAATTGCTGCATTTTTTGCGCTCGTATCAGCAGTTTTTGGCTTCATTGGTGCATTTAAAATTAAAAGTGACGGTCCAAAAGTAAAACAATTAGGCGTTTGCTTTATTATTTTAGGTGGATTACAAGTGTTCGCTATTCACGGAATTTTATTTTTGATTGCAGGCATTTTAACGGTTACAAAAAAAGAATACAAAACAATATCTAAAGAAGATGAGGGGACAAAATGGGAATGATAACGTTCTTACCAATATTTATTATTTTTGCAATGTTTTTAGGACTAGCAGCAAAAGTACTTTTAGCAATTTGGATTTACAAAGATGCTGAACAGCGTGGAATGAACGCAATTCTGTGGTGTCTGCTAATGGTTTTCATCAATGTTATCATTATTCTTGTTATTTATCTTATCGTTCGTACAAAAGGCGAAGTGATGAAGCAGAATTTAGGACTACTAATTAGTGGTATTGGTATTGCGGTCCTTAATACATTAATAGCAATTATTGCTTTTATTTTCTTAATCTTTTTTGCGGCTAATGATGGTGGAATGCATAATATGATGGATGGCTACAACTATGATTATAACTACGATTATGATGATGGTCATGAATATGATAGAGACAATTTTGAAGAATTTTAATAACGTCACCGAGAATCTGCTACCTAATATAGGAGCAGATTCTTTTTATATTTGTGTAAAAGGGGTATAGACAATAAAAAAGTGAATCTCGACAAGGGGAACTGCTGAATGGATACGGTTATTTTAATAACGGTTATTATCGTTATAGTGGGGTTGGCGTTTGATTTTATAAATGGATTTCATGATATTGCAAATGCTGTTGCCACAAGTATTTCAACTAGAGCTTTAAAACCGCGAGTAGCAATTGGGATTGCAGCGGTTATGAATTTTTTGGGAGCAATTTCCTTTACAGGGGTAGCGGAATCGCTCACAAAAAGTATTGTAGATCCGTTTTCGCTTCATAATGGGGAATTCGTTGTTTTGTGTGGCTTAATTGCGGCTGTGATTTGGAATTTGATGACTTGGCTTGTTGGTATGCCTAGTAGTTCCTCTCACGCACTTATCGGTGCAATAGCTGGGGCATCGATTGCATCAGCTAGCAGTTTTAGCGTGCTTAACTGGTCAGGATTTACAACTATTATTATTGCGCTTATCATCTCGCCGATTATTGGTTTTACCGTGGGTTACTTGATTTATTCGCTCTTTAAGCATCTTTTTCACGACAAAAAGCTTGGCAAAATGAATCGGCGCTTTCGTTTTATCCAAATTGGAACTGCAGCAGCCCAAGCTTACTCACACGGCACAAATGATGCGCAAAAAACGATGGGAATTATTACACTTGCTTTAGTTGCGAGTGGACTTTTGAAAGAGTCAGCTGGTATTCCGTTTTGGGTGCAAGTAAGTTGTGCGGCATCAATGGCGATTGGATCGTCTGTTGGTGGTTATCGAATCATCAAAACAGTAGGAACGAAAATCATGAAAATCACCCCGGTTACAGGTGTTGCATCTGATTTAAGCTCGCTTTCTGTAATTATGACAGCTACCTTGATTCATTTGCCAGTTAGCACGACGCAAGTCATTGACAGCTCCATTATGGGTGTCGGAACAGCCAACCATAAAAAAGAAGTCAATTGGCGTACGGGTAAAAATATGGTTGTAACTTGGTTTATCACGTTACCACTAGCTGGACTTTTAGCGGCAGTGGTATACTGGGTATCAGCAGCTATTTTTTTATAATAAGGAGGATTTTAAATGAAAATAGAACATGTTGCATTATGGACAACTAATTTAGAACAAATGAAACAATTTTACGTCACTTATTTTGGTGCAACTGCCAATGATTTATATGAAAACAAAACAAAAGGCTTCACTTCTTACTTTCTTTCATTTGAAGACGGAGCAAGGCTTGAAATTATGAGTCGGACAGATGTGACAGGAAAGGCAACGGGGGAAAACTTAGGTTGGGCGCATATTGCTATTTCAACAGGAACAAAAGAAGCAGTGGATGAACTAACCGAAAAACTTAAACAAGACGGATTTGCAATTGCGGGCGAACCAAGAATGACCGGGGATGGATACTACGAAAGTGTCGTGCTAGACCCAGAAGGTAATCAGATCGAAATTACATGGTAAGAGAGAGTTGCCAGTAACGTATTTATCAAGTAATATACGAGTACATACTATAGATGAGGTGGATTTTATGGATATCGTAACTAATAAGATTGTCGTAGAAAAGTATAATTTTGAAACAATCGTGGAAGAAAATGAGCAATTCGAAAACAAAATTGAATTAGAAGTCCATGAAGTAGAGCCAGTCAATGGAAATGTGGAACTGATGTCAAAAGGAAAAATTTTTAAAATAACGATTCCTTTTTTATTAGTCCTTGAAAATTTCCGAATTGACGGTAGAATCAGCCGTATTATTCAATTAAAAGCCTTTTTTGGAGATTTTTCCGATTTAGAAGCTGTAGATGTTGAAGGCTTATCCAATCCGCTAATTGACTACATCAAACGCTTAACATATGATGTAACAGAAATCGCATTTGATGAACCGGGAGTTAGCTTGGATTTTAACGCTAATCATAATAGCTAGTTAGGAGAGAAAATGCGTCAATATATGAAAATGGTACGTCCATTTGATTTTGTAATTATTATTTTACTGATCTTGGGTTCGTTTTTACCACTACTATTATTTTCTGTCGCTGAAGCAAAACACGTGGGTGATGATGTCATAGCAGTTATTTCACAAGATGGCAAAGTGATTCGGGAAATCCCGCTAACTGGGCATAAAGGAAATGAGCAGTTTACGATTAAAGGAAAAGGCACGCAATATAATTTGATGGAAGTAGATGGCGAGCGGATTCGGATAAAAGAAGATAACAGCCCAGACCAAGTAGGTGTCAAAATGGGCTGGAAATCCAAAGCCGGTGACACAATTGTTTGTTTACCACATAAAGTTTTTGTAGAGATAAAATCAACAAACAAAAAAAGCAAAGACCCCGATACAGATTTAATTGTGCCAAATTAAAACACACTAAGTGATTAGTGTGTTTGTTTTTATGCAGTTTGAAACCCAACAATCGTCCTTTCCTAAAACGGAGATTGCTGGGTTTTTGGTTTAATCAAGAATCTCAATATAGCCTTCTGTACCATTAATCCGAATTTGCTGGCCATCTTTTATAATGGTAGTTGCTTTTTCGACACCCACTACAGCAGGAAGGCCGTATTCGCGAGCAATCACTGCTCCGTGCGTCATAAGTCCGCCAACCTCGGTCACAAGCCCTTTAATAGATACAAATGCGGGAGTCCAACTAGGGTCAGTATAAGCAGTGACAAGAATATCGCCATCTTCTAAATCTGCTTTTTCCATATCTGAAATGACGCGAGCTCGACCTTCGACTGTCCCTGTTGAAACAGGAAGACCAAGAATAGCGTCTTTAGGAAGATTTTCGCGCTTGTATTCACCGTTAATCATTTCTCCGTCAGAAGTAAGAATGCGTGGGGGCGTTAATTTTTCGAAAGTGGCAAAATCGCGTTTTCGAGCGTTAATAAGTTCGTAATCCACTTGACCAGTACGTACGACTTCGCGTAGTTCTTCAAAGTAAAGAAAATAAATATCTTCTCGCTCTTGCAGAACACCATTTTTCACAAGTTGTTCACCAGCACGAAGCAAAGCGAGTTTGTAAATAAAGTAGCGATTAATCATCCCGTATTTAGGATACTCACGATAGCCGATGAAATGACGTAAAATATCGATTTTTTCTTTTGTTTCCATCGCTTTTTGTTCTCCGTCTGGCAGCTTTTGCAAGCGCTCTAGGATTTCCTGTTCTTTATGGGAAGCTTCTTTTTCTCCTTGAGCAAATTTGTGCTTACTTGCACCGGGTTCAAAGTTTTTGATATTGCTCAGGATTAGTGGAATAAGTGTTAGCGGTTTTTCAATCCAACGAGTTTTAGTTAAGTCGATTTCGCCCGCACAGCGCATCCCGTATTTTTCAAGGTAATCTTCTAGCGCTTTTTTGGTTTCTACGCCACCTTCTAAAGTAGCTAGTTCATTCATAAAATCAGGATTTTTCGTCTGTTCTAAATAGGCTTTGACAGCAGGATAGGGGCGAATGACGTCGGCTACATCTAATAATTCAAGTCCCATTTGCGAAGTAATATTGTTTGGAGCTGATTCTGACAGTTTATCGGCCACATTCTTTTCTCCAAGCCATTGATAAATATGTTCATTTAGCCAAGCTGAAGCATCCATACCGGCCATAATAGCATCACTACTCGTAGGATTAAATAAAACTCTCTTTAATTCTTCCAAATCTTCTACGATAAAATCTAGCAAATCAGATCCGTTTTTAGTTTCAATGGATTGCTTCAAGAGTTTTATGGAGTTTTCGCTGTTTCGAACTAATTCAAAAACGACAGATGAATCAGGAATATTTCGAACAGGTGGTTTTCTAGAAACAGGCACCTGGCTTGGGTTTTCCTCGGTTGGTAGTGGAGGCAGGAATCCTTTTTTATTAATTACAGTGAGTAAGGCATCTTTAATAAGCGGGTCTGATTGACCTAGTAAATGAACCATCATATCTCGATAAGCTTTGGCTGATAGACTTTGAGTAATATCGACAAACAATCGTCCTCCTGCAGTATACATTGTGGCGGGAGTCGTCATTAAATAAAAGGAAAGCCCAAGTGGTTTCATCGCGTCAGTCATCATTTGCTGATGTGCAACAGAAACATAAACACGATTGCCGGGTTCGCTTACTTCTGGAATGGGATATAAAGTCGTGATAGGCCGACTCTGAACAATGTAAAAAACACCTTCTGCTAAACACCATTCAATATCTTGCGGTTTGCCAAAATGAGCTTCGATTTTTCTACCAAGTTTAGCAAGTTGTAAAATTTGTTGGTCGGTTAATGTTTGCGTGGTTTGTTGGGATTCTTCAAGTGGGTGAGTCTCTGTTCCGCCTTCTTTTAGGCTATAAATGGCCAGTTTTTTTGTAGCGATTAATTTTTTCGTAATAGCGTTATCTTGGACTGTGTATGAGTCAGCTGAGACTAAACCAGAAACAAGCGCTTCACCTAATCCAAAACTAGCATCAATGGAGAGGGATTTGCGATTTGAGGTAATTGGATCAGCTGTAAATAAGATGCCGGATGCTTCAGGAGAAATCATTTGTTGAATAACGACGGCGAGTTGGACTTTGCGGTGATCGAACTGATTTTGAATGCGATAAATAATCGCGCGCTCGGTAAACAAAGAAGCCCAGCACATACTAATATGCTGTAATAATGCATCTCTACCAATAATATTTAAATACGTATCATGTTGTCCAGCGAAGGAAGTATGGGGAAGATCTTCGGCAGTGGCACTAGACCGAACGGCGAAAGGCATCTCATACCCACCCAAATCTAAAAGCGCTGTATCCATATTGCTCGTAATTTCAGAGGGGATTTGTGTATGTTGAATAAGTGTTCGAATCGTTTCGCTTATTTCTCGAATAGCATCTATGTCACTTGTTTTTAGGGAAGAAAGACGTTGGAGCAGTCGTGTAAATTCATTGTTTTCCGCTAAGGTTCGCTTGTAAGCTTCTGTTGTCAGGCAAAAACCTGCGGGAACATGTACTCCATCGATAGTAGAGCAAGCGCCTAAATTCATTCCTTTACCACCAACAAGTGCTTCTGTATGCTGCTGGATTTCTTGAAACTTTAGTACATATGGTTTCATATAGTTATCCCCCTATTTTTTCGAAAAATAATACTTGACTGTAAAGAATCATTTGTTGTATAATTAGAGTAGGGATTGCTTTACACAAGCATATTTTGATGATATTATCTATCTAAATTTACCATGAATCTAGCCTAAATTCAATTAAAAACAAATAGAAAAGCAAAATTTCTCATGACAAGAAATTTTGCTTTATTTTTATTGTTCAAATTTACATAAAGTTAAGCCTCGCGCTTTTGCTTGCGCTACTGTTACAGCAGTTTCGCCGTTTGAGTTATTTAAGCCACGACAATTCTGGTCATAATGATATTTTTTACCGGTAGTAGTGACGTATACCATTTGTCCTTGTTCATTAGTCGTGTCCGGTTGTGCGGCAGCCGCTGCTTTTGAGCGTTCTGCAGCAACCCGTTTTTCTTCTGCTGCTTTTTTCTCGGCTGCCACTCGAGCTTCTTCAGCTTTCTTTTCCGCCACAATTTTTGCATCAGCTGCGCGTTTTTCTTCGGCAGCTAGACGTTCGCGTTCTATTCTTTCAGCTTCTGCTTTTTCCGCCGCAACTCGCTCTGCTTTGGCTTTTTCTGCAAGTTTTGTTTCGTAAGCAGGGGTTAGTGCTAATTGAAGTGTTTGTTCTTTTGTTTGTCCATCAATGGCAATAGAAAGAACTGCATCTTGTGCTTTATCTAGTTGACTTACAGAAAGACTGAAAGCGCCGTTCTCATCAGCTGTAGTTACAGCGTCAGGAATATCAACGAAATCAAGTGTTACTTTTGCGCCTGGATTGGTTTTCCCTTCGACCACCAAGGTTCCTTCATCGTTTGTAGTAAAAGTCGTTTCTGCTTTTAAAACAGGCGTATTATCAACTTTCTCCATTTTTTCTTCTTGTTTTATTGCTTTTTCAGTGGAGGCTTCTTCGTTTGTGTTTGGAATAATTCCAACACCGATCATAATAGCTAAAATAGAACTAATAATAATAATTTGTGTTTTTTTACGAGGCCAGTCTCTTTTTCTAAAACTCACAAGCCCAAAAATTAACACACCAATACCTACTAGAAACAATAAAGTTCCTAATCCCGTCATATACATCTCCCTCTCCCTTTTTGTCTAACGAAATTATTATATGCATAATGTGAGTGAATACACAAGCTAAATTAGCAGTTTTTTATACCTTTTACCAAGAAACTTAATAAAAAAAATCGGAAAAACGAATAAATGATAAATAAATTACATTTTTTCGGTAGGGAAGGCGACTGTGGTAAAGTAAATAGAATTTTATCAGAATGTCGAAAACGCTGAAATTAGCCAGAATTTCTCGGAAATGATAAAGAGGTGGTGGCTTGAATAATCCCATTGATTGCTTTATGATGAAGGAAAGACAAGTGCTTTGGAGGTGCTAGAAATGACGAAACCGATAGAAGAAATTGGTGCAGAATTTGGAGCAAAAGCTGAAAAAGTAGCGCGGAAAACTGGAAATGTTGTTGGGAAGGCGGCGAAAATTTCTGTCTATAGCTCCATTTGGGCTGTGAAAACAGGTGTAAATAAGACTCGTGCGTTTACTCAAGGCTTTAAACAAGGCTGGTCAGGTAAATAAAGCATAAGAAAAGGGAGAACATGAATTGTTAAATTACTTATCATCACTAAATCCGGTTTTGTTAGCACTTCTTGCCGGGATTTTTACATGGGCTTGTACAGCAGCAGGAGCTTCACTCGTATTTTTCTTTAAAAATCTAAATAAAAAATGGGGCAATGTTATGTTGGGGTTCGCTGCGGGCGTTATGCTTGCAGCAAGTTTCTGGTCACTTCTTGCCCCTGCAATCGAAATGAGTAAAGATTTAGGGAAGTTTTCTTTTGTACCAGCTCTTGTTGGTTTTTTACTTGGAGGAATATTTTTACGTGTAATTGATTGTATTATTCCACATTTACATTTTGGGTTCCCAGAGCAAGCGAAGGAAGGTCCAAAAACTTCCCTTCGAAAAAGCATCTTACTCGTTCTTTCTATTACTATCCATAATATTCCAGAAGGAGCTGCTGTTGGGGTCGCTTTTGGAGCCGTGATAACTGGAGATACAGAGACACTTATTACAGCAATCGTTTTGGCGCTTGGTATTGGAATTCAAAACTTTCCAGAGGGAGCAGCAGTATCCATTCCACTGCGAGGAGAAGGGTTGTCAAGAGGAAAGAGCTTCTGGTATGGTCAACTTTCGGCGGTAGTTGAACCGATTTTTGCTGTCATTGGAGCAGTGTTAGTTGTGTTTGTAACACCTATTTTACCGTTTGCGCTTGCTTTTGCGGCTGGAGCGATGATTTTCGTTATTGTAGAGGAGTTAATTCCAGAATCCCAAGTAGAAGGTTCTGCCGATTTAGCGACTGCTGCAACAATGGCAGGATTTGCTGTAATGATGGTTTTAGATGTTGCTTTAGGATGAAATAATAGACTGTATAAAAAACGACATTAAATATTTGCGGAATGCGTTTTTTTACGGTAAAATTAATAGTGAAATATTTCACAATATGTTAGTTTTCAGGGGTAATCCTGTAACTATAAATTGGACACGGTAAAAGCTCCCACTTTATCCGTGTCTTTTTTTTGTAACATTTGTTACGAGTTTGTTGGTTCTTTTTTCCTATTTTAGTACAAATGCTAGAAACTTGCTTTTTTTCATGTATAATTGTTGTATACGAAAAACTGGGGAAGGTTTTTCAAAGGTGAGGTGCATAATGTGAAAATTAGGTGGATTAGAATTTCACTAGTTACGATTCTCATTATTGCCGTGGTTTTTGTTGGTGTAATAGGATTCCAAAAATACCAATTTTCAAAGTCGCGCAACAAAGTAATAATGCAGATGGACAGACTAATGAAAGACCAAGATGGAGATAATTTTCGCCGCTTGGATAAGAAAGAAGATGGAGTAGAAATTATTTCGTATATTCCTAAAACAGCCACGAAGAAAGACAACGAAATTATCCAGAAAGAGATTGAAAAGGCCAAAGCTGAAGAAGTTAAGAAGCTTAATAGAGACAAAGATAAGCAAGGGATTATTTTTTACACTTATCATAAAGAAAAAATGGCCGAACAGGTAGTATCTTATAAAGCAGTTCAATCTGAGTACGTAAAAGAAGGTAAAACTAAATTCGTACTTAAAGATAAAAAAGATATTTGCCAAAACATTGTGACTGATGCAGAAACAGGGGCTTTATTAACACTTGGGGAAGTATTAATAAAGAACGATGAAACAAAGCTGAACTTAAAAACAGCTGTAGAACAAGAACTTATCAGAACTGGAGATTACGCTGTAAAAGATGTTGGGAATCTTGGCAACATTAAGAGTTTGGTGAAATGGGATCAAACAGATTTCGAACTTACTAACTCAGAATTAATCGTACCAGTTGAAATACCTGGAAACTCTGAACCAAAAAAAGTAAACATAAAACTTGCTGATATTGCTAGCTCTGTGAATAAACGTTACTTACCAAGCAGTGTAAAAGTTCCAGAAGTACCAAAAGCAAAAACCAACAAGCGTATTGCACTTACTTTTGATGATGGACCAAGTGCTTCCGTAACACCAGGAGTACTTGACACGTTGAAACGCTATGATGTAAAAGCGACATTCTTCGTACTCGGCTCTAGTGTTGTTCAAAATCCAGGTTTAGTAAAACGTGAATTAGATGAAGGGCACCAAGTTGGTAGTCACTCATGGGATCATCCACAATTAACTAAACTATCTAAGCAAGAAGTTTACAACCAGATTCTACAAACGCAAAAAGTTGTATTTGATCAAACTGGGTATTTCCCAACTACAATGCGTCCTCCATATGGCGCAGTCAACAAAGAGGTTGCTGAGGAAATTGGACTTCCAATTATTCAGTGGTCTGTTGATACAGAAGATTGGAAAAATAAAAATGCTGCCGTAGTTACGCAAAGAGTCCTTGCAGGTGCAACGGATGGCGCGATAGTATTGATGCATGATATCCACAAAACAACTGCTGCTAGCCTAGACGCAACGTTGAAACAACTGAAAAGTCAAGGATACGAATTTGTGACTATTGACGAACTTTATGGCGAGAAATTGCAAATTGGGAAGCAATATTTCGACAAAACAGAGTCAAGAATGGTGAAATAAAAATCAGTAGCTAAAATGAGTTAATCATTTTAGCTACTTTTTTATTCTATATGTAAAGTTTTCTTTACGTATTATCGAGTTTATTTTATACTATATATGAATATGTCTTTATTTGGTGGTGGTTAATTGAAAGTTAGTAATAAGGTGAAACAATTGCGGGAAGAAAGGAAAATTGGGCAAAATGAATTAGCTTTAGCATTAGAGGTTTCGAGGCAAACAATCCATGCCATTGAAAAAGGCAAATATAATCCTAGTTTAGAACTGAGTTTGAAGATGGCTCGCTATTTTCGATTATCAATTGAAGAGATTTTTCAACTGGAGGAGAATTAGTATGAAACGTTACATCATTAATCGAGGTATTACGGTAGTTGCAACAATTATATACATGTATCCACTTCTAGGGATTATTAAAGGGGAAAAAATATTTGAAGATATCGTTACGCCGATTAGTATGGTAATAGTGGCTTTAATTGGTACGCTAAGTTTTATATTCTTATTTGAAAATAAATCAAAGCGAGAATATGAGAAAGATAAACTAGAAAAAGATGAAAGGTATATCAACAATCGCAAAACGTTTTCTTATTATGCGCTTATCGTTTTAGCATTGACGATACCAATTGTGTTGATTGTTCTTAATTTATACGGGATTGAACAAATCTCCATTTCGAGTTTGACAATCATTTTTCTTATCTTCTGTTTTGCATATATGCTTGCGCTGGAAATTATCCGAAAAAAAGTATGATTTTAAGCAAAATAAAAAACATCCAACTTGTTCGTTGCATGTTACCTAGCATTTACCAAATTTTGGTGACAATGCCATAAATACTATTACGTGTAATCCAACCATTCACGTGTTTGTGATTATTAGAAATTTGATATTGCTTACCGCGGATTTTACTGATTTTATGTGTAAAAAAGCTACCGCGAACTTTGCAAAATACGATATCGTTCACTTTGAGTTCTCTCGTGCCAATCGGTTCTAAACGAACAGGTTGCATCGATTTAATCAAAGGTAACATCGAATTTCCGCCTTCTTTATAACGATCAATGGTTTCGCCACGTCTGAGTATTTCTACTGCATCCAGGCTTCTCATAAGTATGCTCCTTTCTAGTTGTTAATGCCAGAATAACAAAATAAGAGAATGAAGTCAAATTTTGCTAGAATAAAAATAATTATATTGGGGGAGGTTAGTTGGATGATTAGAGCGATTTCTGTAGATATGGACGGGACTTTTTTAGATGGAAATGGTGAATATGATCGTGCTAGATTTGAGAAGATGTATGAAAAATTAGTAAAGCAAGACATCAAATTTATTGTTGCAAGCGGGAACCAATATTATCAGCTTAAATCTTTCTTCCCTGGAAAGGACGAGGAACTTTTTTACGTCGCTGAAAATGGAGCAGTTATTTTTCATCAAGGAGAACTTCGAAGTGTGAATCGTTTTGAGGAAAAATTAGTGCAAAAGATTTTGCGGACGTTGATTCAAGAATATCAGGATTTGCAAGTAATCCTTTGTGGGGTGAAAAGTGCGTATTTATTAAAAGCGGCGCACCCAGATTTTAAAACATTTGCGAGAAAGTATTATTTTGAGTTACAAGAGGTGGATTCATTCGATGTGCTTCCAGATGATACTTTTATCAAATTTGCACTTGATGTGGAAGTGACTAAAACCGGGCAAATTGTGGAAGATTTGAATCAAACGTTTGCTGGCGAAATTCGCGCTGTGTCGAGTGGACATGGGAGTATTGATATTATTATTCCGGGGGTAACAAAAGGGAGCGCGATTCAACAACTCTTAAATGAATGGCAAATGGCGCCGGAGGATTTACTCGCTTTTGGTGATGCGAATAATGATATCGAAATGTTGCAACTAACTCCAAATAGTTACGCCATGCAAGAAAGCAGTCCAGAAGTTCTTGCTGCTGCAAAACATGTAGCTCCTTCGAATAAGGAAGCTGGCGTGTTACAAGTTATAGAAGATTACTTGAAGAAAAACCAAAGACCTTGATTTCAGGTCTTTGGTTTTTACTATTTTAGTAAACTTAACAAGATAACCCCTACCATAATTAACAATATCCCCGAAAGGATAAATGTCCATTCCAGCGGGCTTTTTTTCTGCTTAAAAATGAGGATGCCGCCGATTGTCGCGACGATAACGCAGGCTTGTGAAATCGAGAAACTTGTTGCGACACCAAGTACTGCTGTTGCTAAGAACATACCTAAATTGGCGATCGACCACGACAACCCGGTCATTAAGTTAAATGTAACATTTTTTCGGGAAATAGCAGTCTTTTTCGCTAAGTTAATACCAATGGCGCATGTTAGCATCCCGATTGCTTGTGGTAAAATGATAGAAAAGCCAGTGACATCAAATAGCTGGTTTGTTACTACGTAAAGCGTTAAAAAGAAAGAAGATAGAATAACGATACCGTAGACATGAAATGAAACCGACTCCGTGATATGATTCCCGCGTTTTTGAAACCCGGTCATTACCACCCCAATCAAGATTAAAATAACTGCAACAACTCCGATGATAACAGCCGTAACTGTTTGCCATTCCCGAAACACGAGAACAGCAAAAAGCGTTGCGCCAACTAGCTGAGTTCCGTTTGAAATCGGCATTGCCTTCGCGACACTTGAAGCCGCAATCCCTTTAAACTGCAGTAATTGACCAAAACTCCAAAAAATACCCGAAACAAAACTCACAATAAAAGAAAGAACCGTTATTTCTGGTGATAAAATCCAGAACAAAATGAAAGCAAATAATAGCGCGCTAATTGATGTCCCCAGTAGTTGTTCCTCGGGGGTGCTTTTTCGTAAGTTCGCAATTATCGGCATAAATCCCCATCCAAGAACAGGGAGTAACGCAATAAGATAAATAGACATAAATAAGCTTCCTTTCTAGGTTAGTGGTGCTATTTAAATCTACCATTCTCCAAAATGAACAGCAATATCCCAAAATTACTGTATTCAATGCGGTAATTTTCGTAGTTTTCTGGGGATGAGTCTTTGTAATAGAATAAGCGTAGGGAAAGGAAAATTAAAAATGAAAGCGGTAACGAAAATGATTGCAAATCGCGAAAAAAATATCATTCAGTTTCTAATGAAGACAGGTCAAACACGTGTTGGAACTATCGCGAATCATCTTGGACTTTCAGAAAAAACAGTATCAAATTCACTGAAGGAAATCGATATTTTTCTAAAGGATTTTGATATGACTGTTGTCCGTAAACCAAAAATTGGCGTTTATATTGAGGGCGATAATAAAGCTTTTGCCGAGGTTAGCCGATTCCTCGACAATCAGGTCAGCCAAATTCCATCAACTAAAGAAGAGCGGATTATCTACATTTTCAGTAAATTGCTTAAAGCTGACGACTATATCACGATTCATCAACTTGCAGACGAACTTTACATTAGCCGGAGCACGATTGAGAAAAACATGATGGAAGTCACGAAAATGTTAGAAAAAGAAGGCATCACCTTGTATAAGAAACCAAGTAAGGGCATGAAACTTTTAATTAGCGAACGCGAAAAACGCGCCCTAACCTCCAAATTTATTACTAATTTTTGGGGTAACAACTGGTATTTAAAACAAGAAGGTGAAAAGGTGCTCCAAGCTTTTGACACGATTCAAGCAGATGTCACTGGGATTTTTCCGGAAGAAGGCTTGAAAGAAATCATTGCGATTGTTCAAGAATTCAGTGAGCGTCATGATTTTGCTTTTACAGATTATGCATTTCAGTCGATTGTTATTCACCTTGCGATTGCGGTAGAGCGAATTCGCGAAGGCGAGTATGTGGAAAATGTTGAGAGCGATCCGATGAAAGATGCGTTTGAGTCACAGCGAAACAATACGGAAATCTTAGTTGATATGTTGGAAGAACGTCTGGCTATTAAAATTCCAGCATTCGAAGTTGGCTATATTCAGTTACATTTAACCGCTGCCTATAATCAGCAACATGATGAACTGCTCGTCAACACCCGACCGCAAGAAGACGATGTCGCTGAATTTGTTAGTGAGTGTCTCGCAGAAGATACTTACGATAAAGGCTTACTGGAAGACCTGACGACACATATGAAATCCGCCATTAATCGCTTAAAACTTGGTATGCATTTTAAAAATCCGTATCTCAGCAAAATTAAGCAAAACTTTCCCCAAGCGTTTGAAGAAGCGCTTTACTTTAAAGCAAAATTTGAACAAAAGTACGATGTGCAAGTGAACGAAGATGAAACGGCGTATATTGCGCTACATTTTGAAGCATACAAAGAAAGAAGTCGCTCTTTCCCCGACCAAATTCGCGTGGTGCTTGTATGCAGTACAGGTCTTGGTTCATCAAGATTACTCGCAGCTAGAATTAAAAAATATTTTCCAATGATTACGATTGAAAAAATATTGTCTGTTCAGGCATTAATGGAAACCGAAGTCGATGTGGATTTAGTGATTAGCACGATTTATCTCGAACTAGAGGATATTCCGAGCATTGTTGTTAGTCCAATGATGAATAAAGCCGATTTACAACAAGTCGAAAGCCAAATCGAACGAACGCGACGCAAGAAAAAGAAACGCAGCCAACCATTTGTTGATTTAATTAGACCGAAAAACATTTTTGCGAAGTTAGATGTAGCGACGATGGAAGAAGCGATTGCGGAAATTGGCGGCAAGTTGGTGGAACAGAGTATTGCTAAGCCTGGCATCGTGGAAAGTGCGCTGAAAAGAGAAGCCTTGTCGTTTACTTCTTTTGAAGAAATGGCGACACCACACGCAGAACCTGCACTTATAAATGAATCTTGCATTGCTATCGCAACACTTAAACAACCGGTGAAGTGGGGGTTAGTCGAGGTAGATAAAATCTTTTTTATCGCTTTGGCAGAGGAAAACGGCATTAATTTAGACGCAATGTACGAGCAGTTTTATAAATATATTGATAACAAAAAATGGCTAGAAAAGCTGACGCAACTAAAAAGTGCCGCAGAAATTTATGAGCATTTGTTAAAGGATGGGATGTAATGGAAGTAAAAGATATTTTAACTAAAGAATTAGTCGTTTTTGATTTAGAAGCGGCAACCAAAGAAGCAGCGATTGAAGAAATGGCGGAATTGTTGAATGAACAGGGCATTTTAGCAGATAAAGCGACTTATGTGCAAGCTGTTTTAGATCGAGAAGCACATGCAACAACTGGAATAGGTAATAACATTGCTATCCCACACGGAAAAAGCGAAAGTGTCACAAAATCGGCCATCGTTTTTGCAAGAACGAAAGAAATGATTGAGTGGGAATCGCTTGATGACGAACCGGTAAACATGATTTTCTTACTGGCGATTACTGATTCTGACAAAACAGACGGTCACTTAAAAATCCTTGCAGAAATTGCAACGAAACTAATGGACGATGATATTGTCGAAAATTTAAAAAATACAAGAGACGAAGAAGAAGTTATTCGAATTTTAAATGGAGGCGTAGTAGAGATATGAAACGTAAAATTATTGCAGTAACCGCATGTGCGACAGGAGTGGCACACACATATATGGCAGCACAAGCACTTAAAAAAGGTGCGAAAAAAATGGGCAACCTCATTAAAGTAGAAACACAAGGCGCAACAGGAATTGAAAATGAATTAACCGAAAAAGATGTAAATATCGGCGAAGTAGTTATTTTCGCAGTAGATACAAAAGTTCGTAACAAAGAACGTTTTGACGGTAAAGTCGTGCTGGAAGTTCCAGTAAGCGCACCGATTAAAGATGCAGAAAAAGTAATCAACGCAGCACTTGCGTTAATTGACGAAAAATAAGGAGGATCTACCATGTTCAGAAAAATTGGGAGTGAACTGAAAAAACACGTTTTAACAGGTATTTCATATATGATTCCGCTCGTTATTGCAGGTGCCGTAATTATGGCGATTGCGCGGGTTGGTGGTTCGTTTTTCGGAATTACAGATATTTGGGACGCAAAATATGCAGATAGTGCGAATAGCTTAATTTCATTACTACACAGTTTAGATGGTTTTGGTGGCTTGGCGCTAGGAATGATGTTTCCGGTTATTGCCGCATTTATCGGCTATTCCATTTCGGACAAACTAGCACTGGCGCCAGGTCTTGTTGGTGGTTTGCTGGCACGTGATATTGGCGCAGGTTTCCTCGGGGCACTTGCAGCTGGTTTAATTGCTGGTTACACATGTCTATTGATTAAAAAATACGTGAAGTTGCCAAAAGCAGCGGCTTCAATTGTACCAGTATTTTTAGTACCAGTTTTTGGTACACTTATTACCGTTCTTATTATTAATTATGTGGTTGGTATTCCTTTTGCTGACTTAAATACAGCTCTTGAAAATTGGCTAAATGGTATGTCTGGATCGAACCAAATTCTAATGGCAGCTATTATTGGCGCGATGGTTGGTTTTGACTTAGGCGGACCTGTAAATAAAGCAGCTGTAACAACGGCGATGGCGCTTTTGACAAGTGGAATTTATGCGCCAAATACTGCGGCACAAGTAGCGATTATTATCCCACCACTGGGACTTGGCTTAGCAACATTAATAGCAAAACGTAAATACAATGCAGAAATGCGTGAAGCTGGGAAATCCTCGCTTATTATGGGGCTTGTTGGGATTAGTGAAGGGGCGATTCCTTTTGCAGTAGAATCTCCGCTTAAAGTTATTCCAGCGACAGTTCTAGGTTCTGCAGTCGGCGGCGCACTAGCTGTAGGTCTTGGCGCAATTAACCAAGCGCCAATTAGTGGTTTTTATGGCTGGTTCACAGTAGAAAATTGGCCAGTTTATATTTTAGCGATTGCCGTTGGAACTTTAATCGTTGCGGGTATGTCAGTCGCTTTACGTAAAGCTAGTGCTGGTGAAGAAATGTCCGGTTCAAGCTACGATGACGAAATTGACGAAGCAGAATGGGAAGCTTAAAAAACGGAGGTAACTATGGTTAAAGCACATATTGTGAACCATACGCATTGGGACCGAGAGTGGTATTTCACCTCGGCCGATGCACTGGTTCTAAGTGAACAACTTTTTACAGAAGTAATTGACGAATTAAAAAAGCACCCAGAAGCAAACTTTGTACTTGATGGGCAATTGTCGATTTTAGATGATTATGTTGCACTCTACCCAGAAAAATTAGCGGATATTAAGCAATTAATTGCGGATAAACAACTTTTCATTGGACCGTGGTTTACACAAACAGATGCCTTTTTTGCGCACGGCGAGTCGATTTTGCGCAATGCGATGATTGGGGTTTTTGATAGTAAAAAATACGGCGACTATATGAAAATTGGTTATTTACCAGATACATTTGGTTTTAATGCCCAAATGCCGACTTTACTTGAACATGCTGGCTTTGATAATGTGATTTTCTGGCGCGGAATACATCTTGGTGAACATGTTGCATCTCCGTATTTTAAATGGCAAGGACTTGGCGAGGAAGCATCTATCTATGCGATTAATATGCCACAAGGTTACGGTACAGGGATGCTGCTGGAACCAACTTCGGCATATGTGGATGGACGCCTTGACCCGGCAATTGATTTCATTGAAAAGTACAGCAAAACAACGGAAGTGTTAATTCCATCTGGAAACGATCAGCTGAATATTATTAGTCGTTTTGCAGAAAAACTGGCGGAAATTAACAAGATGGGACGCCATGATTATCAACTTAGTACCTATCAAGATTTTATTCAATATGTTAGAGAGCTACCCGACTTAGAAGAATATCGCGGCGAATTTAGAAGCCCGGTTCTTGCGCGAGTGCATAAAACTATTGGCTCTAGCCGAATGAATATTAAGCTGAAAAGCGCGTCACTCGAGCAAAAACTGCTAACACGAATTGAGCCGCTGCTTGTTATTGCTAAGGCATCTGGAATTTCTATTAGCGAGCGTTTACTAATGCACACTTGGAAAAAATTACTTGAAGGTCAAGCGCACGATAGCTTGGCAGGCTGCGTTTCTGATCCTGTTGCGGAAGATATTTTGCACCGGATGAAAGAAGCCGATGAACTGTGTGATAGTATTGAAAACACGATTGTGAAGAAAATTGCCGATGATTTATCACTTGCGGCAAACGAAATTATCGTTTTTAACACGGATTTACATGATTTTGACGGATATAAAGAAATACAAGTAGTAACCGAGCATAAAAATATCCATTTCCCAGCATTTCCAGACGCGACAATTGTTCAAGAAGAATTTATTCCATCGCGTGAGAATGTGCTAGAAGAAACGCCAGCCGGGAACCGATTTATTGAAGAACCTGGCTATTATGTGCTTCAAGTACGCGTGAAAGTGGATCTTCCAGGCCTTGGTTACCGTGTGATTGCTTTTGAGGAGAATGACCGCGAACTGGATTCGATGATTGCTTCCAATAATGTGGCAATCGCGAATGATTTCTACAAAATCACTTTTGAAAATGGCGAAATTGCTCTTGAAAAACCAAATGGCGAGCGCATCACTTCTTTTATTACACTAGAAGATGATGTGAATGCGGGGGATACGTATGATTATTCACCACTAGCCGGAGATATCGCGGAATTATTCACTTTTTCCGAAGCAAAAACAGAGAAATCAAGTGAAGTCGAACGTTTAATTTTAACAGGAAAAAGCGATTTCCCACTTGATCGTTTGACGAAAGAAGGGCATGGCGACCTGCAAGTCAAACTCATTTTAGAGCTGAGAAAATGTAGTGAACTGCTGGATGTTAAAGTTGAAGTGGATAACCAAATTAAAAGTCACCGTCTACGCTTAAAAGTAAACACAGGTGTGAAAACAGACTACAATATCGCTTCACTTCCATTCGGATATATCGAGAGAAAACCAGTTGTACCAGCGAATTGGCAAGAAACATATAGCGAAATGCCAATCGACATCGAACCACTAGAACAAAGCGTGACGTTAACAAATGAAGCAGAAAGTTGTACCATTTTCACACGGGGCATCAAAGAATACCAACAATTGAATCAACATTTAGCACTGACGCTACTGGCAACAACCGGACAACTCGGAAAACCTGATTTAGCATACCGCCCAGGCCGAGCATCAGGCGACACAACGAAAAAAGGTCATGTGCTCATCGAAACAGAAGGCGCGCAACTACTTGGCAAACATGAATTCTCATTAGCCATCTATCTTGGCGACCAAGCTTTCGATGAACATAAAACCGCTGAACGAACAAAAGCGTTCAACCAAGCAAACGTGTCCTACCAGCGTCAACCGTTCAACCACTTTTTACACCGTTTAGACAACAAAATCCAGAAAACAGAACGAAGATTAGGCGCGAAGCAAACGTTAGGTATGTTGAATTTGCCAAAAGAATATTTAGTGTCGGCGTGCCATCCGTCCTACTACACTGCAGATAAATACATCATCCGCTTGGAAAACCCAACTAACACACCACAAAAGTTGTCACTCTCGGATATGTCATTTGAGTATGTGAATGCTATCGAAGAAGTTGTCGCAAATGACAACAACACGATTCCAGCATATGGCGCTGTCACATTACGATTAGAAATATAGAAAGAAAACTTGCTCAAAGTATCGAATTTGAGCAAGTTTTTATTTATGTTGGATTGCAATGAGGTATTAAACATGGTATCTTTGGATTGAAAACGCTTTATTTAGCAGAACCATTTTCAAAAAAGGAGATAGAGAAATGAATCGACAACAATTAGAGAAATTGAATCGGGATTGTATCTATGAAGTGTATGAAGATAGGGAAGAAACTAATGAATTTTATATGGGATACATAAAAGCAATTTTTAAAAAGTACATTATAATAGAAAATTATCATAGAAGTGGTCAGTTTGATGGTTTTGCTATTATCGCCAATGAAAGCATTTTTAAAATTCAAAAAGACACCAAATATCTGGAGCCCTATAAAAATGTGAAATCAGCCAAAATGCAAATGCCGGAATTAAGTAGCAAAGGAGATACCCTATATAATTTTCTTCAGTGGGCAAAAGAAAATAAGAAAATAGTGGAGCTCACAACAGTTTGGGATGAACTAATTATTGGGGAGATTGACGTCCTTGATGATGAGTTGATATCAATGAACGTTCGTTTTTCTGATGATTTTTCACCTGATGGGCAATGTTTTATTGAATACGAATCGATTCTAGATGTTTGTGTTGATACGTTGAAATTGCAATTTATGGAAGAGAGTTGTTAAAAGCTTTTAGGTCTCCATGAGTTGTGTTTTTTCTAATAAGTGTTATAATAAAGTTGGAAAATGAATCATTTAATGCACAAAAACCCCCGAGTCCGGCTAAAGACCTCGGGGGTTTTCTTGTGGTTAGAACGGTTGCCGTCTACTTATGTTTTTTATCACTACGATGTTCTAACCAATATTTGTAGGTAGCTAAAGTAATTCCTACAAAAATCGGAGCGATAAGACTGGAAAAAAATAGAATCATTTAATGCAGCTACCTTCAGACGAACAATGTTCCAATTGTTCGTCTGAAGGTAGAAGACTTAATTATTATAGCATGTTCATATAATCTAAAGAGATGTTTTAAAGAATAAAAATAAATCAAATAGCTGTAAATTCAGGACATAAAAAGCAGCAATGAAACTAATTTTAGTTTCATTGCTGCTTTTTTTACTTATTTTGTAATTTCTTTTTCTATCAACCGCAAAAATTCCTTCGCTGCACTCGAAAAAGTAGGGTTCTTTTTCCAAACAATGCTTATTCCAGCAGTTAGGGGCGGCGAAAAAGGAATAAATTTCAAATTCGTATTGTCCGTGTTGACAATGCCATCGATACAAAGAATACTGGCAATATTCTCTTTAGCTAAAAGCGAGGCATTATAAAGCAAATTATATCTACCAATCACATTCAAGTGTTCAAAATGTCCTCCTAACCAACTTGCTAGTTGATTATCCACGAAAGATTGATTCGAAACCATTATTGGATTTTCTTGAATATCACCCGGAGTTATAACTTCTTTTTGCGCTAAAGGATGGACTTTATTTACTAAAATGCCCCATCTATCTTCTAAAGAAAGCTGCAAATATTCGTATGCCTGCATTTCAACAGGATTAATAACCAACCCAAAATCCAGCAGCCCATGCTCAATTTTTTCTAAAACATCGTTGGCATTACCACTATGTAGTTGAAACGTAATCTCAGGATGTATTTCTCTCAGCTGATGAATGACACTACCAATAAACTCAAATCCTCTCGTTTCCCCAGCACCAATCGTTATTTTTCCGCTAATTGTTTCATTTTGCAGCAAGTTCGAAGTAGTTAACTCCACTAAAGATAAAATCTCCTTCGCACGATTTGCCAAGTAAACACCGTCTTCTGTTAAGGTAATAGAACGATTTCCGCGAATAAACAGCGTTACACCTAACTCTTCCTCAAGTTCTTTCAATTGTTTAGAAAGTGTTGGCTGAGAAAGATGAAGTACTTCCGCCGCTTTACTAATCGTTTTTTCACGAACGACAGTTAAAAAGTAATTTAACACACGTAATTCCATGAAAGACTCCTTCCTATAACCAAAACGAATAGTTGGCTATGGTTTATAAGTATTATTCAATTATAACTTTTCTCCGTATAATTAAGAAGTAAAAGATTTTCGGGGGGAGAGCGCATAATGATACAAGATTTACAGAAAAGAGTAGTCGGTAAAGAAATTCTACAAGGGTCAAATCTGTTAAATGAAATTCATGAGGTAAAGCAAAACAACGAACAATTAATCGTTGAACTAAATACCAAGTATCATTCAAAAAAAGAAATAACAAAATGCCTCAGTGAAATCACAGGAAAACCTGTGGATTCTTCTGTAGAGGTTTCGCTTCCTTTTTACAGTGATTTTGGTAAACATATTACTTTTGGGAAAAATATCTTTATCAATTTAAATGTAACTTTCGTGGATTTGGGTGGGATTACGATTGAAGATAATGTCTTAATTGGACCAGGAGCAAGACTTGTGACCGTCAACCATTTAGTTAGCCCGAAAAAGAGACGTGGCTTAAGAGTAGCACCGATTTGTGTGAAACAAAATGCTTGGATTGGAGCAAATGCGACGATATTATCAGGCGTAACTATCGGAGAAAATGCCATCGTTGCTGCGGATGCCACTGTCACAAAAGATGTCCCAGCAAACGTTGTCGTCGCCGGAAGCCCAGCCAAACAAATTCGTAAAATTATCGAGGAATAAGGAGATGTAACCAATGACAATCAAAAACAAAGTAATTATCATAACTGGCGCATCGTCTGGAATTGGCGAAGCAACAGCCTTACTTTTAGCTGAAAAAGGGGCGAAGTTAGTTCTTGCTGCTCGGCGCGTGGAAAAATTGGAAAAAATTGTTCAAATGATTCAAGCAAAGTCTGGGGAAGCAATTTTTGCCAAAACGGATGTGACAAAACGCGAAGACAATAAAAAATTAGTAGAATTAGCGATTGAAACATACGGAAAAGTGGATGCAATCTTTTTAAATGCGGGAATCATGCCTAATTCGCCATTATCTGCTTTAAAAGAAGATGAATGGGAGCAAATGATTGATATCAATATTAAAGGTGTGCTAAATGGAATTGCGGCAGTTTTGCCTTCTTTCATCACCCAAAAATCAGGACACATCATTGCAACTTCTTCTGTAGCAGGATTAAAAGCATATCCTGGCGGTGCAGTATATGGAGCGACAAAATGGGCCGTCCGTGACCTAATGGAAGTATTACGAATGGAGTCGGCGCAAGAAGGAACAAATATCCGTACCGCAACCATTTACCCAGCAGCCATCAATACGGAATTATTAGATACAATCACGGATAAAGAAACCGAACAAGGGATGACCAATTTATATAAACAATATGGTATCACACCAGATCGTATCGCAAACATTGTCGCATATGCTATCGATCAGCCTGAAGATGTAAATGTAAATGAATTCACTGTTGGGCCAACTAGCCAACCGTGGTGAATAGAAAGTATTCTTGAACTGATGTGTAATCAGTTCAATTTTTTTGTATTGCAAGTACAAACTAAACATGATGCTTCTTAAATGAAAACGCTTAAATTTTATTTTTGACTAATTTATGTCAATTTTGAGGTGAAAATTATTTATTCGCATAAAAAGTAAAAAAATTACATCTTGCATAACTTTTTAAAATAAAAACATGCTATAATGATTTTGTTAAATTTGGAAAAGGACCAGTTTTACTCGTTTAAAACTGGTCCTTTTTTTAGCAAATGGGGGATAGTGAGGTTGTTAGCGGGGAGATAGAAAATAGAGAACATAGCAAGACATCGAATGAAATTACATTGAAAAAGGGAGAGCTTGATACATGAAAAAACATGCAAAAGCAAAAAAAATCTTAGTGAGCCTAATAGCGATTATGCTATTCCTTTCACTAATACCTGGTTATGCACCAATGGCGGAGGAGAAATCAACCGGGGTAGCGGAACCAGAAAAGAAAGCGGGAGAACAAGCACCAACAGAAGTGAAAGACGAACGAACAGAAAATGAAGTAGTTTTTGATAATCACGACGGGAGCTTTACAAAACAAATCTTTGCGGACCCTATCAATATGGAAGTTGATGGCGAGATGAAACGCATTGATGCGAATGTGGAGAAAGAAGCAGATTCTGACATGATTGTTCCAAAACAAACCCCATTAGAACTAGGCTTCTTAGACAAAATGGAAGAGGGAGCATATCAGAAACTAACAAAAGCTGGCGCAGAAGTTACATTTCGCTTAAAAGGAGCACGTACAGGCGAAAATGAACAAGCAGTTACAGACCAACCAGCGACCTACAAAGAAAATGAAGTTACGTATGAAAACGTATTTCCTAAAACAGATTTACGTCATTTAACTTTTCCACAATCAGTAAAAGAAGACATCGTATTACATGAACCTAATCAAGTAGATACGTATGTTTATCAAATTGAAACAAAACTAGATTTAGAGCTAGCAGAGAATGGCGATGTGCTATTCAAAAATAAATCCGGCGAAACAATGTATACGCTTCCGAAACCAGTTATGACAGATTCCAATGTCGGCGCTGAGACCGGGGAAGCAGCGTTATCCGAGAATGTTTCCTTTGAAGTGAAACAACTCACCAAAACAGTCTATGAGTTACAATTAAAAGTAGATACAGCTTGGCTAAATGATGCCGCGCGCGAATATCCTGTCTATATTGATCCATCTGTCCGGTTAGATGAAGTGTATAATGCCAACATCAATTCAGCAAAACCAACCGAAACCAATATCGGAAGCAAACTTTGGGATTCTGGCCAAAATGCTTACACATTAAAACTTGGTAAATGGGACAATTCAACAGGAAATAATGCCGCCTTTTTAAAAATGGATACATCCACTTTGAATAAAGCGACTGTTTCTAAAGCCACCTTAAAAGTCTATAATATTTGGCATATGTCTCCAACTGTTAAAAATGATCTTTGGTACTATGAAGCAAATGCGAATTGGTCCCCGTGGCAAGTAACATGGAATACGGTACCACCTGTAACAAGGTTAGGTAGCGTCAATGTCGGTCGGGGCGAATGGGCAAATTTAGACGTCACTAAAACAGTTCAAGCATGGGCAAGTGGCGTGCGACCAAATAACGGTTTTCGCCTAGGAACGAACATCGATCAAAACTATTGGAAAAAATTAGTAGCAAGTGAAAATAATAAAAACTATCCTTATCTGGAAGTAAATTATACGTATGCACAACCGGAAAAACCTACTGTTAAAACGAATTCGAATGGAGTAGGAACCGGAACAGGTTACATAGATTTATCTTGGAAGGCTGTTCCTGGTGCAACGAGTTATAATATCGTTATTTCTAATGGATATAACTACGAATATATTAATACAAAAAGTACCGCAACCACTTGGAGCACTAAAGGGAAGAAAATTTTCCCAACAAATGACGAAATCGCTAATGGAGAATTCGAATTCCATCATGATGGCAAAGGAACCGAATTCGCTCTTGATCCGCGAGCACAATATGAAAATGCGTTTCAAGCTGGAAGTACTTTTGGACTACGCAATTTAACGCGCTATTTATTCAGAGTGCAAGCCGTTTTCCCGGGTGGAGAAAGCCCGAATTCCGACTTAGTATTTGCCTATATGCCAATCGAAAAACCACAACCTCCTGCTGCGAAAGCATATTCTAACTTAGCGCATAAAGAAACAGGATACGTGGAACTTAACTGGGAAAAGAGCCCAATGGCGGATGGCTATAAAGTACTTGTCTTCAATGGGAAAGCCTACGAAGAATACGATGTCGGCGCAGAAACAAAGTGGACCACCCAAAATAAAGGGATTTGGCCAACCAAAGAAGAAATTGCAGAAGGTAAATTTGCTCTTCATCATGACGGAAAAGGCGATGAACTAGCAAAAGATCCTTCCCCAGTTTATACCAATTCTGGCGGTAATTATAAAGAACGAACAAACTATTGGTTCCGTATTATTGCATACCAAAAAGCGGGAAATAACGCCACAAGTATTCAATCCGAACCAGCGACGCCATCCATTCCAGAAGTAGTAAATAAACAGTTAGGAATGGTAGATTACTGGACAAGTGTGCCAGTTCGTGGTGGCGAAGTCAACGCTACAAACGGAAACTTTTTATTCCATGAAACAGATTTTAACTTAGAAGGCCGCGGCCCAAGTATCAATGTCGACCGTACTTTTAACAGCCAAGATGACGCAACAGGCATTTTTGGTAAAGGCTGGACAAGTACGCTTGAAGAGAAACTTATTGAAGAAGAGAACGGTAATATCGTATGGATGGAATCGGACAAGAAAGTCCATCGTTTCACTAAAAAAGGCGATAAATACGTGGCACCACCAGGCATTTACTCCGAGATTACTAAAAACGCAGATGGCTATTTGAAAATAGAAGAAGATAAGTCAGAAACGCGCTTTTTAGCTGACGGACGATTAAAATCCGAAAAAGATACAAAAGGCAACGAATTAACTTACGAATATACTGACGGCAAACTAACAAGCATGCGCGACGCTTCCGGACGTACCGTGACTTTAGCGTATGAAGGCGATCTAGTAAAAGAACTTGTTGGACCAGAAAACCGTAAAATCAGCTACACGTATAATGACAAACAAGAGCTAATCAGTTCATCCACTGCCCGCGGAAAAATATATCGCTACGGCTACACAGATGGCTTATTAACCTCGATTTACGATCCAAAACATACAGAAGAAAAACCATACGAAACAACTTTTGCCTATGAAGAAGAAAAATTAACAGAAATAACCGATCCAGTCGGCAAAAAAACAATCCTTTCTTATGACAAAGAAGGACAGCAAACTACTTTAACAAATGAGAAAAAGAAGAAAACCATTTATTCCTACAATGATGCTGGAAATCCAAAGAAAGAAATTGTGGATGCAGATGGTCTCAAACTCACAACAACCTATACGTATGAATCAAATAACCTAGTAAAAGAAGTGAATCCTAAGGGACAAGAAGAAACATATTCTTACGATGCAGATGGTAATATCACGCAAGCGACAGATGCTTACGGTACAGAATCATATACCTACAATGGAAATAACGATGTAACGAGCGCAACTGACACAGAAGGACGCAAAACGACGGTTACTTATGACGGAGCAGATGCGGTGTCAGAAACACTTGCGACAGAATCCCAAGTATCCTCTGTAACGCAGTATGACGCCTATGGAAATCCAATTCGAGGTAGTGGTGAACTTTCTTCAGCCGGAAACTTACTTCAAAACAGCGGCTTTGAAAAAGGAGCAGGAGTTTCCAACTGGGCACTGATTCAATCTGATGCAAAAGGAAGCATGACATTCGATAGCACTCAGTCAGCTCCAGGGACACTCGGCGGCAGCGGTTCCGTTAAACTAACGAGTGAAGCAAATTCTACCGTAAAAGGCTATTCATCCGTTACCCAACGCGTCGATGTAGAACCAGAAACAACATATACATTTAGCGCCTGGATTAAAACATCCGGAATGACAAACGCCGATGCAATTCTCATTGGACGTTTACAAGATGCGAATGCAAAAGACATTACCGATGCTGGCGTATGGCAATCCAACCGTGCGACATCCATCAAAAAGAACGGCGGCTGGGTAAAACGCCAATTAACCTTTAAAACATCTAAAAACACGCGCCAAGTCTTGCTTTATTTGGACAACGAACAACCAGCTCCACATAAAGGAAAAGGAACAATTTGGTACGACAATGTTCAATTTGAAAAAGGCAGTGTTGCTTCCAGTTACAACCCGGTAGTCAACAGCAGTTTTGAAAACCATAATGGAACACTTCCTACTGGCTGGGCACGTTCAGGAAATACCGCACTTACACAAGCAAAAGTAGTAGATAATGAAGGATACAGTGGTGATAGTGCCGTTTATTTTGAACGAAAAGCAACAAGTGAAGCCTATACACACATTGCCCAAGATGTGCCAGTAAATCAAAAAGAAGCCAAAGCATTAACAATTTCCGCACTATCCAAATCAGAAGATGCCAAATCAAACGGCTCAGTTGCAACGATGTCGAACGATTATTCTGTCTGGGGAACAATCAACTATCAAGATGGCACAACTTCTTCCGTACAAGGACAATTCCCGCTAGGAACCAACGACTGGAACCGAAGCGCAGTAGTAATTAAACCAACCAAACCAATCAAATCAGTTAAAGTTTACACCATGTTCCGCAATGGTTTAACAGGAAAAGCTTGGTTTGACGACGTACGTGTCATAGAAGGCGAAGTATTAACAAAAAATGAATACGATGCTTCCGGCAACTATGTAACAGCTAGCTATGACGAAGAAGGCCGCAAAATCAGCTTCACTTACGATGTTTACGGCAATAAAACATCCGAAACAGACGAAAAAGGCAACAAAAAAACTTTAACCTATGATGCAGACAACGCACTTATAGACACCAAACTAGCGAACGGCACATCCGTAGCCTATAAGTACGACGACAATGGCAACACTACCGAAAAAAATGTCACTGCATCTGGCAAAACGCAAAAGAATATCTATGAATATGACGTGGATAACAAAATCACCGCATTTACCGACGCACTCAATCGCACAATCAAGTACGAATACGATGCAGCCGGTAATGAAACAAAAGCAATCATGCCAAATGGTCGCGTAACCGAAAGCACATACGATTCCGCTGACCGCGTGGACGGGATTAAATGGAATGATAAACTAGCCTTTAAATTCCAATACGATCCAAATGGTAACCAAACAAAAGTAACCGATGAAATTAACAGCATCGTAACCGACAAAACCTACGACGATGCCAACCGAATCACCAAAGTAGCCGAACGAGGTGGCGACGTAAGCTACACTTACAAAGACAAACCAACGAAAGACAACAAAGGAAAAACAGACAAAGTCGGCGAAGTAGCCATTAACCACGGCGACTACACAGCAAAAACAAGCTACACATACAACGACTTAGACCGAAATACCCGCGTAAACGATGGAAGCAAAAACGCCTATTTCGAGTTTGACGAATTTGGAAACATCAACGTCTACACAGCAGGAAACGGCACCGCAGCCAACTACACCTACGATAGCACCCAAAAAGTCACCAACGCAGCTATTAGTAGCGCAAGCGGCACCCAAATTTTAGACGAAAACTACACCTATGACGCAGCAAGCAACCGTACGAGCATCGACAACAAACAAGACGGAAAAACAACCTACGAATACGATGCAGTCAACCAACTAACCAAAGAAACACTACCAGACGGCACCGTAAAAGCATACACATACGATGGCTTCGGAAACCGCACACAAGTAGCAATCAGCGGAAGCGAGACAAAAACAATTGCCGCAAGTTATAATGATGGTAATCAACTGGTTTCGTGGAACGGAGAGGCTCTGACATATGACGCCAATGGTAACCGTACAAGCGATGGCAAGTACACGTATACATGGGATACCGGCGACCGTTTAAGCAGCATCACGAAAAAAGGTGAGAGCGAGCCGTTTACAAGTTATACGTACGATGATGATAACCGCCGCTTGTCGAAAACCGTCGATGGCGTTACGACGAATTATCATTATGACGGCGATAGTATTGATGTTCTGTATGAGACTGATGGTGATGGAAAAGTAGTTCGTCAGTATGTTTATTCGGATGATAATGTTCGTTTAGCGATGAAGATGAATGGCAAAACCCTCTATTATCACTATAATGCGCATGGCGACGTAATTGCGCTCACAGATGAAGCAGGTAAAATTGTCGCGGAATATGCGTATGATGCTTGGGGAAATGTGCTGAAAAACACTACCTCTTCAGAAGAAGCCAAAGCGAATCCTTATGGTTATGCAGGATACACGTATGACAAGGAAATTGAACAATATTACTTGATGGCGCGTTATTACGAACCAGAGCAAGGCGTGTTTACTGCTTACGATCCAGACCCAGGCGATGAAGATGATCCGCAGACGATGAATGGGTATAATTATGCGAATAATAATCCGGTGATGATGTTTGATCCTGATGGTAATATGCCTTGGTGGGCTGCGGCAACTATAGGTGGTGCAATAGGAGGAGCAGCTAAGTATTATATAACAAATAAAATTCGAGGTAAGAAATCAACATGGAAAGGTGCAGGTAAAGCGGCTTTTAGAGGTGGTAGAGATGCATTGTATTGGACCACAGGTGCTAGGGTTTTTGGTCTTGCTGGTAAAGTAGGAACAATAGCTAAAGTATTCAAAAAGGGAACTAAAAATAGATCATTTAAAAAACAGGTAATTAAAAATATCAAGACAATAAAATATACAGTAAAAAGTAACTATAAATCCCTAAGAAAGAATTATAAGAAGCACTTGAGCACTAATTTAAATTTAAAATCAGGTAAGAGTTATAGGAAAATGGCAAAACGATATTACAATAAAATTAGAAGGAAAATGAGCTAATAACATAAAGCAGGAAAATAGTTATTTCCTGCTTTATATCTATAAGTTAGGAGGGGGATAAGGTGAATAAAAAAAATAAATCTTGGAAATATTTTAAGTTAAGTTTATGCTTTTTGCTAGTCGTAACGTTAATTGTATATTATTTATGGGAGTTGCCAGGGGCTCAATCTATTATAGAGGTTAGTGTAGGTTTCATCTTGCTTGCAAATATTTTTATGTTATTTGATTTAATTGAAAAAATGAATACAAATAACAAAATTCAAGGTTATCTTCAAACTGTTTGTATTAGTATGTTTGTAATAATAATTATAAGTTCATTTTTTTTATATTAAAGTTTAAGGAGAAATTAAATATGCCTGATGTATTAATCTTTCTGTTAATAACAAATGTAATAATTTTAATCTATTTCCAAGCGTTTTCAGATAATACCCCTAAAAAATACAGAAATACATATATAATAACCGTTTTTTTTATTGTTTTTATGATTTTTGGATTATATGAGTACTATGCTATTAAGGGATTGTTTAATTAGTAATTTATTGATAACTTTTTGATAAAGATTTAATACAAGTTATAACAACTAAGAAAAATGAAAAAATAAAAATAGGTCGCATAATTTTAAAAATTGAAGCCTAGAAAAGATATAGAAATAGAGGATGGAATAATGATAGAGTTTCCACCAGTTTTAGACACCACAGCAATAGAAATAATTTCAAATGAACTACTAAAACATAACGAAGGAGAAACCCATTGGATGCGAAACAATTACTCCAAACATTAAAAAATACTCCAAATGAAACTCAAATGCTAAAAATTATACCCAAACTAGGCAAATACGCAAAAGGAAAAACAGTTGAAAATGCGCTAGTCAGTCTATCAGAATCAAGTTCTGAAAAAATTCGAGCTGCTGCGATAGACGCTTTACTAACTAACTCTCATAATCGCATCAAGAAATTAGTAATGGCTCATATGACTGATACAAATGAGGTTAAAACAAAGTGTTTCGAGTATATGGGTTATCACAGGATGAAGCAAGCAGAGCTTATTCTTTTAGCACATTTAAATGACGCTGATCGTTGGGTTCGGTATTTTGCAATTTTAAATCTTGGTGATTTGGGGGCTTATGACGTAATAGAGGATATAGAAAAACATTTAGAAAATGAAACCAGTGACGTTGTGAAATCTGGATGTTACTCCACCTTGGTTTTATTAAGTGACACAGAAGCAGAAAAGGATTGTTATGAACAAAAGCTAATCCAATTACTAAATTCATCCGATGAAGTGGCACGATATGTAACGATTAATAATTTAGCAGATCTAAAAAACCATCTCAAAAGAGAGCAAATAATTAATGCTTTTTATGCTCGCCTAGAAATTGAATCAGATGAAGAAAATATAACTACACTAAAAAACGCAATTCGGTCATTGAAATATTGGTGAGAATTAATTTGATAACACGAAATAGGATGACGTTCTTGGCTTTAAAGATGGAAAAGTACTAAATGAAAAACAACTAGATAATTTTCGGGAAATCCTGACTCAAGAAAAGGGGATAATTAATTGGAAAAAATGACACTGAAAAAGAAGACCTATGCTAATTTTAATAACGAATTTGCTAAGGTATTTAATTCAGATAATTACCTACCTGAAAATATTTTTAATACTAAGTTCCATAATTTTTTCGTTTATGATATGGATTATTTTTACGAAGAAACAGGTTGGGAATGGATTTTACAAATTTCATCTAATAACAAAGTGAAAAACTTGTTCTTTACCAGCGCAACTGAAAAAAATTCAGACTATACTATAGCCGAGATTCCTACTTCGCTTAATCCTAAACAGATTTTAGAGCAAATGGATATTTTAGAAAACGATTCTGAGGATAGAAAGAACACCTTCTTTTTAACCTTCAATGAAGCTTGTTTGTTTTCTAATGTAAGTAACTGGGGACTATATTTTGTTAATGAATTTAATTTCGTTATTTTAGCTTTGGAGGAAGATTTTCCCAAACAAGATGTATTTTTCCATTTAGAAAGTATGACGAAAGAGGAATTTACCAAACATTTTCAAGAATGGTCCGTTTGGCTTGAAAAAGATAATTTGAATTTTTTAACAGAATTTAATAAAGTGTTTTTTACTAAAAGTTAATTGATTATGAAATCCTAAGGAGGAACCAAAAATGTCCACAAAATTCATGTACGAAAGATTACTAAAATGCCAAGAAGCAAATAAACTAGTAGCCATCTACGCGTCACGCGAAGACGAATATTTCGAGGCGGGCTACATTGAAGCAGTTACAGCGAGTGATGTTATGTTCCGTTCGCGACGTTCGGACGGTTACGAAGAGGGACATGTTGTTCTTCCGTTAGAATTAGTGTACCGAATAGAAATTGACACGGCACATTTAAAAACAGCCGAACTACTCGCAAAACATCTTAATCAACCAATCAGCTCAGGATTATTTGAGAAAGCACCAAACAAAAAGCATTCTCTTTTCGAAATTGCCGCTGATTATGTATACCAAAGTAAAGAGATAATCTTTATTGACATCATAGGCGATGAGACTCCAGCAATTGGAATGATCGCTGAAAACGAATATGAAGGATTAGAAATTACTTTAGTGGATGACGAAGGTCGATTAGATGGAACTTGTTGGATAAAAAAAGAAGATATTCTAGCCCTGCGTTTCGGCGGCAGTGTAGAACAAGATTTGATGAACAAACTAAAAAAATAAACTAAGAATAAGCCCTCCACTTTTACAGGGAGGGCTTATTCTAAAAGTAAGAGATGTAAATAATACATATCAAAAGAATAATCTCTGCGTGAGCATAAGCAAGATAGTAAGAATACAATCCTAGAGAATATAAAAAAGAAAAAGGAAAGAAGATAACCAAATTAGGAGATTGAAATGGATTCAATTTTGAAATTAATAATGGATTTGGAATTCATCGGCATAATTATAATGTGTATAGTTATTATAGATTTTAAGAAAGACAACTTCTTTTCTAGGTGTATGCAAGTATTAATATTGTTAACTTTATTTGTGGTTACGGGAATAACTATCTACTTTTAAGACGGATCGGGGGATAATATGTTACTTGTGATAATAATATATTTTGTTTTTCTACTTATATTAATTATTGGCTATGAAACGAGACGTAAGAAAAACAATAAAACCATCCTTAACAATATAGCTATCATTATTTTCCTGCTAGCCATTATAAATTATTGTATAATGCTAGTCCCTCGGTTGGGCATTTAGGAAATGAAAGTCACTATAGAAGTAAAGAACAAATTATTTTTATACTTAGCTTTAAACTTAAAGAAAAAGCTTTTAAAGTACAGTTTGTTATAACATTGATAACGGTGTTTGTCTGCTTTCCTACATATGTAATCTTGTTTATTTATAGGTTTTATATTCTTTTCTAACCCATGCGTGGGAGATTATATAGAAAAAATGGTAGTGCTGTAGTAGAGCGTTTTAGGAGGTTATCATGGTTCAATTTATTATCGATATATCAATAAATTTTATTACATTTGCAATTTGTGTCCTTCCGTTTTATCTTTCAGAAAAAACTAAAGGTATCTGGGAGAAAATAGGTGGAAGCATATTTTTTGCAGGGATTATGATAGTTGGAACAGGTATTTTTATAAGCGGCGGTAATACTCTGCAATCATATGTTTATGTCATTTTGGTAGTGCAGATAATTATTTTGTGTATCGAGCTTATATTAGTGTTATGGAGTAAAAGTAAAGGAAAGTCTACAATTTTATCTATCCAATCAGCAATATTTTCTATAGTCGCTTTAGGAGTATACATTTATTACGTTGTAGCGAGATTTATTTAGTGAGGAATAAAAAATTTTAGAAAGCCTATTACAAAATGCAGTGAAAAAACATTGAGGAGTGACAACATGATATACAGTGTAGGTATGACTACCATGGATTCGTATGATGAAAAAGAACAAGAGTATTTTAGTATCATGCCCGAAATAAGAACGGTGGTAAATCCACTATTTGATAAATATGATATATATGAATATACAGTAGATAGAAAGAAGCGAAGTGATCTAACATTCCCATTAAAGCCTAAGCGTTTTCTAAACATTTTTAAGGCAGAGCCGATGAGGGAAAACCCTGGAATAATGGAATATAACAAATTTATAATTGTAACTAAAGGACTAGATATAAAGACATTACTTAGCGGGGTGTCAGACCTTAATAGACGCGAAAACATTGAATATTTTTTAGTGCAAAATACAATTATGACTTACAAGATTCTAGAAGGCGAAGTAATCAATTTCTATGCAAAAGACTTGGGATTTTTAATTGAAGAATTAGCGCTTGAAGTCTAATGTTAATGGTTTTAGTTTATCGGATCTAAAATTAATCTCGATGGACTATGTAAAGGAGAGAAATAACCATTATGAATATTATAGTATAGGAGACAATCATGATTGAGTTTATTATCCATATATTAATAAATTTTATTACATTTGCAATTTGTGTCATTCCGTTTTATCTTTCAGAAAAAACTAAAGGTATCTTGGAAAAAATAGGCGCAAGCATATTTTTTGCGGGGCTTATAATAGTTGGAACGGGTATTTATATAAGCAATAGTTATACCCTGAAATCATATATTTATGTGATTTTGGTAGTGCAAATAGTTATTTTGTGCATCGAGCTTATATTAGTGTTATGGAGTAAACGTAAAGGAAAGTCTACAATTTTATCTATCCTATCAGCAACATTAGCTATAGGTGCGTTGGGGGTATATATTTATTACGTCGTAGCGAGCTTTATTTATTGAATAAGGGCTTATAGGTGGAATTCTAAAATCAAGTAATTATTATGTCATAGCGGTTAATGAAAAATAAACTTGGATGCAAAATGTTTTTGTGAAATACTGCTTCAAAATGCCAAGAAGCAACTAAATAAGTAGCCACTTGTTCATCACGCAAAGACGATTTTTTTGCTGGTTACATTGAAGCTATTACCACGAACGATATCATGTTTAGCGGAAGGCGTTCAGATGGTTATGAGGGAGAGGATGTTTTTTCATTAGGAACAGTGTATCGAATAGAAATTGATACAACCTATTTGAACATCATAGAACTGCTCGCCAAACATCTCAACTAAGCAAAAAATTTCTATTCGAAATCGTATCAAATTGTATATTCAAAAATGAAGAGCTGGTCGGTATGGACATCATTTGAAAGGAGGTTGGCCTTATGAGCAAATTAACTAGTGATGAAGTCGAATTTAAAATAAAAAAACTTATCAATTTAGAAAAAAATTTACCGAAACAAATATTTTCTAATCCTTCAAAATACAACTTTTATTTTGAAGAACCAGAGGCTATTTATATGGATACGAAAGAATTCATCCATATGATTAAACAAATTGTGGAAATTACACAGGATGAGAAAGCATATATTAGTGAGATTTTGGAAGAAGGTAAATTTTTACAAAAGAGCAAAACTATCTTGAATTTAAAGGAAGTAATAGACTTTACACAGGAAGAGGTTAGTATAGTAGAAAATTTGGATTTTGAACATATAACGGAGACAACGATATTTTTATATTGCTATATGTATTTGCCTTCTGAGCAGCTCTTTCTTTTCGTTAATGAATATTCAGACACAGCCCTTTTAGCGATTGATAAAAAACTTGATATCGATATTCCTTGGTATGATGTAGAAACATTTTTGACTGTGGAGAATCTGGGGATGAAAGATAGGCTATACAGGAAGTTCAGGAAGCGTTTAGGGAAAAGTTATAAAAAATAATTTATTAATAAGGAATAAAAATTTTAGAAAGTCTATTGCAAAATGCAGTGAAAAAACGTGCGGAGGGACAAAATGATATACAGTGTAGGTATAACTACTGCGGGTGCATATGATAATCAAGGTAAATATTTAGAAGAAATTCATGAAGATATTGAAAAAATAATGAAGCGGCTAATTCTTCAATTTGATATATATCAATTTCATATTTCCCATAATTTTGAGGCAGCTGCTGATAAATCAGTCCTTGTGAAGCAAACTAGATTTAAAAAGACATATATTCATTTTTATAAAGAGGATGAAGAACGATTTAAAGAGGGATCTAGCTATGACCAGTATTTTTTAGTAGAAAAAGATTGCGACATCTCTGAGCAGATAGATAAATTAGAGCTTAGCGAAATACCAAGGATAGAAAATATACGAGCCAAATTGTTATCCGTTTTCCCATTATTAGTCATTTTATCAGATTCAAGTGAGTTGATGGCGTATTCAATGGAAAAATCGAATTTAGAGCTGATATAGATTCAGGAGGGATAAAGTGGGAAATCAAAAACAATCTCAGTGAGCATTTAAAGTTTGGAGCATTTAAGACTAAAAAGTTAATAAAGAATCGCGATAACAATATAGAAAGTTGAATGAAAAATGGATTTTATTTTAAATATTTTAATTAATATTATAGCTTTTGTATGCTTCTTGGTTGGTGGAAATGCAATTAAAAAAGAGAAGCAGTTAATGGGAAAAGTGATTGCCAGTTTATCAATAGCTGGATTGGCGATAGTCGGAACAGGTTTAATTCTGTCTGGTGTAGAGGAACTGCACACATATATGTACATTATATTAGTAATTGAAATGGGGATACTTTTCATAAATGTATTCATGAATTATTTAAGTAAACTCGGAAAATCGGAAGTTTTAATAGGTGTATGTGTATTAATTCTAACGATATTTAATTTATTTACTTATGTAACTTATGTGGTTTTGACTTTTGTTTTTTACTGAAAAACTGACGCTATAAAAGGAGGAAATTAGGTAACGATTATGATTGAATTTATTATCGATGTATCAATAAATTTTATTACATTTGCAATTTGTTTCATTCCGCTGCTTCTCTCAGAAAAAACTAAAGGTATCTTGGAAATCGTAGGTGCAAGCATACTTTTTGCGGGGATTATGATAGTTGGAACAGGTATTTTCATAAGCAGTAGTGAAACCCTGAAATCATATATTTATGTGATTTTGGTAGTGCAAATAATTATTTTGTGCATCGAACTCATATTAGTTTTATGGAGTAAAAGTAAAGGAAAGTCTACAATTTTATCTATCCTATCAGCAACATTAGCTATAGTCGCTTTAGGAATATATATTTATTATGTTATAGCGAGTTTTATTTATTGAAAATTATTTTCCGAAGATAGGAAAAATTTGCAGAAATAAAGAAAAAAATAATAAAAAAGAATTAATAATCAATGATTCGCCTAGCCTAGCAGTATTTTCCCTATATTTAGGAAAACTTAAACAGTTAGATAATAACAAAAAGATTTCGGAACACAAGCAAAGAGAAGGTTTAGTGTATAAGATTGAAGTAAATTGAAAATTGGAGTTGAATACTTATTGGCTTTTATCAGAAAAAATAGCTTTCTACTGTTTTTAATATTATTTCTCATGAGTTCCATTTTAATTCATATGTTTTTTTATAATTTTCTCACAGATATTATTGTAACTGTGTTTTTGGGATTAGAAACAATTGTTATTGTCATTATCTCAATAGAAATTATGGATGTTAAAAAAATAAGAAAGCGGACAAAAAGAATTATAGAAATATATTTTTTAACCTTACTTGGTATAACAGTAATCACGTCATATTTATTTTATTAAGGAGGTTTTCCTATCATGGCTATCTCAATTGCAGCTTTGATTAACCTAGTAATAATTGCAGGATTATATTTAATTAAAAGAAGTAGGGTAAGTATGATATTTAAAGGTATATGTGCTGTTGTCCTATGTACTTTTTCAGTTGGAATGTATGCTTATCTCGGGGTTTATGTCGGATTGTTGGGCTAAGGGATTTGTGAAAAAGAGGCGGTAAGAACTAATAACTTAATTACATATCCGATTACTGTAATGGCTTAAGACTTTCAAAAAAAGAGAGATGATAAAAACTATGAGTAATTTGCTGGTGAGAAAAGACCTTCGTTTGAAAATAGAAGAATCAGTTCAGCTAGAATTAAAAACGGTTTTTAAAGATTATGCCAAGTGGTTACGGAAGGAATATGATTTTCCTATTCGTGTGACTGTGTATATTAAAGCAAGAAATTAAAGGAAGATAAAATCGAATAAAACTTCAACAGAATAAATATTGTTATGTTCCACTGGAAAAAAAGGTGATTTTTATAGCAAAACTAGTAAAAGATAAAGTTTTTTATTTTTGGTATAAAAATTAAAGCTGAAGAAATCAATTATCAGTTCAGAAATAAGGATAACTGCCAACCAGCATACAAAGTAAAAAGATAACACAATCACATTGTGTTATCTTTTTTGCATACATTTCACCAATAATCCAGGTAACAATATGTGTTATTTTGAACATAAAGGGTAGAGGATAACATAAGTTAATTCTTTTTTGGAGAAAAATAGTTATTATTATTTAATGGGCTTTGAAAGGGGTGATTATATAGAAGAAGTGAAAAAAAGAGAGTTTTGGCGGGAAGAGTGCGGGGCTTGAATTCGTCAATAATAGACCATTTTAAAAGGTGGAATGACACGTGTGGTATCAACATAACATGATTTGCATGGTTGAATTCCTATTAAGCTTCGATAGTGACATACATAAAAATACGATATATAGGGAAATGTGCTGGAACGAACGAGATGAAAGATATCACTAAACGGCTCCGTAGACAGATTAGCTACTGAATACCATAGGAACAATTCATGGGGCGCATAGTTTAATAAATTAAGCAGACACGATTTTTCGGATGCAGGAGAAAATCCTACACAACGAAACCTGATATTGTTTCTAACTATTGAAAAAGGAGTGTATATAGTGAGAAAAAAACGATATGTATGGTTGAAAAGTATACTAGTAGCAATATTAGTATTTGGCAGTGGATTATGGATTAACACGAGTAACGGGACAAATGCTCAGGCAGCTACAATTACACAAGATACTCCTATTAATCAGATTTTTACAGATACAGCTCTAGCGGAAAAAATGAAGACAGTCTTAGGAAAAACGAATGTAACAGACACGGTCTCGCAAACAGATTTAGACCAAGTTACGACGCTTCAGGCGGATAGATTAGGGATAAAATCTATCGATGGATTGGAATACTTGAACAATTTAACACAAATAAATTTCAGCAATAATCAACTTACGGATATAACGCCACTTAAAGATTTAACTAAGTTAGTTGATATTTTGATGAATAATAATCAAATAGCGGATATAACTCCGCTAGCTAATTTGTCGAATCTAACTGGTTTGACTTTGTTCAACAATCAGATAACGGATATAGACCCGCTTAAAAATCTAACAAATTTAAATCGGCTAGAACTATCTAGTAACACGATTAGTGATATTAGTGCGCTTTCAGGTTTAACTAGTCTACAGCAATTATCTTTTGGTAATCAAGTGACAGATTTAAAACCATTAGCTAATTTAACAACACTAGAACGACTAGATATTTCAAGTAATAAGCTGTCGGATATTAGTGTTCTGGCTAAATTAACCAATTTAGAAAGTCTTATCGCTACTAACAACCAAATAAGTGATATAACCCCACTTGGAATTTTAACAAATTTGGACGAATTATCCTTAAATGGTAACCAGTTAAAAGATATAGGCACATTGGCGAGTTTAACAAACTTGACAGATTTAGATTTAGCAAATAACCAAATTAGTAATCTAGCACCACTGTCGGGTCTAACAAAACTAACTGAGTTAAAACTGGGAGCTAACCAAATAAGTAACATCAGTCCCCTAGCAGGTCTAACCGCACTCACTAACTTAGAGCTAAATGAAAATCAGTTAGAAGATATTAGCCCAATTTCTAACCTGAAAAATCTCACATATTTAACGTTGTACTTTAATAATATAAGTGATATAAGCCCAGTTTCTAGTTTAACAAAGCTCCAAAGATTATTTTTCTATAATAACAAGGTAAGTGATGTAAGCTCGCTTGCGAATTTAACCAATATTAATTGGCTTTCGGCTGGGCATAACCAAATTAGCGATCTTACACCATTGGCTAATTTAACAAGAATTACCCAATTAGGGTTGAATGATCAAGCATGGACAAATCCACCAGTGAACTACAAAGTAAATGTATCCATTCCAAACACGGTGAAAAATGTGACGGGCGCTTTGATTGCACCAGCCACTATTAGCGATGGCGGTAGTTATGCAGAACCTGATATAACATGGAGCTTACCAAGTTATACGAATGAAGTAAGTTATACCTTTAACCAATCTGTCACTATTGGAAAAGGAACGACAACATTTAGCGGAACTGTGAAGCAGCCACTTAAGGCAATTTTTAATGCTAAGTTTCATGTGGACGGCAAAGAAACAACCAAAGAAGTGGAAGCTGGGAATCTATTGACTGAACCAGCCAATCCTGTAAAAGAAGGTCACACTTTTATTGGGTGGTTTGATGCCCAAACAGGCGGAACTAAATGGAATTTCAGTACGGATAAAATGCCGACAAATGATATCGATTTATATGCACAATTTAGTATTAACAGCTACACAGCAACCTTTGATAATGACGGAGTGACAACATCTCAAACTGTAGATTATCAAGGATTGTTACAAGAACCTACGGCACCAACAAAAGAAGGTTATACTTTCAAAGGCTGGTATAACGCAAAAACTGGCGGTGACAAGTGGGATTTTGCAACTAGTAAGATGCCTGCTAAAAACATCACCTTATATGCTCAATATAGCGCCAATAGCTATACAGCAACCTTTGATGTTGATGGAAAAACAACGACTCAAGCAGTAGACTATCAAGGACTTCTCAAAGAACCAAAAACGCCAACAAAAGCTGGATATACTTTTAAAGGTTGGTATGACGAAAAAACAGATGGTAAAAAATGGGATTTTGCGACGGATAAAATGCCAGCAAATGACATTACGCTATACGCTCAATTTACGAAAAATCCTGTGGCACCACCAACAACTGGTGGGAACACACCGCCTACTACAAATAACGGCGGGAACACTACACCACCTTCCGCAAATATACCTGGAAGCGACACATCTAACACATCAACAGGGAATTCAGCGAGCACAACAAGTACAATGAACGCTTACGACCCTTATAATTCAAAAGATGCTTCACTCCCAACAACGGGTGATAGCGATAATGCGCTATATCTGTTGTTAGGCTTATTAGCAGTAGGCACCGCAGTAGTTCTTACTAAAAAAAACCGTGCTAAATAAAGCGAAGTAGTGTGAAGAGCTGGATGTGGTTTTCGGACTATATCTAGCTTTTTTATTTTTTTAATAACTAGAATCAAGGAGAGGATAGTGTGAAAGGAAAGTACAATTCAAGAAGGAAGTATTATTTTATCTCAGGTTTAGCTATTATTTTTAGTTTATGGATAATTATTGGTAACGGAGCGAAAGTACAGGCGGAGACCATCAACATGCCAACGCCAATCAAGCAAATTTTTCCAGATGATGCTTTTGCAGAAATAATCAAAGACAATTTAAAGAAAACAAGTGTGGCAGATGTAGTGACACAAAATGAATTAAATAGCATAGGGCAAATCATCGCGAATGACAGCGATATTAAGTCCATTCAAGGAATTCAGTATTTACCTAATGTAACAAGATTATTTTTAAATGGGAATAAATTAACGGATATGACCCCTTTAGCAAGTTTGGGGAATTTAAGCTGGCTTTTTTTAGATAAAAATAAAATAAAAGATTTAAGCTCACTCAAAGATTTAAAAAAATTAAAATCACTTTCTTTGGAGCATAGTGGTATAAGTGATATAAACGGACTTGTTCATTTACCGCAGTTGGAAAGTTTGTATTTGGGAGATAACAAAATAGCAGATATAACGGTTCTTTCACGTTTAACTAAACTGGATACTTTGTCTCTTGAAGATAACCAAATTAGTGATATTGTGCCACTTTCAGGTTTAACTAATTTGCATAATCTATATCTAAGTAAGAACCACATAAGCGATTTAAGAGCATTAGCAGGGCTTAAAAATCTAGATGTTTTAGAATTATTTAGTCAAGAATGTCTGAATAAATCTATTAATTATCAAACGAATCTAGTTGTTCCGAACACAGTAAAAAACATTGATGGGTCGTTAGTTACTCCAGAAATAATAAGTGATGATGGCGATTATGAAAAACCGAATGTCAAATGGCATTTACCAGAATTTATAAATGAAGTAAGTTTTATTTTCTATCAACCAGTCACTGTTGGAAAAGCAAAAGCACGATTTCACGGGAGAGTAACCCAACCACTGAAAGAGGTTTACACAGTAAGTTATGATGTTGATGGAACAGTAATAAAAACAAAAGTAGAGGCAGGGACGCGAATAACTGCACCTAAACCTCCGACCAAACAAGGCTATGTTTTTAAAGGCTGGTATACTGAAAAAAATGGTGGACATGAGTGGAATTTTAGTACGGATTATATGTCCGGAAACGATTTTACTTTGTACGCCATGTTTAAAGCGGAAACGACTGAAAAAGCGGTGAATTTAACACGCTATGTTAAATACATTCGCGGGAATGCGGGCATCTACAAACTTCCAAGAGAAGATAACTCACTTAAACAAGGAACGCTAGCCTCGCACCGCTGTAAAGCTCTAACTGTTGATAGAGAAGCGCGAAACGGCGGGGAATTATGGTACAGGTTAAAAAATATTGGCTGGACCAAAGCCGAAAATCTTTCCTTAGACCGTTACGATAAAATAGAATATGATAAAGGTGTTACTGCTTATGCAAGAGTGAAAAATGCGCCAGGGAATGCCGTTTGGACAAAACCTTACAATACAGCCGGCGCAACTCTCGTGAACAAGCTTTCCGTCTACCAAGGTAAAAATATGCGAATATTGCGCGAAGCCAAAACACCAATTACTACGTGGTATCAATTTAGCATTGATGGCAAAGTAATTGGTTGGGTCGATACGCGTGCACTTAACACGTTTTATAAACAAAGCATGGAAATACCAATCCAATTAACTCGATACGTCAGCGCAAATAAAGGAAATGAAGCATACTATAAAGTTCCGGTAGTCGATAGTCCGATCAAATGGGGAACTTTAGCCAAGTATAAAAATCAAACATTAATTGTCGATCGGACAGCCACCGTTGAAGGTCAGCTTTGGTATCGGATAAGAACTAGCTCCACCTTCATCGGTTGGACAAAAGCTACGAATTTAAGTACGCAGAAATAACTGACAACTGACCAAGAAAAGAAGGCGAAGAGTCGCCTTCTTTTCTTGTATAAATTGTGTCGATATGCTGATTTAAACAACGAATTAATATTCTAAGTGAACTAAAAGATTCACAAAAAGTACATTGATTTAAGCATTATCGCATGATATTTTAAAGAGAAGTGATTGTTATAATTTCACAATATATAGAGAGAAACGGAGGAGACATAATGAAACAAAAAGGAAATTGGAAATCTATTGTTGGTTTTGTATTTGGTCTATTAATTGTTGGAATCATCTTTGCGCTGATTAATTAATAATAGGGGGAAACATTATCAAAACCTATCAAGAACGACATCGTACTAATATAGGTGCAATGATTTTGGCACTTGTTATTTTACTAATAGGAGTTATGTTAATATTTGTTACTTTTAAAGTAAATGCTATGCCAACAGCACCTACAGACATGGGGAGTTATCTCGATGTAACAGACTCAGTAAAACAACTTATCGTAATGGGGATTGGCGTTTGTGCAGCGTTATTTTTCATCGGAGGGCTTTTGCTTACAATCCGCGTGAAAAGCACCGTTTATGCGCGTTCTTTCCAACTCCATGAAAATGGGATTGAATCCTTGTTTAAAGGGAAGTCAGAAGGGATTATTCCTTTCGAAAACATAGAAGAAATTCAAATGTTACGCGTTCCAGGACTGAAGCTCGTGAACAATCTGCTTTACCGCGCGGAAAATTCAAATGACTGGATTTATATTCCTGCAAGAGTGGGCGAATCCGGCGAACTTCTAGAAAACTTTCTGACAAAAGTTACACCAAAATTAATTGCTACTAATAAGAAGGCGCTCTGTGAAAAAAATCAGTTAGCATTTAATTTCTTAGCTCCTAGCGATTACAGAGCTTTTTACCAGAAATTGGATAAAAAACTAACGAATAATTCATTGAATACTCAAAAATCATTGCTGTTAGATCAATTACTAGCTGCGAATACTAAAAAAATCCTTGTTAACCAAGACGGCGTTTCTTTAGACAGAACAATTCTTAATTGGGAAGACTTAACTGTCGAAGTTCATTATGATAAACACGATACAATTATCAAAAATGCGCAAAGAACGCATGAATATGACTTTGTTTGCGTCCTTGCAACGGAGAAATTAGGTCAAGTTCAATTACAAGGTAGCGCTATTTCTAATCAACTAGTATTTCTAGATATTCTAAAAGAAAAAGCTGCATCGTTTACTTCATTTCAACAATAAAAAAGGAACTGATTCACTAAAACGAATCAGTTCCTTTTTTATTTGGACTTATTTTTACAAATATTTCTCGACAATTTCCATGTTTTGCGGTCTGTCTTTACTTTCTAATACAGAAATATCGCGAACAATACTATCTAACTTAATTTTTTCCATTTCAAGTTCCATTTTTTGTTGAAGCAAATCGTATTTACTTGTAAGAACTTGTTGAATATTAGCGCCGACAACGCAATCTGGATTGGTTTTTGGATCAACATGAATTAAATTTGTGTTGCCTTCAATACTTTTATAGACATCAAGCAGCGAAATTTCTTCGGGCGGTCTAGCAAGAATCGGATTTGCTTTACCAGTTTGCGTAGTAATTAAATCGGCCTTTTTTAAATTGCTCATAATTCTTCTAATATTAGCGGGATTTGTTTTTACACTACTAGCAATAATTTCACTCGATAACAAATTCGTATTTTTAAAAATTTCTATATAAGCCAAAATGTGGATAGCATCACTAAATTGGATGGAGTATTTCATTTTTTTTCAATCCTTTCAAATTTTCTCCTTGACTTATCTTATCATAATGTTTATTATAAAGGTGTAAATTATAAATGTACAGCTTTAATATTAAAAAATTTGAAGGAGTGGTTTAAATGACTTATTTAGTAACTGGTGCAACAGGTGGACTTGGAGGATACGCATTAAATTATTTGAAAGAGCTCGTTCCAACGTCCGATATTTATGCTTTAGTTCGTAGCGAAGAAAAAGGTGCAGACTTAAAAGCAGCAGGATTTAATATCCGTATTGGTGATTATAGTGATGCAGAATCAATGAAGCAAGCATTCGCAGGCATCGACCGCGTATTATTTGTTTCAGGGGCTCCTGGTAATCGCCAAGTAGAACATGGAAATGTGGTAAATGCGGCAAAAGAAGCAGGAGTTTCTTACATTGCTTACACAAGTTTCGCAGGCGCAGATAAATCCACAAGCGCTTTAGCAGAAGATCATTACTTTACCGAAAAAGCAATCGAAAAATCCGGAATCGCGCACACTTTCTTGCGTAACAACTGGTACTTCGAAAATGAAATGCCGATGATCGGTGGCGCATTGAGTGGTGGGAAATTTATTTACGCTGCTGAAAATGGAAAAGTTGGCTGGGCATTAAAACGCGAATACGCAGAAGTAGCCGCAAAAGCTATTGCGGGCGCTGACTTCCCAGAAATCCTTGAATTATCTGGCCCGCTCATGACATACGAAGAACTTACAAAAGCATTAAAAGAAGCAACTGGAAAAGATTTCGACGTTATTTCTTCAGATGATAAAGGATTTGTAGAAAATTTAGTTACTGTTGGTTTACCACAACCTGTTGCAGAAATGTTCTTATCATTCCAACACGACATTAAGAACAACCAATTAGATGTTACTTCTGATGATTTTGAAAAAGCATTAGGAAAACCACTAACGAACCGTGTGGATGCGCTTCGGGAATTGTTGAAATAATAATGAAACAGCCTACCTTGGATTGAGGTAGGCTGTTTTATTTCAGCAAAAAGTGGTCCAGCTATGAGGTATATAAAGGTCGAAAGGATATATTACTAAAGCCACCATCAAATCAAAGCGGAATAAGCTTTAGTCAACATCAGGAAAGAATGATCACAAAAAAATACCGACCAGATAAACCTGCTCGGTAAAAGGTCTACCTATTGAGCTCCGTTACGGATTGTAGATAGTCTTTTTAATCATTTTGTTTTATAAAGCTCTGAATACCTTCAAAAATAACATCTTTTAAGGCTTCAGGATAATCAGAATATCCTTTGTTTTTCATAATTATATCTAATGCTTGAGCCACCTCACCATCAAGAATTATTGTTACGCCTGGTGTTAGTTCCCCAGTTTTATCATTTTTAAAAGTCTCTTTTATCATAGTTAATTTATCTTTTTTCATGATTCAATCCTTCCTAGTTAAATAATTTGTGCTGTTTTCTTCCCAATATCTATATTCTTGAGGGATATTTTCAAAGAATCTTTGAAAATATCCACTCCAATTATCTGGAATATATTCTTCAAAAGATATAGATTCAGGATAATTAGAGTAAAGAATTTGATTGTCAAAATCTACTAATAGACTGGGGTTATAATCATATGTAACTTCTTCTTTATTTCGATTAAGTTCTTTAAAGAAATTTTGCTTTAGAGAGTTTGTTGAGCTTTTAAAGCTTTCTATATTTATTAAAAAAGAGTTGGCTGTATTTTCATTTAAGATGCTTATATTCTTTCGTTCTTTTGGGTATTCTTCAATTGAATAACAAGCTTGGTTATAATCTAAATACCATAATTCTGTGTCGGTAATATACCAATTAAAAGAGTCGTTATATTTTACTCCTACAATAATATTTTCTGCATATTTAGGTATCAGCATGATGTTTTCTTCACCACTTTCACTTTAATATTTTTGCATTTTGAGCATACTCCGCTAACCATTGGGTGATGGGGTCTGGTATCTCGTAAGCAGTACCTTCAAAATTAAATTTTTCAAAAACTCCTTTATCAACTATTTTAGGAGCAGTGCCTCCTTGATTTAACGGATTAATTTTATAACCGTTTTGAGAAATTGCATTTTCCTTAATTAAATCATCCAAATATTTAGGGACTTCAAATTCAACTATATAAGAATTAGAACGTTTCTCTTTAAAGTATTTTGCGTGGTCTTTTCCTGTTGAAACATTTAAATTATGGTCAGATTTCCAGTTGTTATTTAGTGACAGTGTACCATCATCATTAACTAAAAGTAAATTTTTGCTGTCTCCACCTTGGACTCTCGAATAAGTTACTGTTTCTTCTGCTGCATTAGACCCTTGAGCTTTTCTTAATTTTGATAGGGCGCTCTTCGGTATAGAGATTTTTTTCCCTCTATAACCTTTCGTCGTATAGCCAAAAATGAGTGATGTTAAGATACCAAAACTTTGAGCTTTGCTTATTTCTCGACCTGTAATTGGGTCTTTGTTTTGCTTTAAGGAATCTAATGTGGCTTTTAGCAATTCTGCTTCTTCTGTGGCTTGGTTACTTTCTTTTGATATTTCACCGTTAAAGATCGCTGTATTATATGCTTCTGTTGCTCTAATATCTACTATGCCGCCTTTGGAAAGTATCCACATACCACCTTGTTTCACTTTACTATAGCTGGTAAAATCATACACGGTTGTATCAGTCGCCTTAGATTGCTCTAATGTTTTTCGCATTCGGCTTACAGTAGAAAAATTCAGCTTACTTAAATCATAGTTACCTGTTTGGTTGTTAAACTGGATATTCGATTGAAGTTCACGAACTGTCTGCTGAATCCCTTGTATTAAATCTGTTAAATGGTCAAAGAAACTACTATGGCTTTGTTCAAATGCCAAATACTTTTCTAGGATGTTTTCTTGCCTATAGGCCATTGCTAATTGGGAACGATAAGTTTGCATTTGGCCTTCTGTATTACTGTTCATTCGTTGATATAATGACTCTTTTTTACTTTCAATTCTATCAATCATTTGACCAAGTTCATATAAACCAGCTGCATCAATTTTGGCATTGGACGAGCTGTCTACTTGATTGGCAAAGTCTTGGATAAATTGCTTCAAGCGACTTTCACTCTCATTCATTGCTTCAATTATCGCTTCACAAAGAGGAAGATATGTTATTTGGTAGTAATTTTTCGAAGCATCCACGGCTGTTCCTTTTAAGCTAGTATCCTCTATGTAGCTTATCACGGTGGATTTGATGCCTAGGATAATCTTCCTTCCCGTTTGGTTAGCAGTATGTAGTTGAAACGCGAACTCTTGTATTTCTCCGATGTCGATTCGGCTCACTGTAACACTCCCTTTTGTATCTCTTGTTGCTTGCTAAATGATAAACGCAGTTTCATTTACAATATACCGTAAACAATACTAAAACTCAATAATAATCTGAAAATTTAAATATAAATGCGATTAAAAGAAGTTCAGAAGCCTCGGCAGATACGAAGGCATTTAAAAAATCATATCCAAATCAAATTATCTTTAAAAAAGTGCGCACGAATAAATTGCAAACAGCCTTAAATAACTTGAAAGTAGGCTACGAATTATTGGCTAGTCAAAAATAAGAAAAAGCCATCCTGCTGAGGATAGCTTTTTCTTATTTAGAAGGAAATTCCGAAATCATCTGCTCTAAAAATTCTTTCTGCCAAGCATGATCTTGCGCAGTACCATGCAAATTAGTACTAAGTGTCAGCGAACCGCGGAAAGTTGTAGCAGCGACTTGGAAAAACGGTGCATACTTTAAAGAACCACATATAAAACAGTCTGTTAAAGTGCTACCTTCAAAAACGAGCTTTTCCTCATCGATAATACCTATATTCGTAAAACTTGTTTTCGGAATAGAATACATTTTTTCAGAAGCTTTTTTCGCAACAGAGTAGTTCTTTTTCTTGAAAATCAGTTCCAATAAATAATAAATTCGTAGAGGTGCAAAGCTGTTTTTTTGTGGATTGAGTGAATTTTTGACGGCTTGGAGTGTGCTTTCAAATGACGTTAGGTCATCGTCTTCGCTGATTTGGCATGTAATATTGGCGGTTAGATTAGTAATTCCGCTACTGGTTTTACTCGGCAAATACTTACGAAGATCCACTGGGCAATCGATTGACATTTCTTGTTGCCCTGTTGTTTGCTGAACAGCGCGCGCCATTGCGGTGAACAGAACATCATTCACAGTTGCCTCGTGCTCTTTTGCAAAGTGGATGATTTCCGAAAAATTCGTTTTTGGTAGCTTAGTCCAAATGACTTTCGGATTTTTCGGGTCCCCTTTAAGAGGAAAAGTTGGATTATGGACAGCTTTTTGCTTCGTTTTTTCAGTAAAAATGGACTTTATTTCTTTACGTGAGAGTTGATCAAAAACTTGCTTTAAACTGCGTGAACCTAAGCTCAAATTTGCCGCATAATCCGGATTTTCAAGCAGATTAGAATAAAGTTCACTCAATAAATAAAGATATTCCTTAAATCCAGCGCCATCCGCTAACATATGATTCATAATAACCACAAGCTGATCAGAAGTGTCAGTCCGAACAACAGTAAAGCAAATTTGCGGCCCATTTTCTGTGGAAAGCTTCGTAACAAGTGCTCGATCCACTTCGGTTTCTGGCGCTTGCGTCTCCACTAAGAAAACCAAATCCTCCGCAGAAAAAACACTTTCTTGCCAAAAAGCACCTTTTTTCGTTTCTTTAAAATGACAAAGTAATAGCGGAAGTTTTTTAGTAGACTGCATCACTGCTTTTTTTAGAACGTCTATATTTAAATGATTATCAAATGTAAGAACCGTATGCAAATGGTGGTCATTTTTCATTTTTTCTCCAGAAATATAATGTTTAACATCAGAAGGTTCAGCGGGATAAGTAATGATTTTTACCATGGGACTTCCTTCTTTCTTCGGTTTAAATAGTTGTTAATAGTTTCCCTGAAAGCAGTGCTGCGAAACAAGTTGCGAATTAAAGTGAATTTAAGTTATACTAAGTGCATGCAAGCTAATATTTCTAGGAGGCACCTAATATGACAAACAGAACATTAACTAGCAAGTTACTAGGAAAACTAAGCTATACGCAAGAAAAAGGAACAATGACAGAGGTTAATATTCCTTTGAATGCCAAAGAAGTAACCGTTGACTATAATATTTCTGAAAACCTTACTTCAGAAGATTATTTTAAAGATATCGTTACTTTAACAGATCAAATTCCAGAACTTTACCAAAAAGCGAAAGAAACTATTTTAGCGCAATTTGATGGAAATGATACGCTTACTATTTATTTTGAGTTTCATGTAGATGAACTGCCAGAAGATATTTTAGAAGTAACAGAATGCGAAACGATAGAAAATGTAACAAAGGAGATCTTAGTTGATAAACTAGTACTATCAAGTGTCTGGTTTTCGGAAACTACCAATAATAACGTGGACTTAACATTTGATTTCAAACTATTACCAGAAATTAGTGATGAACTTTTAGTTGTTCGTTTTAATGATAAAGGAGAAATTACTGAATTAACCCATGAAAGCTAACAAAAAAAGGCCATTCGTTCGTGTGAACAGAATGGCCTTTTTTTATTTATACATACTTTCAATTACTGGTTTTAACTTATCAATTACAAGTCCGCTACCACCGCGCCCTTTGACGTTTTCAATCATCCCTACCATGAGGTAATTGGGATTGTCGGCATCGAAGGCATAAACAAAACCATTTTCAAGACCATCTTCACCTTGTTTTTCTTTTAGTTCAGCGGTACCGGTTTTGGCTGCGATGTTGTGACCTTGGATTTGTAAGGCGTGCGCTGTACCGGCCGGATCAGAAACTGTTTTGACTAAAGCAGCTTTAACTTGGTTGGCGGATGCAGCTTCGGTTGCTTGGGTGGATTCACCTTGTTTTTCTTTCGTATCTAGTTTTGGATAAGGCATTTTTCCGTCGTTGGCAATAGCCGAATAAGCGATCGCTTGTTGAATTGGTGACATCAGTAATTCACCTTGTCCGTAAGCTGTGTCAGCCAGTAAAATTTCTGAATTCAGCCCATCATTCGAAATTTGTGCTGGTTTCATTGTGAAGGGTAGGTTATACTCCTTATCAAAATCGAATTTTTTCAATCCAGCAGTTAGTTTATCTTTACCGATTTCTAGCCCTTCTTGGGCGAAATAAATGTTATCAGAGTGCACAAGTGCATCCGTCATATTTACTTTTGGAACATCATGGACACGAGTAACAAAATATTTGCCCCATGAAGCATCTTTTTGCCATTTTAATCCTGAAATTTCACGGACTTTATCAGGTTTTGTAATACCAGTATCCAGTCCGATTGTGGCTGTAATTGTTTTAAATGTAGAACCTGGTGCGTAACGATTCGCGTACCTTGCTAAGAAGGGTAGGCGTTTATCGTCATTGTATTTTGCATAATCTTCGGAAGTAATCCCGAGCACCATTTGGTTCGCATCATAAGAAGGCGTGCTCACTAATGCTAATAGTTCACCATTTGTCGGATTAATCATTGTCACAGCGCCAGTTTCGGAACCGAGACTATCAAAAGCTTTCTTCTGAACTGCTGCATCAATCGTTAGCTTAATTTCTTCGCCATCTTTTTTATCAATCTTTTGTAAAGTATCTTCTTGCTTGGTTTGGTCATTGATGATTTTAATTGCGCCACCATTTTTACCGCGCAGTTGTTTGTCGTAGTAACGTTCTAAGCCACTTTTTCCAATGACATCACCGACGCTGAGTTTTGGGTTTTTCTCAATATCTTCGGCGCTAACTTCACCTACATAACCAATCAAATGCGATGTTGCTTCATTTAATGGATACGTCCGCATTTCTTTTTGAGCATACGTAAGTCCGGTTGCTTCAGGTAAATTCTCTTTATTCAATGTAACTAAAGGAACGAAGCTGTCTGCTTGGACCCATTTTTGATCGAGTTGTTTGTTGATGTAATCCGTTGAGATTTCTAGTTTTTTACTAATATCGGCAATGTTTTTCACTTTCTCGTCGCCCTCACCAAGCTTCGAAGGAACAATACCAGCTTCGGCAAATTGACCAGTAGTTGCGAGAGGATTACCATTTCTATCAACGATTTGACCACGTTCTGCGTCGTCTTCCGTGATGCGCACTTTATCGGTTTTCACCATACCAGGGAAAATGAGGGCTGGCTTCCAGTCGATTTTCCAGTCATCATCTTGCTTGGAAATAGTCGTTTTGTATTTTTGTGTAGCAAGTTTTCCAAGGCTAGTACGCATTTCTAGTTCATATGTTAAATTGAATTTGTTTTCTTTGTCATCATAGACAGATTTTAGATTTTTTACTTTAATATCTTTTGCACCAATACCGTCGTAAACAGTTTGATACTTGTCTTCCATTTCTTTCTTTGTAAACTCTACTTTTTTCAGGGATTCATTTGAGACGCTGCTCCCCAACTTGTCATACTTTTCTTTAGCAATATTTGATGTAAAAGTTTCTGCGACTGCTAAAGCATTTTTTTCATCTTTATGTTGATTTTGAATGAAAAAGTAAATGGCAATGCCCGCGAGGATTACAACAGCGGCAATGCTTCCAATGATAATTGCTTTTTTGTTATTCCTCTTTTTCTTACCGTAACTAGCCATAATACACCCCTTAATTTCATGTTATATTCAATTAATTATACCAAACACTTCTAAAAAAGTTGAAAAAATTAAAGAAAACTTTAGATTTGCCCGACATATTTTTTTCTAATTCATGTCATAATTTGTTCTTATTTGCTTGGTAAAGTAGTGGTAACGAAAGGATGATGTTGGATGGAAGAGATGGAACAACCAGAAAAGAAGGTCATTATTCGTGGGAAAGGCATCCACAATAAATGGAAGTGGAGCACGATTATTGTCAGTATTCTTTCTGTCATAATTATTAGTGTTTTAAGTTATCAGCTGTATTCGGTTAGTCAAAATACCCCAGAAAATAATACTAATGGAACAATGCAAGGACCTGGTGGAGGTGAGATGCCGAGCGGAACACCGCCGTCCGGTGAGCCTGGCCAAGCGCCAAATAGTTCAGATGATAGTTCTGACTCTGGAACAAGTGATAGTACTACAAGCAGTGACGGAACCCTTTAATATTTGCGAGCCCTCTAGAAATCATCATTTTAGAGGGCTTCTTCCAATCTTTAAAAAATCTTATGGAATTATCGCTCTCTTTTTTTGTCATTTTATTGTAATATGGAAGTAAGTTACAATAAAAGAGGTGTGAAATATGGCAAGACATGCACAAAAAAGAAAAGCGCGCAAAGGTAGAATTTTTGTTACGATTCTTGTAGCCCTATTAATTTTAGTTGGTGTAGTTGCAGTTATAGGTTACTTTCAATATCAATCTAGCTTAAAAGAAGCGCAAAATGAAAGTAAATTAAAAGATTACAATTTTAATGGCGTCAAAGCAGTTGGCGATGAAATCAATGTGCTACTTATCGGTAGTGACTCTCGCGGAGAAGACCAAGGCCGTTCAGACAGCTTGATGATTGCTCATTATAATACGAAAACAAATACGCCAAAACTAGTATCGATCATGCGTGATACGTATGTAGATATCCCAGGACACGGCAAAAACAAAATCAATGCTGCATATTCATATGGTGGTCCAGAACTTGTACGCCAAACGATTAAAGAAAATTTTGGCGTAGACGTCCAATATTATGTAGTAGCCAATTTTGAAGGTTTCCCTAAGATTGTTGATACGCTTGCACCAGAAGGAATCAAAATTAACGCAGAAAAAGATATGTCGAAAAATATCGATGCAAACATTAAAAAAGGTGAGCAAGTAATGGACGGTAAGACACTGTTACAATATGCTCGCTTCCGTAAAGATGCTGAAGGAGACTTTGGTCGAATTCGTCGTCAGCAACAAGTACTAGAAGCTTTGAAAGAACAAGCGATTGACGTTGGTGATGTGGCAAAAATCCCTGATGTCATCGGAAAACTACAAGGTTATTCTTCCACTAATATCCCAACAGGAACATTAATGTCTATTGGCGCAGATTTCCTATTAGGTAAAACAAAAACAATGGAAAAATTTGCCATCCCAGTGGAAGGGAAATGGCATAACGAAAGAATCGATGGAGCAGGAGCAGTGCTTCGTTTAGATGACGTAGCCGCAAATGCGAAAGCTTTACAAGACTTTTTGAAATAACAAAAAAACACACGGAAATCCTGCGAAGGGTGCCCGTGTGTTTTTATATATATAAATGTATTTTTGTTGCACCTTTTATCAAATCCATACATACTGCTACAGTAAATAATACTAATTTTAGACAGGAAATTGTCACAAAAGAGTAACGAAGAAGTAGCAAGCTGGTTTTAAATTTCTTTTTTCGCTTCACATAGATTATAATGAATACATATTTTAAAAAAGGGGTGAGACGCTTCATGAAGGACAAAACAAAGAAAAGAAAATGGAACTGGGCACAGATTTTAGCTATTTTTGTATTAGTAACGCTCGTCGTTTCCATGGTTTATGCAACAGTTAATTTAATTACAGCGCCATCTGGCAATGTTCCAGAAGGCCAACAAACAAAGGGCGACTACTCACTTATGCTTATGCAGTGTGTACTTGGCGTGGTAGTGCTATTCTTACCATCCATCATTAGTAAAAAAATGAAATTCGTCATTCCGAATGCGATGTATATTGTTTTTATCGTTTTCTTATATTGTGCCATTTATCTTGGCGAAGTACGTAGTTTCTATTATTTAATTCCTAACTGGGATACGATTTTACATACATTTAGTGGGGCAATGCTTGGAGGACTTGGTTTCTCTATTGTGAGCTTACTAAATAATGATGAACGGATTACTCTTTCGATGAGCCCGGCTTTCGTTGCATTATTTGCTTGTAGCTTTGCTGTATTCTTGGGTGTTTTCTGGGAGTTCTATGAATTTGCAGCCGATAGCTTTGGTATGAACATGCAAAAAACAATGCTAGAAGACGGCACGATGCTTCAAGGTCACGCGGCAGTTGCTGATACAATGGGCGATTTATTCGTCGATTTCCTCGGCGCTTTCGTGATATCCATCATCGGCTACTTCTCCATTCGTAAAAATAAAAAATGGATGAAGAACTTCGAGTTTAAAAAATTAGACGAAGAAACAAAATAAAAAAATGCCAACAAAGTGAGAAATCATTTTGTTGGCATTTTTTTAGATAATTTTGCTTTCTCTATCAATAAACATCATCATAAAGGCGATAAGCTGTAAAAATGCACAAACGAGAATGGCATATTGAGCAAATAGCTGGATAAAGAAATTCCCCACTACGGCCCCAATGATAAAACTCAGAATAACGGTAAAATATAGCAAGCTGTTACGCAGATATTGTTTTTCCTTGTACTCGAAATAATCACACAAGTTTTGCGTAGCACTCCGCAAATTCCCTATACACATCGTCGTCGCAATCCCTCTACCATGCATTTTTCGGAAACTTTCTACCTGAATACCACATACAAAAGATATAAGTGAATTGGCAATTAGATTATGATCCAGTGGAATAAATGCAACTCCAATCAAAATTACCGCTTCTATCAATACTGAAAGCTGGCGCCAGTGAAGACGCCTAATATCACGCCGATGAATCACTTCAGATATCGCAATCCCGACCGTAAAAGAAACAACCGGCCAAAAATATTGAATAGCGATAGTCCAGTTACCCTCATGAAACGGGTAATATGCCAAGATGTCAAAGTAATTCAATTGATCAATTACGGGGCTCCATTTTGAATATGATTGAAGGTCTTGAATACTTTGTTAAAGTCACGCAAACGGATGCTGGTCGTATTGAGAGATTAGGAGAGCTTTTTGACCAACAAGATAGAAGGCTTGGGCAAAGAATGCAGGGGTTGAAAAAAGCTAAATGAATGAAAAAAATAAAATCGTTAATCAAAAGCTTGGTTTGATTCAAAAAGAGTTACGTGAAAAAGAAGAAGAATTATTAGATTTATTTAAAAGAGAACGTGAGATTGAATCAATTGAAGATACTTTACGTAGTTTAGAACAAAGAAAACAAGAGACCCTCATATTAATGCAAAATGTGTATCAAGGAAGTAAGAGTCGAGGACTTGCACAACACATGTTGGAAGCGGGACAAGAAGATAGTCGAGCTTTTTCAAGACTTATAAATAATTTAAAAGAAGAAAATCAAATAACAAAATCGACTTTAAATCATAAGAAAGCTTCCTTAGTAAAGACAAAAAATGATTTAGAAATGGAGTTGTTGTTGAATGACTAAAATAGCTATCTCTGAGGTATCGGAATTTCTAAGAAAGCTTAAAATTACTAATAATAACGTAGGTAACAATATTACGAGTTTAGAACGAGCGATTCATCAATATAATGAAGATGGTCGATTAGAAGGAGAAGCAATTGCTAGATCAAAAGCATATTACAACAATATATATTTCCCGTTATGTCAAGCGATTCGCGAAGGGATGAGAATTAGTGAGTCGCTTTTAGAGCAATACTTGAATGACTTTGCGTATCAAGTAGATTCCTCTGCTGATTGTTGCATTGATGCCGATGGATTGTTTGAATTGAGTCAAAGAGTAGATAGATTAGAGCGTGATTTTGAAGAATTACAACAATCACTTTCTATTGGAACAGGTACTTTGTATCAAGGTAAGGTTTTAAAATTACAAATGGAGATGTTTAATGCTTGGAAGAAAGAGCAGTTACTAGAAAAGTATATTCAATTTGAACAATCGCATGGTAATTTTTTTAGCGGGCTAGAGGAATTAACTTACCATATAAAGCGCGCAGTTCAAGAAATTGACCAAAATATATCCTTTGATAGTAGTACAGGTCTATATGATTTTGGGAATATGAATGCTTCTATTTTAACAGATTTACAGAAAACTATGAGAAGAACGCAACCAGAACGAGATAAAAAAGCCCTTGAAGAGATTGCTGTGATGGATGAAAATGGAACAATCATTGGGGTTAATTGGGAGAGAGTTGCTCAATTACTTCGCGAGCCTAATAAATTAACAAGTGAAAGGCTTCGTGCTTTACAAATATTATGGAATTCTAGATTTGATGTAATTGATGAGTATGAGCGTGGTTTTTTTGCTTTTTTTGCACCTATTATTTCACCATTGTTAGGGTTTGAATATAACCAAGATAATGATTACTATTTTACGAATGAGCACTCATTGCAAAGATATGGTGGATTTATGGATTTTTATGATGATGCTGGTTTCTTATTAGGAATGGATTTAGATACCGAAGTAATAACTTTCATTTCGGGAGACAAAGAATACCGTGTTCAGTTATGGAAAGGAAACTACGGATTAGGAGCGGCGTACGGTGGGGAATTAGGGATTTATTATCGTAATGCAAGTGATGCTAATGCAAATCCATACCAAGAAGGAACTGAAAATTCTAAACTAATTTGGTATCGTTGTGTAGATGAGCAGGATGAGCTTGTTTCAACTTCTACTATTTATGATAAAACTACAGATGAACAGCTTATCAGAAACAGCACACGCGATTATGCTGAAAATGGAGATCATTTTTGGAACTTAGCCATTCAAACTAATTTTGGGCAAACTAAAGAAAATTTATATATGGTAGAACGTATTGAAATACCAAACGAAGAACTTAGAAATGATTTTGTAGAAGCATTAAAAAAAGAAACTGATATTAGTAATATAATTATTAATGGAGATGCGGTGACATTTACTTGGAAAAATTAAAAATAACGTGTATTAGTATTTTTATGTGTTTAATATTAGTAGCTATAGGAGGCTGTTCAACGGTGCAATCATTTTCTAACAAAGATGAAGCAAATAAGTATCTTAAAGAAGCTTTAAAAGAAAAATACGGAGAAAATTTTGATATAGAGCAAGAAGAAAAGTATGCAACCTATCCAACCGCGGATTCTTATGGTGCCATTATGGTTGCGGAAAATGCTCCAGAGTATCAATTCCGAGCGTGGGCAAGTAGTAACAATGAATTAAAAGATAATTATGCAGTGAATTTTTTCTCAAAAGATGCTGAAAAAATAGTTATAAAGATAATCAACCAAAAGAGTTTCGTTAAAGATTCAACTGTGAGCTTAGAAGCGCCAATCACTGAAAAAAAATGGACGCAGGAAGATAAAGTTTCTGATTATCTTGAGCAAAGTGGGGCATACAATAAAGTGAATGTAACTTTAGAGCCTAATTTAGAAATGGACGTATATGTGAATCAAGTAAATGAATTACTAAAAGAATTATACAGTTGCGGCACAAACATAGAGCTAACAGTAAATGCTAATAATTTACAAATATTTTATTATAAATTCTCGAATCAAGGGACGAAAGAGCTTACTCAAGAAATAATTAAAGAGAAAATAATCGAGGAACAAGATATTAATCGTTCTAGAGCGAAAATCTAGTTATAAAGTAAGGGGCCCGTGCTATGGTACGAGCCCCTTACTTTATTTTTTATTCTTGTTGATGAGCTCTATAAATTTCTCAACAAGCTCAATCTCATCTGAACTCATCACATTTTTATCTAACCCATTACTATAAACTTGCGCTTCATACATTTTCGTTAGTCGTGAGAATTCTGTCGTTGTTAATTCAGCATCCACTCTGGCGCTAAAATGACGTAACGTTTCACTCGATTCGCGGACATAACCATAAGAAGCAAGTAATTTCATAAGTCTATGATAGGTTTTGCCAAATTCCGGACTATTTCTCAGAGAACGAAGCAATAAATAGCTACGAATTCTGCGTCTGAATATAATAGCTAGTGCGAGCATTACCACAACTAGTCCAGCAGGAATCCACCAAACCCAAGACGGAATTTCGATGTTAGAGGTCGTTGTTTCTGTTTTAGGTTCTTCTTTTTTCGGTGTTTCACCAGTGGAGCTGCTACCGTTATCTTGTTCTGGCGTTTTATCAGCTGTGTTTGGCGTTTCTGGCGTACTCGTACTATCATTAGGTGTTTCAGGTTTATTAGCGGTTTCCGTTGTTGGTTCTTGGAAGTTTTCGGGATTGGAGAATGTTGCTGTTGGCTCAAATGGAACCCATCCAGTACCTGGGAAAAATACTTCCGGCCAAGAATGTGCATTGTTATTTGTAATTGTGTAAGTCGTTTTAGCATCATTTTCTTTTTTCTCACCCTCACCGGGTGTGTAGCCCTTGGCCCATCTTGCTGGAATCCCAAGCGTTCGAAGCATGACTACCATAGAAGTAGAAAAATTGTCACAGTACCCAATTTGCGTTTCAAATAAGAATTGATCGACATAATCGGCTCCCCTAGGCGTTTCTTTCGCATCCTCTGTACTGTAAGTAAACGTGCCAGAAGTGCTTAAATAGCTTTCGATTGCTTTCGTTTTGTCATAGATCGAATCGGCGTCTTTCGTTACTTTATTCGCCAGTTTTGTCACCCGGTCTGGTAAGTCTTTTGGTGTTTGAGTATATTTGGAAACAAAAGTGTTAGAAAGTGTACTGAAGTCAGCATTCTGCATTTTTTCAATATTATAAACGGGGGTTTTTAATTGGACCGTATAATTTTTGATCGTATCCACAGGACCAACCCGCTCAATGGTTAAATTGGCACTAAATGAGTCTACTGCGCCATTAACTGTTTGTGTTCCATATGGATAAGGCATGTAATCACTAGAAGAAGCAAAGCTAATTTCGGCTGTGTTGGTAGCACCAGTTGTTTGTTCTGTAAGTTGAATAGGGAAATTATCACCAGAAGAGAAGGATATGACATCCCCAGAATTTGCATTTGCCCAGCCGGTTCCAGTATAGACCGTTTTCGATTCTACGCGCCAGTAGTGCCCTTTTTCCGCTCGAGCAGTGAATACAGTGGCATTATCCTTTTTGAGAGCACCACCAAGCGTTGTGTCGTCTTCACTATAACCAACCGTGCGCGTTGTATTAATTCCAAGCACATTTTTTATCGTTGGTATTGGATCAGGGAAAATCGGTGCTTTTTTCGGAAGCATTAACGAACTAAAAACAAATACGGCCAGTAATAAAATCACAAAAATATGATAAAACAAACCATTACGTTTCAAGGAGTCCGCGCTAATTCTATTTGGCGCTGCAATCCGACTTGCCAGTGCAAGATGAAGTAATAAAAATCCTTCTAATACAGTTCGGACGATGGCCCAATTACTATTATAATCTGTAAAGGTATTAATAACCGCTAAATAGGCAACAGTTAAAACTAAAACACTCATAACCCGCTGTTTGCGCAGAATACTATAAGTAGTAATATAACTCAAAAGCCATAAAGCAATTAAAAAAACGATTAAAATAAAGTCCATAGATATATCGGATGAGCGAAACTGTACCATATCTCTAAACCCATTAAAAGTAATTTGGAAAAAAGAACCAAGCCAGTTCCCTGCCAGAATACCACCTTTAGCATAGTAGATTCCTGAAACAATGATAATCATCACGACATGAAGCGGAATCGTCCAATAATATTTCAAACGGAGGAAAAAACTACCGAGTGAAAGGGTGATAAACAAAATAATCCAGTTTGCTGTAGAGAGTTCGGTCAGCTCAGCGAATGGATAAATCCACTCAGAGATAAGCAAAACAGATAGAATGAATAGCATGACAAGCGTTAAATATCTTTTCATTTAGCTTCACGCTCCCATCTGCTTAGAAGACTTGCTGGCTCAAGGAAAATCGCTGGAGCATCCATCGCTTTAGAATGCTCTGATGGAAAAGTAATGATTTGGAGTTGTTTATTATCCGTTAAACGAGTCACTTTTTGCATTAACATCGTATCAATACATGGTGTGAACAGAAGGATTTTCTCTCCAGAATGTAAATTACTATCAAGCGATTCTTGCAGCGTCAAACTATCTACCGAGGCTATTTCTGCAAAAGCAGTCGAAATATCTTGAAGTCTACTCGTACCCTTCGCCGGAGCAAATTTACTCGTTTGATCGCCTAAAAGTGTAACACGAATTTCTCCATTATCTTCGGAGATTTTGCGAATAAACGAGTAAGCCGCCCGAAGTGATAACTCAAAATTGGGATGGCTCGCCCCGTAAAAAATGACGGATAACCGCGATGTCGCACTATTTTCAAATTCTCGCGTCATTAGTTGGTCGCTTTTAGCAGAAGATTTCCAGTCAATAAGGGAAATGCGGTCACCAGAAGAGAATTCACGCAAACTGTGCAAATTGCTGTTTTTCTTAAGCGTCCAGTAAGCGGCATTGCGTTCGTTTTCTGGAGAAGATTCACTGATTTTTTCTAGTACATCCGGAAAATAGGTTGGATAAATAGTAAGCGTTTTTTCGGAAGATAGTTGGCGCGAACGCTCTAACAAGCCAAAAGCATCACTAGTTTCTACATCAACAGGTGGAAATGAATGAATCCCACGAACGCCTACAAATCCAGCCAATGTGACCATGAAATGCTTTTTAAAAAGCGGATAAACCACTTGTTGGCGAGCCCTCACTTTGCCAAAGGTAGCGGGTATTTTTTGTTGGAATAGCAAATAACCCACCGGATAACGCGATTTTCGAGTGAATGCTACTTGCATATCAATTAAATCGCCATCATGATAGGTATTTTTAACAAAATTCCGACTCACTTTCCACGCTTTTAGTGGATAAATCGAGGACAAAAATAAAAGTAACAGGATAAAACTAAAGAAATAGGTTAAAAACCAACTAGCCGTATCACCTTGAAATAACGTATAAGTCCAAAGCCCAGCGTAAATAATTAGCATAATAATCAACCGAGATGCTAATAAGAGGCGTTTTTTCAACATTTAGTTACCTCTTTTCTACCGGAACTGACGTGTTTTTCAAAATGGAAGCAATAATGGATTCGGCTGTTTCCTCATTATAATAAGCTTCAGACTTCAAAATGAGACGATGGGTGAAAATATACGGTGCTAAATACTGAATATCATCAGGAATTACATAATCTCGACCTTCAATAAGCGCAAAAGCTTGAGCGGCCTGCATGAACGCGAGCGAGCCACGCGGACTAATTCCGAGCGCAACAGAAGGGTGTTTTCGAGTCGCGTCAACTAAGCGAATAATATAATTTTTTAAAACATCATCTATAAAAACTTGTTTTGCTTTATTTTTTAGTTCCAGTAATTCGTCGAGCGTCACTACTTGCTTCGTTTGGTCAAGTGGATCTTGGTATTGTTTTAACGTAAGCAGCTGCATTTCTTCTTCGACTGTCGGGTAACCAATATTAATTTTAAGCAAAAACCGGTCTAATTGTGCTTCGGGAAGGGCGTACGTTCCTTCATATTCAATCGGATTTTGTGTCGCCATAACGAAAAATGGGTTGGCAAGTTTGCGCGTAATACCATCTACTGTCACACTGTTCTCAGCCATGCCTTCAAGTAAAGCGGCTTGGGTTCGAGGCGCAGTACGATTAATTTCATCCGCAAGAACAATATTTCCCATGACAGGACCCGGACGAAATTCAAAATCACGCGTTTCAGGATTGAAAATCGAAACCCCCGTCACATCTGCGGGAAGTAAATCTGGTGTAAATTGAATTCGTTTAAAAGAAACACCAATTGTTTTAGCAAGCGTGCGCACCATCATCGTTTTACCAACTCCGGGAACGTCTTCCAGTAATACGTGACCGCCTGCTAGTAGGGCAGTTAAGCTTAATTTAACAACATGTTGTTTACCGACAATTACTTTTTCAACTTCATTAATAATCTCATTTATTTTAATGGATGGCTCTATAGACATAATTTGCCTCCGTTTCTTATCGTAAGTTATTTAGTCAGAATATGTTTATTCATGGTTTAATGCTACTATAATAGGCCTTGAATGTAAAAGATTTAACGTGGCATGGACTTTTTCTAGGAGATTGTTTACACTTAGATTAACTGGAGGTGGCGAACTTTGAGCGTAAAATTGGCAGATTTAATGAAATTACCATCTTTAAAAGAAGCGAAAGTAGTCTCTGGAAAATCTGGATTATCGAAACTAGTTTCGTCTATTTCTGTTTTAGAATACACAGAAGTAGCTCTATTGGAAGATGATTTGTTTGATAATGATGAATTTTATGGTAGTGAAATTGTTGTATCTGCTTTTGTGAATATTCGTGATGATGTCGAGGCGCAGTGCCGTACAATTGAGCGATTACATAAGGTTGGCGAAGTTGCTTTAATTCTTTACTACGTGGGGATTTTTGTTCCGAAGATTGATCAAAAGCTGATTGATTTTGCAAACGAGCTTGATTTTACCATTATCGTGATGCCTGAAAATGAGATGTCACTTAGATATAGCGAAGTGATTTATGAAGTAGTAGAAGCAATTGTGAAGCAAGAAATGACAGATATCAACTTTGTAACTGAATCATTAGAACAGATTTCGAGTGTGCGACCGCCGCAACGAAATATTGATACGACGTTGAAAATTCTTTCTGATAGGACACATACTTCGCTCGTTTTAACAGATAATTCTTTCCAAGTAATTAATTCTATCACTTGGCCGCGAACCCGCCACTGGGATTTTGAACGGGTAATTGAAGCGTCCAAACAAATAGGTGAACACGAGCTCGTGCAACTTACTTTGGATGAACGTGATTTTTATACGGCCAGAAAACCGATTTTTCAAGACGGGATGCAAGCGATGCATTTATTTATGATGAAAGAAAAAGGCGCATTAACAGCCGATGTAGCCATGCAAATTACCGAAGTAGTCCAAGTGTTTATGAATTTATGGGGCAGAAACTATGTCGAAATTAGTACGGCTGAACTGATGAAAGCCATTTTAAATGATGAAAGTGTTAAAATGAGGCGACTTGGTAAGATTTTAAATGTGGATGTTTCTTCTATTAAATGGATGTGGCTTGTGAAAACAGCAGAAATTCGCGACAATGAGCAAGTTTTAGCTGAACTGAAAAGTTTTGTAGCTAGTCACTTCCAAGTTTCTTTAATTGATTTATTTGAAGACAATATCGTTGTTTTACTTGATAATTCAGTGGCACAGCGGGACCGGACACATACAGCAAATGAGTTTGCAATGATGATGAAAGAGTCTGGGATAGACTTAAAAATTACTGTTTGCCAAGGAATGGAGCAAACGTCAGATGTGCAAAGTGCTTATTCGCTTGTTAATGAATATAAAAATGCAGCGAATGCGATTTATGCGAACAAGTCCATTTATTCTCTTCAAGAAATTGATTTTGCCGCAAAATGTGTGGAAATAGTAGATCGGGGAGAATTAGCGATTGCAGAACAAATGAAACCACTGAAGTCTTTAGAGGATAATGAGGAATTAATTGAAACGCTGTCTGTGTTTTTACTGGAAGGTGAAGCTAATTATAATCATGCGGCTGAATTACTATTCCTGCATAAAAACACGATTAAATATCGAATACAACGAATCAATGAGTTGTTGCAATATCCAGCGACAAAAATCCCTGAATCTTACAATCTCTATTTAGCAGTGGCAATCCGACGTCTCCTTGGCGGAAATAACAATAATAATTAAAAATAGCACAGTTTTTGTCTAAATCGACAAAGATTGCGCTATTTTTTTTCAATTCTGATAAATACAAATGATAGCTAGTTCTTATATAATTAGTCATTAATATAACAAATTCAAGAAAAAAGGGGCGGAACATAATGACAGAGAAGAAATCAGTGGAGCAAACGCAATCCTGGCAGAGCTTAGCATTTGTGTGGACCGGAGCAATGATTTGTGTACCGAGTCTACTAGTTGGAGGAACTTTAATTTCAGGTATGCCTCTTTGGGAAGCAATTTTAATAGCACTTTTAGGATACGGCGTTATTGTTTTATTTATGATATATCAAGGAATGCAAAGCAGTGATTTAGGTATTCCGGCAGTTAGTGTAGCTTCACAAGTTTTTGGTGAACAAGGATCGAAAAAAATTATATCCATTCTTTTAGCAATTGCTTGTCTAGGATGGTTTGGTATTCAAGCCAATGTATGTGGCGCAGCATTTTCACAGTTTCTAGGTATTTATGGAATGAATGTTCCAGTACCAGTTTCTTCCTTGATTTGGGGAGTTATCATGTTACTTTCAGCTATTTATGGTATTCGTATTTTGAGTATTTTAAATTATATCGCAGTTCCAGTTTTATTATTTGTATGTATTTATGGTCTTGTTGTTTCTTTAAATGGTGGAGGACTAGCTATTGTTGAAAATTATAAACCAGCAGGTAATATGTCGTTTATGACGGGACTGGCAATTACAATTGGCTCATTTGCATTAGGCGCAGTAATTGCAGGAGATTATTCTCAATATACAAAATCGCGCAAAGACGTTGTAAAAGCAGCTATTGTTGGGATTTTACCATCTGGTGTGCTTATGATTACGGTTGGAGCAGTGCTTGCACTTACGGCGGGAACAGCTGATATATCTGTAGTATTCACCAATCTAGGCTTACCAGTTCTTGGGATTATCGGCCTGATACTTGCGGCATGGACCACCAATGCGGTCAACGCCTTTTCCGGTGGTATCGCAATTATTAATGTATTCAATATCTCTGAAAAATATCATAAAGTAGCTGTGGCAGTTGCGGGCGGACTTGGAACAATACTCGCGGTTATCGGAATTTTGAACCACTTTGTTCCGATTATGTCTGTACTTTCAGCAATGGTACCACCCGTTGCAGGAGTCATGATAGCCTCTTACTGGATTGTCCAAAAAGGCGACAAATCCAAATGGGCACCAGTACCGGGTGTCAACTGGCTTGGTGTAATTTCTTGGCTAGTTGGTGCGGTAATCGCGGGAATTCCAGTCATTTTGACATTTTTTAAAGAGCTACCACAATTACCAAATCAACCACTTATCGGCATTATCTTGTCGCTGGCTGTTTACTTAGTTGGGGCAAAAGTGTTAAGCGGGAAAACGAACAATGTAGAAAACTTGGAGGGGAAATAAATGCGTTATTTAGATGAACAAGCTATTGAAAATATCGCGATTGGTGCTGCGTTTCTTGGCACTGGTGGCGGCGGAGATCCATATATAGGGAAGATGATGGCATTAACTGCAATTAAAAAACATGGACCAATTAAACTTTTATCCCCAGACGAAATAGCGGATGATGATTATTTCATTCCAGCTGCGATGATGGGGGCGCCTTCTGTACTCATTGAAAAATTTCCTAAAGGCGACGAATTCGTTCGTGTATTTGAAAAGTTAGGTAGATATGTAGGCAAAGAAGTAAAAGGAACATTTCCAATGGAAGCTGGCGGAGTAAACTCAATGATTCCAATCGTTGTGGCTGCACAACTAGGATTGCCAATGGTAGACTGCGACGGCATGGGCCGAGCTTTTCCAGAACTACAAATGGTGACGTTCCATCTAGACGGGATTTCCGCAACACCAATGGCTATCACCGATGAAAAAGGTAATATTGGCATCATGGAAACGATTGATAATAAATGGACCGAACGACTTGCACGTGTGACAACGGTCGAAATGGGCGCGAGTTCTCTTGTGAGCCTGTATCCGTGTAACGGCGCGCAAATTAAGCAAAGCAGTATTAAAAATATCGTAACACTATCGGAAGAAATCGGTAAAGTAATCCGTGAAACTTCAATGGACGAAGCGGAAAAACTACAAAAACTATTAGATGTAACGCACGGTTATCATTTGTTCGAAGGGAAAATTACCGATGTTGTTCGGGAAACGCGTGCTGGCTTCAACTTTGGTCGTGTGAAAATCGACGGATTAAACAAAGACACGGGTAGCGAAGTCATTGTCCATTTCCAAAACGAAAATCTTGTTGCGGAGAAAAATGGCGAACCAATAGCGATTACACCAGATTTAATTTGCATGGTAGACCTTGAAACGCTGATGCCGGTAACGACGGAAGCGCTCAAATACGGTAAACGTGTCCGTGTAATGGCACTGCCAGCTGATGATGCTTGGAGAACGGACAAAGGTATCGAAACAGTCGGGCCGCGCTATTTCGGTTATGATGTCGATTTTGAACCACTAGAAGAACTTGTCAAAAAGGAGGAACGCCGTCATGTATAAAATTGGAATTGACGTTGGTGGTACAAACACCGATGCCGTCATTTTAGATGAAAATCAACAACTCATTCATAGTGTAAAAATGCCAACGAGTGAAGATATTGAAACAGGAATTACTGAGTCACTTCATCGCGTATTGAGCGAAACGGGCATTGATCGCTCGAAAGTAACGCACGCCATGCTTGGAACAACGCAGTGTACGAACGCGATTGTAGAACGTAAAAAATTAGCAAAAGTGGGCGTTCTTCGTTTAGGTTATCCGGCAACAGCATCCGTTTTACCATATACAGCTTGGCCGGAAGACATGGTTGGCTTTTTATCTGGAAAATATAAATTAACTGGTGGCGGCTATGAGTACGATGGTCAGGTGTTATCAGAAATCAACGAAGCAGAAATCCGTGAAACCTTAGCTAGTTGGAAAGGTGAAGTGGAATCCGTCGCAGTTGTTGGCGTCTTTTCTTCCTTGAAAAACGATCAGGAATTAGCTGTTCAAAAAATTATTGAAGAAGAACTTGGTGCAGATATTCCGGTTTCGATTTCCTCTTCCGTAGGTTCTGTTGGACTGATTGAACGCGAAAATGCGACGATTTTAAACGCAGCCCTTTTCAAAGTTATTGCGGCAACGAGTGATGGTTTTGAAAAAGCACTAGAACAAGAAGGAATTGAGCACGCTGAAATCTATCTTTGCCAAAACGACGGGACTTTAATGTCACTAAACTATGCAAGACAATTCCCGATTTTGACGATTGCCTGTGGACCAACGAACAGTATCCGCGGCGCATCCTATTTGGCGGGACTTAAAGACGCGATGGTTCTCGATGTTGGTGGCACGACTTCTGATATTGGAGTGCTGACGGATGGTTTTCCTAGAGAGTCCTCGCTTGCGGTGGATGTTGGTGGAGTGCGTACGAACTTTAGAATGCCAGACATTATTTCCATCGGGCTTGGTGGAGGAAGTATCGTTCGCGAAAAAGATGGCGACATAACAATCGGACCAGATAGCGTTGGCTACCGTATTTCCGAAGAAGCACTAGTTTTCGGAGGTAAAACGATGACCACAACGGACATCGCGGTTCGTCTAGGGATGGCTGAAATCGGTAACCCTGAATTAGTCGCACATATCCCAACCGATTTTGCCGAAAAAGCCTATAAAAAAATCGCTGACATGACCGAAGATGCGATTGATAAAATGAAAACCAGTTCGGGTAGTGTAAGCTTGGTGCTTGTTGGCGGTGGTAGCGTGATTATTCCAGACGAAATTTCTGGTGTTGCACAAATTTTCCGCGACAAAAACGGCCCAGTCGCCAACGCAATCGGCGCATCCATTTCCCAAATCAGTGGGCAATACGAACAAATCTACATCTATTCTCAAATCGAGCGGGAAGAAGCGCTCAAAGATGCTGAACAAAAAGCAAGAGAACAAGCAACTCTAGCTGGCGCAGTAACTGACTCGATTGAAGTGGTGGAAGTGGAAGAAATTCCATTGGCATATCATCCGGGTAATGCAACCAGATTGCGCGTGAAAGTTGTGGGGAATTTGGTTTAAGAAGAGTAAATAGTGGAGCATTGCTGACTTCAGGCTGGAAACGAAGTAAGAAATTACTTTATTTCCAGTCTGTTTTTTTATAACGGAACCCCATGTGTATAAAAATACACTTTATACACATGGGGTTCTAGTTCTAATTGAAATAGGTTATTTATTTGAACGATTTAATAGCTTGATTTATTTTCTCATGTATAAAATTATGTATATTAACACAATTTGTGTTATTTTGAACATAGATTCAAATAAATCAATTCTTAATGTATTGATTTTAGCCTAAAATAGGTCGTTCATGACAAGAATTGGACATTTCATTACATTTTTGGTTATACATTCATTTTCTATGCTATGGTTTTAGTAGGAACAACTATTTTGGTACAGGAAGTATGCTTGTAGTACATGTATTTCCTTCATTACAAACTATTTTTCAGAAACATATAAGCCACAACAAGTGAAATACTTTAAATAAATCTCATGTCTTAGGAAGTGTTGCTGAATGAAAAAGTATAAAAAATGGTGGATAACGATAGGTATAATATTCATTCTTAGTATTATTGGATATGTTTATTGGTTTGCAATCCCTAAACATACGGCGAATAAAGCAGTGGATAATTATCTAGCAGAACAAAAAATCAAATCTAGTCAAATTGATACAAGAGTGATAAAGAAAGATTGGAAGATGGGTGGTTATCTTACAAAGATAGTTTTTAAAGATGATCCAAAGCTAAAGTATGAATATAGTTATGATGAAAGAATAGACTTACCTTACCATATTTATGTCAGTGCTTTTAAAGAGGGCTCAAGTCAAGAGGATAATCAGATGAAACACCCACCATTACAAGAGCAAAATGATTAAAACAAAAACACAAGCATTTCAAGTAAGCAGTACTACTGCTTACTTTTTTGTATTACTTTGATGTAGGCTCCACGTTCACTCTTTATCTTCGCCTCTTGATTCATTTCACGTACTTTTTCTGAAAGCTCATCCGCTGGAATAAGCCGCCCATCCACCAAAACAGAGGGATTTATCAAACGCATTTTCTTCTTATGATGATAATTAAAGTCCACCTCATTTTCTTCCAAATGGGGACTCTCGAGCAACTGAATTTTCTCCCGAGCATCTGAATTCGCATTCAATTTAGCTAACAATTCAGCATCAGTCAACCGAAGATCAGCCGTCGTAATCGTCTCCTGCTGAAACGCAATGCGCATTGCTTCCGCCAAAATCTCATAACTATAAACATTCAGCGGATCATAAAAATAATCAATCACTTCCGAATAATATTGCGCAACAAACCATTCTGCAAGAGCGATATTTGCCAAATAAAGCCGCCCATCAACCATTACTAAAGCCTGCAAAAATTCCTCCACCTCAGCCAAACTAATTTTTCCGTGTCGATACAAATCTTGCAGCGTGTAATCAATCCGGTCAGCACAAAGCTCCGGGGCTTCTTGCTCCAAAATGGTCCACTTCGAAATATCATCAAAAACCCCTTCAAAAGAATAACCATACTTCTCTAAAATGGCAGGAATCGTCGAAGTTTTTACAAAGTCCTCAAAAATCTGCTCATGATAATCTTCCTCTTCAAAATCAAGCGCATAATCCACCACATGCGAAAAAGCAGTGTGCGATACGTCGTGCAGTAAGCCAGCAATTTGCTCCTCCAAAGAGCCACCGAACTTCCTAATAAAAAGCATCACACCAATCGAATGATCAAGCCGGCTAAGGTCCCAAAGCGGATTTACTAAATAACTCGAGCCACCTTGATGCACGTATGCTAGCCGTGAAACCAATGGGCTCTGGATTAGTTCAGCCAAAACAGGTTCTATTTCAAATGTTCCGTAGAGCGGGTCTGTCATTTTCATCATATTCACCTCTTTTTTTTAATTATATATTAGCGAACAAACGTTTTCCATGTTTTCCCTAGCAATTCCAATTTTGCTGAGAAAGCTTATAAAAAAATTATTGAAATAACCGAGGATGCGCTTGGCAAAATGAAAACCAGCTCGAGTGGTGTAAGGCTAGTTCTTGTTGGCGGTGGTAGTGTGATTATTCTCGACGAAATCTCTGGTGTTGCAAAAATTTTCCGCGATAAAAATGACCCATTCGCCAACGCAATCGGCACATCTATTTACCAAATCAAGCGGGATGAAGCGCTGCAAGATGCCGAGCAAATAGCGAGAGAACAACCAACCTAAGCCGGCTCAGTGACTGACTCGGTTGAAGTAGTGGAACATTCCAGTCATTTTTTATAAAGTAATCCCACGTGTATAAAAATACGTTTTATACACGTGGGATTATAGTTCTATATGAAAAAGGTTATTTATTAGAAGGTTTAAATGGCTTATTTTATTTTTCAATGTATAAAATTATGTATATTGACACAATTTGTGTTATTTTGAACATAAATTTAAGTAAATCAATTCTTAATGTATTGATTTTCGTCTAAAATAGGTCGTTCATGACAAGAATCGGACATTTCATTACATTTTTGGTTATACATTCATTTTTTATGCTATGGTTTTAGTAGGAACAACTATTTGATTAATGCATAGAAAAGAGGGAGCATAATGAAAAAAAGGTTAATAGGTGTTATTACAGCATTATTGTTAGTAAGTGGGATTTTGCTATCTCCGCAGATGGCTCAGGCGGAAACAAAAGTGGATTATGACGCATTGTATCAACAGGGAGTATCTGAAGGGATTATTAATAAAGCAGATGTAAGCTTAGAAACATGGATAAAAGAGAATGAAAGTGAGTATAATCAAGTCTATCAAGATGGTTTAAAAGACGGTGTTTATGATGCGTCGATGTCTTATGAAGAATGGATAAAGTTAAACAACTATGGTCAACCTCCTGTAGTGGATGAAAATTGGGAAGAAGTTCCACAGAAGCCAATGCTTAAAGGTGTGTATAAAGGTTATAATATTAAAAAAGGGGACATTCTGATTACAAATGGAACATCTTCTTCTGGATTACTAGGGCATTCTGCTATTGCGAATGGGAATGAGTATATACTAGATATTCCTGGCAAAGGAGAAACAACGAGACAAAAAACTACAAGTTGGTGGATGGATTATTATGATACAAGAGGTTGGGTAAAAGTTTACCGTCTGAAGGATAGTTCAGTTGCGAATGCCGCAGCTAGCTGGGCTGATAAAAATTACTATTCAACAAACGGTACATCCAAACAAAATATTTTCCCCAAATACGGTATGACAGGAAGTCGATATAGTAAGAATCCGACTTACTGTTCTAAGATTGTACTTCAAGCCTATTATTTCGGAACAGGAAATAAGCCTGTTGTGCAAGTATTTCCGTCCTTAGTTACCGTGTATGATTTACCAAACTATTTTTCAAAAGCATATAAGCCACAACAAGTGAAATACTTTAAATAAATCTCATGTCTTAGGAAGTGTAACTAAATGAAAAAGTATAAAAAATGGTGGATAACAATAGGTATAATATTCATTCTTAGTATTATTGGATACGTTTATTGGTTTGCAATTCCCAAACATACGGCGAATAAAGCAGTGGATAATTATCTAGCAGAGCAAAAAATCAAATCCAATCAAATTGAAACTAGGGTGATAAAGAAAGATTGGAAAATGGGTGGTTATCTTACAAAAATAGTTTTTAAAGATGATTCAAAACTAAAGTATGAATATAGCTATGATGAAAGAATAGACTTACCTTACCATATTTTTCTGGATGCTTATAAAGATGGTTCGGGACAAACAGAAGGCGAGATGAAACACCCACCATTACAAGAACAATTGGAAGAGATGAATAAATCGAAGTAGCAGTAAATTAAGCGGAGTTAAGAACTCGCTAATTTAGTCTGATAGCAATTGTGGATTATTAATAACAATAAGCTTTAGAAGAGGAGGCACATTTTCGCCTCCTCTTTTTATATGTCTATAATAAATTACATTTTATTTTGATACGAATCAATAGGGGATTTTTTATTATCTAAATAGGATATACTTCATAAAACTCGTTCAAGTATATAATAAAGCACCAATCTCTCCCATGCTTTCCCTAGCAATTCCAACCCCACCTGAGATACAATTAACCCAAACAAACGAAACGGGGCGGATGCCATGGCGGAATCACTCATTACTAAAAAAGCGATTGCTGGTGGGCTGATGGAGCTTTGTCAGCATAAGCGGTTTGAAAAAATTAGTATTGCGGATATTACGAATATTTGTGGGCTTAATCGGCAAACTTTTTACTACCATTTTACGGATAAATACGATTTGCTTACTTGGACGTATGAAAATGACTTTTTCCATTGTTTGGCGGATGGAATTACGCTTGAAAATTGGGATAAGCATGTGCTGAAAATGCTGGAATCGATTAAAGAAAATGCTGATTTCTATAAAAATACGGTTTCCGCGGATGCGAGTATCCTTTCTTTTTGCTTTTCAAAACTAACGAATTCGCTGTTTATGGATTTATTTGAAAAAATTGATACGAATGGAGCCGTGAACGAGGCAGATCGGGTGTTTTATGCGGAATTCTTTTCTTACGGATGCTCGGGTGTACTGATTAAATGGATTACACGCGGTTTCAAAGAGGCTCCAGAAACGATTGCGAACCAGCTATTTCGACTTGCGAAGGATACGGAGTTTTTGGCAAACAGCATGTACCGCGAAAACTAGACAATATCGCTAATTTGTCTAAAAACCAGACATAAGCGTTCTTTTGCCCAGATTAAAAGCGAACGAGGCGAGGTATACTATCTGTATCAAGAAATTGGAGGAGATAGTGATGAAAAATAAAAAACGTACGCTAGTCGCTCTAACTGGGGCTGCAATTGGAACAGGGATTGCCGCAAAGAAAATTTCTGAACAAAAGGCTGCTGAAAAAGAACGGGCAGTGGATGAAGCAATTAAAGCGCGCTATTATGGTGACAAACAAGTGTATTTCGTCGGTGGCGGGATTGCTAGTTTGGCGGGAGCTGTTTATTTAATTCGCGATGCCAATTTTGATGGGAAAAATATCCATATTATTGAAGGTATGCATATTTTAGGTGGAAGTAATGATGGAGCCGGAAGCGTGGAACATGGCTTTGTTTGTCGCGGTGGTCGGATGTTGAATGAAGAAACTTATGAAAATTTCTGGGATTTATTTAGTAGTATTCCGTCGCTTGATATGCCGAACTTTAGTGTTACTGAAGAGATTTTGAATTTTGACCATTTACATCCAACCCATGCGCAAGCAAGATTAGTGGATAAAGATCGCAATATCCTCGATGCGCATTCGATGGGATTTAATAATAATGACCGGATGTTGATGACGAAACTGCTCGCTACTCCGGAAGAAAAACTGGATAATTTAACGATACGTGATTGGTTTGATGAACACTTTTTTGAAACGAATTTTTGGTATATGTGGCAAACCACTTTTGCTTTCCAAAAATGGAGCAGCTTGTTTGAATTTAGACGTTATATGAATCGGATGATGTTAGAATTTAGTCGGATTGATACGCTGGAAGGTGTAACGAGAACACCGCTAAACCAATACGAAAGCTTGATTTTACCTTTAAAAACATTTTTAGATAAACACCATGTTGATTTTACGATTAATCAAACGGTGGAAGATATTGATTTCAAAGATGCGCCTGGAATTACAGCGACAGCACTTCATTTATCGGATGGATCCACTATCGAACTTGACCCGGACGATGATGTGATTATGACGAATGCTTGTATGACGGATAGCGCAACTCTTGGCGATATGAATACACCTGCACCAAAACCAGAAGAAAAACCAATTTCCGGTGAGCTTTGGTACAAAGTCGCGCAAAAGAAACCAAACTTAGGTAATCCAGAGCCATTTTTCGGTCATGAAGAAGAAACAAACTGGCAAAGCTTTACCGTCACTTGTCATGGCGATAAATTATTAAAACGCATTGAACGCTTCACAGGGAACATTCCAGGAAGTGGTGCGCTCATGACATTTAAAGATTCTAATTGGTTAATGAGCACTGTTGTGGCCGCACAACCTCATTTTAAAGCGCAAGATGCAAACACTACGATTTTCTGGGGTTACGGATTATATCCAGACCGCGTAGGTGATTTCGTGAAAAAACCGATGAAAGAATGTACTGGGGAAGAAATTTTATATGAATTAATGTGTCATTTGAACTGGCAAGACGATTTTGAAGAAATTAAAGCGGATATTATCAATGTAATTCCGTGCTACATGCCATACATCGATGCGCAATTCGAGCCACGAGCAATGAGCGATCGTCCGGCAGTTGTTCCGGAAGGTAGTACAAACTTTGCGATGATTAGCCAATTTGTGGAAATTCCAAAAGATATGGTTTTCACCGAAGAATATTCCGTTCGCGCTGCTAGAATCGCCGTGTATACGTTACTTGATATCGATAAAAAAATCTGCCCAGTAACACCACATAATCGTGATCCAAAAGTGCTAGCGAAAGCAACGCAAACCATGTTTAGATAAAGTGAAAAAGTAGCTATTTGTTACAGAATAGCTACTTTTTTTTGTGCGAGACAGGACAAACGGCTGATATTTACGAAATAGCATTGCTTGTGAACCATAAAACAGCTATAATCTTTATAGACGAAAACAAGACCTGAAAAGAGGCTGAACAATGGAAAAAAGCTCCATTTATGGATTAACATGGACAAAATTAACAGAATGGCTAGAAGCACACGGTCAAAAGAAATTCCGCGCAACACAAGTGTGGGACTGGCTCTATAGAAAACGTGTCAAAACTTTTGAAGAAATGAGTAACGTTCCAAAAGAAACAATTGAACTTTTAACAGCGAATTTTGTGATGAACACTTTAGAAGAACAAGTGGTGCAAGAATCGGCAGACGGCACGACGAAATATTTATTTAAGCTGAGTGACGGGAACTTAATTGAGACCGTGATGATGAAGCAAGAATATGGCTTGTCGGTTTGTGTAACGACCCAAGTTGGCTGTAATATCGGCTGTACTTTTTGTGCGAGTGGTCTTTTGAAAAAGAGTCGCGACTTAACTGCTGGCGAAATTGTGGAACAAATTATGAATGTACAGCATTATTTGGATGGACGTAATTTGGAAGAACGCGTGAGTCACGTGGTTGTAATGGGAATCGGGGAACCGTTTGATAATTACGATAATGTGATGGATTTCTTGCGTGTGATTAATCATGACAAAGGTCTAGCAATCGGCGCGCGCCATATCACTGTTTCAACAAGTGGTCTTGCACCGCGCATTATTGATTTTGCCAATGAGGATTTCCAAGTCAACTTAGCGATTTCCCTTCATGCGCCGAACAATGAACTGCGGACGAGCATTATGCGTATTAACAAGACATATTCAATTGAGAAATTGATGGAAGCAATCCATTATTACGTGAACAAAACTAACCGCCGAATCACGTTTGAATACATTATGTTAAAAGGTGTAAACGACCATAAAAAAGAAGCGCTCGAACTTGCGGCACTTCTCGGCGAACATCGTCATTTAGCTTATGTTAACTTGATTCCTTACAACCCGGTGGACGAGCATATCGATTATGAACGTAGCACAAAAGAAGACGTACTCGCTTTCTATGATACGCTTAAGAAAAATGGTATTAATTGTGTTATTCGCCGCGAACACGGGACAGATATTGATGCTGCGTGTGGGCAACTTCGTAGTAAACAAATCAAACGAGTTGGCGTGCGCGAACGGATGAAACAAAAACAAGCAGCAGCAGAAGAATAATAATTCAAACTATCTGGTTTCCATTTGGAGATTGGATAGTTTTTGTTTATACTTAAGGTACCGAAAGCAATTGAAGGAGGACAAAAGTCATGGAAGTAGAAATTGTCGAACGAAATGCTTTTACAGCTGTGGGGAAAAAACGAACTTTTTCGGTTGAAAACGATGCGCAAAAAGAAAAAATCAGCCAATTTTGGCAAGAAGCAAACGCAAATGGCGATGCCGAACGAATCAACGAATTAGCTGAATTTGCAACAATTGATGGTATTTTAGGTGTCTGCCAAATGAACGGCGACAAAATGGACTATTATATCGCAATTGAATCCGAACTCACTCCGCCAGAAGACATGGAACAACTAACCATCCCAGCAAGTAAATGGGCCATCTTCCAATCAGTCGGTCCACTACCCAACGCAATCCAAAAAGTGTGGGAATACATTTACGGCGAATGGTTCCAAACATGCAACTACACCCATGGAAACGCTCCAGAACTAGAAGTCTACACAGAAGGCGACACGACTGCCGCTGATTATTATTCCGAAGTTTGGATTCCGGTGGTTGAAAAAGACTAACAAACGAAAGAACAAATTTCATTAATTGTGAAATTTGTTCTTTTTAAATCCCACTCCAAACCCATTCCCTAAAATTGACATTGAGAATCATTATCAATATAATGAAAGGAACTAGCCTATTATACATACAATACAATTATCCAAGGGGGATTTAAGAATGATTATTGTAACTAATACGATTAAGGTAGAAAAAGGCGCAGCAGAGCATGTGATCCGTCAGTTCACAGGCGCAAATGGCGACGGACATCCAACAAAAGATATTGCAGAAGTAGAAGGTTTCCTAGGCTTCGAACTATGGCACAGCAAACCAGAAGACAAAGACTATGAAGAAGTAGTAGTAACAAGCAAATGGGAAAGCGAAGAAGCTCAACGCAATTGGGTGAAAAGCGATTCCTTCAAAAAAGCACACGGCAGAACAAAAGACACTAGAGAACAAAGAGAAGATCGCAAAGGCATCGTAGGAAATGCAATCGCTCGTTTTGAAGTGGTTCATGTGCAAAACCCTGTGATTGTTGAAAAATAAGAAGTGAATGAACAAGCCGTTTCGAGGTAGATGGCTTGTTTTTTGTTTTCAGATGAGAAAATAAATACGTGGTTTTCTTTCCAAAAGCCCCTTTACTAGCAACCCACAATCCAATCATGCTATAATTCTCTAAATGATAACGTTTATCATTTAAGGGGGATTAAACATGATTGAAAAAACAATTATGGAACGTCGTAGCATTAAAAAAGCGAGCGACGCGCCAATTTCAAGAGAAACAGTGAACACTATTTTAGAGCAAGCAGCCTTTGCACCTTTTCATAGCAAAGTAGAGCCGTGGAATGTATATGTGCTACACACGCTTGCTGAAAAAGAGCGATACATCGAGAAAATCATCGAGTTTAACGAACGCGAACAAGGGGTTAGTTTTTCTGAAGCAGAGATTGCGGATTTAAAAGCAGGCTATGCGAAGAAAATTATTACGCCGCCTTACTTACTCATTGTGACGACGAATATTATCGGTCATGGGAAAAAGGATTTCGAATCAATCGGGGCGACTAGTGCGTTTATCCAAAACATTCAATTGCTTGGCTGGGAAGCGGGAATTGGGATGATTTGGCGGTCGAATAGATTTATTTTTGATGCGAAGTTTGCGGAAGATTTAGGTATCCCTGCTGAGCAAAAAATTGTCGGAACTTTGCACTTAACTAGCTTAGCCGAAGTTCCTGAAGCAAAACCACGCCGTCCTTTGAATGAATGGGTGAAGGATTTAGCTGATTTGTAAGATTGATGTTTCGTGTGATTAGCGTTACAATGATACAAGTGTAAGAAATAAGGAGGCGAGCAAGATGGCAGTTCCAGCTAGACGTACGTCCAAAGCGAAGAAAAACAAGCGCCGTACGCATAAAGGCTTAACAACACCAGGTTTAAGTCGCGATAGTGAAACAGGCGAATACCGTATGTCACATCGCATCTCACCAGATGGCACTTATAAAGGTCGCACAATTATCGAAAAATAAGAGGATTTGTTCCAGTGATTGGAACAAATTCTTTTTTTTGTGATACTATAATGGAAAGAGCTAAATACACAAAAAGGAGTCTGATTGTGACATGACAGAAGAATTTGTGAACAAAGAAGATGCGCTGAAAAATTATAATGCAAAAGAGTTTCGTACACCAGATGGCTATACGAGCGATATGATTTTAACTACAGTAAAAGAGTTGAACGGGAAACCAACATTACATATTTTATTAATTAAACGAAGCCTTACAAATGCAGAAGGAAAACCAAATATGGAAGGCGGAAAATGGGCGGTTCCGGGCGGATTTGTGGATGAAAATGAATCTGCGGACCAAGCTGCCGAGCGTGAACTAGAAGAAGAAACAAGTTTGACAGATATTCCGTTGATTCCGTTTGGGGTATTTGATAAACCGGGTCGTGATCCGCGCGGTTGGATTATTTCGCGGGCATTTTATGCGATTGTGCCAGCAGAAGCTTTGGAGAAACGTGCGGCTGGGGATGACGCGGCGGATATCGGACTTTTCCCAATGACTGAGGCTTTGGAACTTCCGCTTGCTTTTGACCATTTAGATATGCTGAAAAAAGCATTTAGTGCGATTACCAAGGAGTTTTTACTGACGACGGCAATTCGTGATTTCTTGCCAGAAACTTTCTCAGCAGAACTACTTTACCAAACGCTAGATGGTTGCACGAAGCCAGGGATTTTACCGGATGAAGTAGAATTTATGGAGAATATCGAGTATTTACCGTATTTAGAAAAAGTTGGCGAGTTGTACCGATTTAATGCGGATGCCGAAGCGGGAAGTATTTATTTTTAAATAAAGAAGGAGCCACCGATTTGGTTGGCTCCTTTTTTATAGAAAATGCTCTTCACCATAACGTAATGCGAAATCTTTAAAAGCCTTGGAAGCAGGCGAAATGTAGTGATTTTTTAAACTTGCTAGATAGATAAAACGATCGTGTTTTGGTTCGTTGATGGATAATACTTTGACGTTATAATGTGATAATGACGAGATTTTTGGCATAATCGAAATACCGTAATCAACGCTCACAAGGCCGACCATCGAGGTATCTTCCTCTACATAACAGCCGATTTTTGGTTGAATATTTATTTCAGCAAAAAGGGAATCGATGAGCGGTCTCAGGCCACTGGTGTCAGAAAAGAAAATATACGAATAATCTGCGGTGTCTTTTAAATCAATGGAATCATATTTGGCAAGTGGGTGATTTTCGGCAACAACGACGACTAACTCTTGCTTTGTTAATGGCAAAAATTCAATATCAGGTTCATTTTCGACGTAGGAGCAAATCGCTAGGTCGAATTTTTCATTTTTCAGGTCAGGAATAATTGATTTAGTGGCGCCTTGAAAAAAGGAAAATGTGATGTCTTTATGGCTTTCGACTTTGGTGAAATTCTGGACGAGCTCGGGAACCGTGTGTGCGCCCATGGTGTAAATAAAACCTAAATCAATATTTCCGTGAGAAGGGCTCGTTAATTCGTGTAACAGTTTTTCACCTTTTTCTAGTTCGGCGAGGGATTTTTCCACATAAGTTAAATAGAAGCGTCCATATTTTGTTAAACGGATGTTGCGGCCTTGTTTTTCAAATAAATAAACACCAAGTTCTCGCTCAAGCTCTGCGATAGAGTGGCTTAGGCTAGGCTGGGTAATGGAGAGTTCGGCGGCAGCAATCGTGTAATGCTCTTTTTCAGCTAGTTTTTTAAAATAGTATAATTGACGCAAATTCATGAAACTACCTCCTCGGAATGCCTTGATAACTCTATTGTAAGCGATTGTATAGAAAAAATCTATGGATAAATCGAAAAATATACATTAGATTAATAATTGTTCCTGACTTATAATGAAAGAGAAATAAGATTGTGCATTATTGAACGTGAATAATGTAACAAATCATTTGCTGAGATTATAGTCGCAGGAGGCTTATTATGACAGATTATCCGAGTATTTTTGAACCATTAACTGTAAAAAGAATGACCATTAAAAACCGTGTGATAATGCCGCCAATGGGGACAAACCTAGCTGGATTAAATGGCGAATTTTTAGAAGAACATATGAATTACTATGAACAACGCGCAAAAGGTGGAACGGGTCTAATCACTATTGAAAACGCTTGTGTAGATTTTCCTTATGGTACAAATGGAACAACGCAACTTCGAATTGATAATGACCAATATATTCCTGGATTTTACAAATTAACAGAACGTCTTCATAAACATGGAACTTGTGTATCCATCCAAATTAACCACGCTGGCGCATCTGCTTATCCAGCTCGTTTGAACGGACTTCAACCAGTTTCCGCGTCAGATATTCCATCTAAAAAAGGTGGGACTGTGCCACGGCCGCTTACAGTAGAAGAAATTTATGAAATCGTCAATAAATATGGTGATGCAGCAAGACGCGCCCAACAAGCTGGCTTTGATGCAGTTGAAATCCACGGCGGACACTCGTACTTACTATGCCAATTCTTATCGCCACTATACAACAAACGGACGGACGAATTTGGTGGAACGCCTGAAAATCGCGCGCGTATCGTCAAACTGATTTTGGAAAAAGTTCGCGCGGAAGTCGGTCCATTTTTCCCAATCGTGTTGCGTTTTAGTGCAGATGAATTTACAGAAGGTGGCAACCATTTAGAAGACATTTTGGAACTGCTAGATTATTGCCAAGAAGAAGCGGATATTTTGAATGTATCAGCGGCAATAAATGACAACCTATACTTGCAAATTGACCAAATGAACTTGGAAGATGGCTGGAGAAGCTACCTTGCAAAAGCGGTGAAAGATAAATTTAACAAACCAACGATTACTTCCGGTAACATTCGCAGTCCAAAAGCGGCAGAGAAAATTTTGTCAGAAGGATACGCGGACTTGCTTGCGATGGGACGTGGCTTAATCGCTGAGCCTAACTGGGTGAACAAAGTGGCAACTGGTCAAGAAGACATGCTTCGAAAATGTATTTCTTGTAATATCGGTTGCGCGGATCACCGAATTTCAAAGTCAAAACCAATTCGCTGTACGGTAAATCCAGATATTATTCATGAAGATAAATACAAAGAAACAAAAGTAACTCGTCCGACCAATGTTGTCGTAATTGGCGGCGGAACAGCAGGGCTTGAAGCAGCTTGTACGGCGGCCGAAGTTGGCTGTAACACAACGCTAATTGAAGCGAATGAACAAACTGGTGGCTTGGCACGAGCAATTGCCAACCTTCCAGATAAAAGTAGAATTGCCGATTTCCCTAATTATTTAGCGAACCGAGCAGAAAAATTACCCAATTTAAAAGTTATTACAGGCACTAAAGCTGATACTGCGCTTATTGATACATTTAATCCTGATGTGGTAGTCAATGCCACAGGATCCAAACCATTACTTCCACCGATTAAAGGTTTGCATGACGTGATTGACAAAGAAGGCAGTAAGGTTCATTCGATTTTCGGACTTATTTCGAATATCGATGACTTTACCGAATTTAGTAACAAAAAAGTTGCAGTTATCGGCGGTGGTGCAGTTGGACTTGATGTAGTCGAGTACTTCTCAGAACGTGGCTCGGATGTTACAATTGTAGAAATGATGCCACTTCTTGGAAAAGACTTAGATATGATTACCAGGCTTTCCATGATGGACATTATCGAGAAAAACAATGTTGATGTACAAACAGAAACTGCATTAACCGAAGTAGCAGCGGATCATTTCAAAGTGAAGCATGACGGAGTAGACGCCGAGATTCCATTTGATTACGGCTTTGTCTGCCTCGGAATGCGACCAGAACGTCCACTTATGGAAGAACTTGCGGCATACGGTAAAGAAAAACAAATTGAAATTGTAAATATTGGCGACAGCGCTGCAACAAGAAAAATCTTGGAAGGCGTTCGCGAAGGAAGAAATATTTTAACTACATTAGAAAAAATTGGCTCTTTGTAATCCGAACTGGCAAGGCGGACTCCGCTTTGCCACATTCGCTCTTTATATAAGTTCACATTTTCACAAATAAACCTTAATTTGGAAAGGAACGATGTTATTATGGCAAACAAAATCACGGAAAGAATTACAGGACACACAGAATTAATCGGGTTAATCGCCACCCCAATCAGACACAGTTTATCACCAACAATGCATAACGAAGCTTTTGCAAAACTAGGGCTTGATTATGTATACCTTGCTTTTGAAGTTGGTGACAAAGAACTGAAAGATGTTGTACAAGGATTCCGTGCAATGAACTTACGCGGCTGGAACGTTTCCATGCCAAACAAAACAAACATTCATAAATACTTAGATAAACTTTCTCCAGCCGCTGAACTAGTTGGTGCGGTAAACACAGTTGTTAATGACGACGGCGTGTTAACTGGACACATTACTGACGGCACTGGTTATATGCGCGCGCTAAAAGAAGCTGGACATGACATTATCGGCAAAAAAATGACGATTTGCGGCGCTGGTGGTGCAGCAACAGCTATTTGTATCCAAGCTGCTCTTGACGGTGTAAAAGAAATTTCTATTTTCAACAGAAAAGACGATTTTTACGCGAATGCAGAAAAAACAGTAGAAAAAATCAATTCGAAAACAGAATGTAAAGCACAATTATTTGATATCGAAGACCACGAACAATTACGTAAAGAAATCGCAGAAAGTGTGATTTTCACGAATGCGACTGGCGTTGGGATGAAACCTTTCGAAGGCGAAACACTTCTACCAAGTGCGGATATGCTTCGTCCAGAATTAATCGTTTCGGATGTTGTCTACAAACCAACTAAAACTAGATTACTTGAAATCGCAGAGGAACAAGGCTGTCAAACACTTAACGGCTTAGGCATGATGCTTTGGCAAGGTGCGAAAGCTTTCGAAATTTGGACACACAAAGAAATGCCAGTAGATTACATTAAAGAAATCCTATTTTAAAAACTTGCAAAAGAACAAGGTTATCGCTAATCTTAAAACATAATATCGAATGAGGAGAATTATACATGAATAAAGTAGTCGTAAAGAATGTTACGTTTGGTGAAGGTGCGCCAAAGATTTGTGTACCAATGGTCGGTAAAACGGTTGCTGCGCTTAAAGAAGAAGCAGAAATGTTAAAAACAATTGATTTGGACGTGGTCGAATGGCGCGTTGACTTTTTTGAAGACGTCAAAGAATTAGCTAAAGTGGAAGCCGCACTTGGCGAAATTCGCACAATTTTACCAGAAACACCGATTTTATTTACTTTCCGCAGTGCAAAAGAGGGCGGCGAGTTAGCCGTTAGTGACGAATTTTATTTTGAATTAAATGAAACTCTAGCTGGAACTGGCAAAATTGATTTAGTAGACGTGGAACTTTTCAATGAAGAAGCAGACGTTTTACGCTTAATTGAAACAGCTCACAAGAACAATGTAAAAGTAGTGATGTCGAACCATGATTTTGACAAAACACCTGCGAAAGAAGAAATCGTTTCTCGTTTAACGCGCATGGAATCACTTGGCGCGGACCTTCCGAAAATCGCCGTCATGCCAAAATCTGCTGCTGACGTACTAACTTTACTAGATGCAACGAATACTGTATCTGAAAAAGCTAATCAACCAATTATTACGATGTCAATGGCTGGAACTGGTGTCATCAGTCGTCTTGCTGGCGAAGTATTTGGCTCCGCAATGACATTTGGCGCTGCGAAAAAAGCATCAGCTCCTGGTCAAATGGATGTTAATGAGTTACGCCATGTCCTTGATTTACTGCATAAACAATTTTAATAAAGGCAAAAGCCTTAAATTTAGATTAATCGTCTAAGTTTAAGGTTTTTTTGTTATAATAAGACATCAGGAATTTTAAAGGAGACGGAACTAAATGAAGAAATTGCTTTTTTTAGGTGATAGTGTGACAGATGCGGGGCGCGATTTTGAAAATGACCGCGAATTAGGACATGGTTATGTGAAAATGATTGCAAAACAGCTTGAGAAAGAAGATGTAATGGTTATAAATCGTGGTGTTAGTGCGAACCGGGTGGCGGATTTGCATCGTCGTATTGAGGCGGATGCAATCTCACTTCAACCAGATGTAGTTACGATGATGATTGGAATAAATGATACGTGGTTTAGTTTCAGCAGATGGGAAGATACTTCGGTAACAGCGTTTAAAGAAGTGTATCGCGTGATTTTGAACCGAATTAAAACGGAAACAAACGCAGAACTGATTTTGATGGAGCCGTTTGTATTACCATATCCGGAAGACCGGAAAGCGTGGCGTGGGGATTTAGATCCTAAAATTGGAGCCGTGCGCGAACTTGCGGCGGAATTTGGCGCAACGCTTATTCCGCTAGATGGGCTAATGAACGCCCTCGCTATCAAACATGGACCGACTCATTTAGCTGAGGACGGGGTGCACCCGACCAAAGCAGGACATGAAGCAATTGCTTCTATTTGGTTAGAAACCACAAAATAACGCTTTACAGAAAAAATTATCCATGCTATAGTTGGGTCTATGCGATGAGCCTACAAGCAGTGACTTAAGTATCACTGCCCCATTTTCCGCGTTATAGCTTTGTGGAAGGCTGCGGAAGATGACGCTATGAAATGCCCCTTAAAGTAATTTAAGGGGCATTTTTCTATAAAAAAGGAGTGTTTGTTTTGCAGAAAGAGAAAGCATCGATAGGACTTTATTTTTTATTAATTGCAGTGATGGCGAGTTGGGGTTTTAATGTCACGATGACGAAGGTATTAGTTAGCTATTTTCCGACTGTTACGATGACATCTTTTCGGATTTTCACCGCAGCTATAACCGTTATTATGATTTTATTTATCACCAAAAAATTACGTCTGCCAACAAAGCGAGAATTTGGTTTAATTTTCCTCGCAAGTATTTTTAATATCGTTATTCATCACTTTTTCTTGTCAAACGGGCTGAAGCTGACGACTGGGACGAATGCTGGGCTTATTCTTGGTTCTGCGCCGATTGTGGTGGCGATTTTTTCCGTGGTTTTTCTCCGTGAACGAATTGGTGCATGGCGTGCACTCGGATTTTTAGCAGGAATTTTTGGTGTGAGTTTGGTTGTTCTTTCTAATGGAACGGGAATTAGCGGGATTTCACTTGGAGATATCGACATTTTTATCGCGATGGCTTCCCAGGCATTTAGTTTCATCATTATTAAAAAGCTCGCTGGATCAATGGACACGGGGCTAATGACTGGATATATGCTATTTCTTGGTTCGGTTATGTTGTTTGGTTTAAGTCGCTTCATGGAGCCGGATGGCATGTCAGAATTAGTAGCGGTTCATTCATGGAAACTATGGCTTTTGTTTGTCGTATCAGCAGTAGTTGCAACGGCATTTGGTAATTTCGTTTATAATTATGCAGTTGGGAAAATTGGACCGTCGCGATCGGCTATTTTTATGAATTTCAATCCACTATTTTCACTCATTGGCGCATTACTTTTCCTTGGAGAAGCAATTAAAATCCCCCAGCTAGTTGGGTTCGTTTTTATCATTATTGGCGTCCTGCTTGGTTCGGGCGCATTAATGGATCTTATTTATGAACGCAAAAAAACAAGAGTACGAGATCCTGAAAAGCTGCTCGAAAAAGAAGTTTGATTTTTATTGACCTTTATATTATAATTTTGTTAGTTACTTATTAAAAGTAACTCTATAATGATAGGAGGGATAGCATGAAATTGTTATTAAAAAATATTAATGAACTTGCTGCAAAACAAAAAAGTGAAGGATTAACTGCTTTTGAAAAAGAAAGACAAGCTGCCCTTCGTCAAGAATATTTGAAGAAAATTCGAGGAACTGTTCAAGATAATTTACATCACGTAACGATTATTGATCCACTTGGAGACGACGTAACTCCTAAAAAACTAAAAGAAATCCAAGCCGAATTAAGAGGCTAATATAAGTCATAGAAGGTTGAAAGAGCTCAGTGCTTTTTCAGCCTTTTTTTGTTGATAGAGCTAATTTACCATCTTGCGGATTCAAGTAAAGAAAAATGGGGCCGAACAATTCTAACAGTTTGATGAGACTGGTGCTACAATCAATGTGAGAAAGGAGAGGATAACATGGAAATTGCAATTGCAGCTGATCATGGCGGATTTCAGTTGAAAGAAAAAGTTCGTGTACATTTAATTGAAAGCGGCTACAAGGTGAAAGATTTTGGTTGTTATTCAGTCGAAAGCGTGGATTTTCCAGAGTATGCTGCTAAAGTAGGACACTTTGTTGCAACTGAAAACAGTCTAGGTGTGCTCTGTTGCGGAACAGGGATTGGAATGTCCATGGCAGCCAACAAAATCAAAGGTGTGCGTGCTGCTGTCGTTTCAGATGCTTTTTCAGCAATGATGACTAGGCGACATAATAACAGTAATGTTCTTTGTCTTGGTGAACGTGTTCTGGGCGATAGTCTGGCGTTACTCTTACTTGATACGTGGCTTGCGGCGGAATTTGAAGGCGGTAGGCATATGACAAGGCTCGAAAAATTGGCGGAGCTTGAGGAACAGGAGGGTGTTGAATGAAAATGATTGCGGCTTCCATTATGTGCGCAGACTCGCTTCGTCTAGCTGACGAACTTCGCGCACTCGAACAAGCAAATGTAAAAATGCTCCATTGTGATGTGATGGATGGTATTTTTGTAGAAAATGCAGCAATGGGTGCCTATGTCCTTCAAGATATAAAAAATAATACAGATATGCTGCTTGATATTCATTTAGCTACAGTGAATCCTGATAAATTTGTGGATTTGTATGCGGAGATAAAGCCGACTTACATGTCCTTCCACGTAGAAGCTTCACCTGATGTCGATGCGACTATAAAGCATATTCGGGAGCTAGGAATCAAACCGTCCATCGCCATCAGCCCGGATACAGAAATTGAACGGATCTATCCATTTTTAGATAAAGTCGATATGGTTTTAATGATGACTGTTAATCCTGGATTCGCTGGGCAAAAATTCCAGTATCATATACTAGAAAAAATCAAGAAACTTCAAAAAGAGCTTGAAAGCCACACCAACAAACCATTAATTGAAGTAGATGGCAATATTTTTGAAGAAACAGTTCGGTTGCTTGAACCAATTGGTGCAGATGTCTATGTCGTTGGAACTGCTGCATTGTTTAACGAAAAGGCAGGTAGTTATACAGAAAAACTAGCGCCACTAAGAGAAATTATCCAAGAAAGGTGAGAAAAAATGCATTTAGATTCAGCTAATTTAGATGACGTGAAAAAAATTCAAGCCAGCTCCATTTTTAAAGGGATTACAACGAACCCAACCATTTTAATAAAAGAAAAATGCGATCGCCAAACAGCGATTAATCGTATTTTAGAACTTACGGATAAACAAGTTTTTGTACAAACAGTTGGTTTTACGTATGAGGAAATTTTGGCAGATGCGCGCATGTTACTAGCTACGTTTGGGAAAGACAAAATAGCTATTAAGATTCCGGCACATGAGACTGGTATTAACGTGATCGATACACTCAAAAAAGAGGATAAAACCATTCAAATCTTAGGAACTGCTATTTATTCGGCTGATCAAGCAATCGTGGCTGCCTTAGCTGGTGCAGATTTTGTTGCCCCATATGTGAATAGGATGAGCGCGGCGAACATCGATCCTTTTAAAGAAATCGCTCAAATGCGTCACTTTTTTGATAAAAAGATACTTAAAACACAAATTATGGCAGCAAGCTTTAAACATAGTGGGCAAGTAATGCAAGCTTATGAGAACGGCGCAGATACGGTAACCATTCCTTATGAAATCTATTCGCAAATGACCAATAAAGTTCTAGCAGTAGAAGCAATTCGAGTCTTTAATAAAGATGCTACATTGTACGAAAAGTAACAATCTCCTTCTCATGTTGTGGAAGTGCGTGGAGAAAACTTGTGATGAAAGCGCATTCTTAAGCGCCAAACCCTATGCTATAATTAGGCTATCAAAGGGGGGAGACGCATGTATCTGGATAACAGAAGTAAAACACTATTTCAAGAAGTTATAAAAAATCCGAACATTACAAATAAACAACTCGAAGTAAAGTATAAATTATCGCGTTACCAAATCAGCTATAGTTTTCAGAAAGTAAACGAATGGCTCAAGTGGAAAAATTATCCAGAAGTAAAGCGTTCCAAAAACGGCCGATTTATATTAGAACCCGAGCTTACAGCGCTATTTTCTGAGAAAGAAACTCGAGATCCGAGCGTAGAATACTTACCTTCTGAAAATGAACGTGCTAATTTAATTTTGCTAATGCTTTTAACAGCAAAAGAAGAACTATCCCTCGCCCATTTTACAACGAAGATTCAAGTAAGCAAAAACACCATTCTTCGTGATTTAAAAGTAGCGCAAAAGTTACTTCCTAAAGAAACTACCATCACATACAGTAGAGCATCGGGTTATCAGTTAGCAGGCAGCGAGTGGGAACTGCGCAAGGTTCTGACACAAGTTGTAAGTAGCGTGAAAGAGATGTTCCGAGGAGAGCACTATTTCCTATCGTATTCAGGAATTGAAAAAGTTCAACTAATGGAAATTCGCCGCACACTTGAAGAAGCAGAAGCGATGATGCAAATAAAATTCACCTATGAACAAATCGAATTACTACCCTATTTGCTATCCGTGATGTTCTTAAGAATCAGAGACAAGCGTTTAATCGACACTGCTTTTCATATTGATGAGAAATCACTTTCAGACACGAGAGAATATCATATTACCGATATTTTGCTCGAAAAAACTGGCCCAGTACCAGAACAAGAGCGACTTTTCATCACATTACAACTTCTTACAACAAACATTTTTTCCGGCGAAATTTTAACTGAAAAATTAACAGAAGACTTGGAAAAAGTTGTCCTCACCTGCTTAGAGTTATTCGAGAAAAAAGCACTGGTTTCCCTTAAAAACAAACATATCTTAATCGAAAAACTACTCTTACATTTAAAACCGGCCTATTACCGAATTAAATACCAAATGAATTTAGAAGATACGCTTTATGAAAAATTCAACCAAGAATTCGAAGCGTTAAACTTCATTGTGAAAGAAGCTTTTGATCCGCTAGCGAAATTTATTGGTCGTGAAATTCCGGCAGGTGAAATATTTTTTATTTCGTTGTTTATTGGGAGCGATATGATACCGCAAAACGATATTTATCATAAACAAAAACGCGCGATTGTTCTTTGTCCGAGCGGGGTTACTTTTTCGAAAATCATGGAAAATATTTTAGTAAAACTATTTCCGGAAATCCATTTTTATCCAACGATATCTGTTCGTGAATACGCCTTTTTTAAAGCAGAAGTAGATATTGTCTTTTCTTCCATTCCATTAAAAGATGGCGAAAATGTCTTTGTTGTTCAACCGTTTATGAACGATATCGAAAAAACGCAACTGCGGCAACACGTTTTGCAAAATTTATTTGGAATGGGAAATCAGCTCACGAGTATTGATAAAATCATGGAAGTAGTGGAACGTAACGCCGATGTAAAGGATTCGAATGCAATACGAGATGGAATTATTGATGTTTTGTCGGCTAACACAGCTACAGATGAAAATAAACGGGTGAAAAAAGTCTATTTACATGATTTAATCACCGAAGACAACATCATGATTTGTGAAGATGTTAAAAACTATCAAGAAGCGATTCGTCTAGCGAGCCAGCCGCTGTTACTGCAACAAGCAATTACAGCAAACTATGTAAAGACCATGATTGATAACCATAAATTCCACGATCCGTACATTATTATCGGTGAAGATATTGCTATTCCACACGCTATGCCTAATGCAGGGGTAAATCGACTCGCTATGTCTCTCTTAGTAGTGAAAAATGGCGTATATTTTTCAGAAACAGAACAAGTTCATTTCGTAATAGTTATCGCCCCAGTGGATAAAGAGCAACACATTGAAGCACTTTACCAAATCGTTCATTTAGCCGAAAATCACCAAATTTTAGACGATTTACTTGAAAATGTAACGAAAGAAAAAATCATGCTAACAATCAACCAATTAGTAATTAGAGAGGATGAATAAATTTTGGATAAACAAGCTATTTTAGATAACATTCACCAAACATGGCAAGAAGAAGCAAATGCGATTTCTCGTTTACCGGAAGTAACGAGTGAAGAGGCTCTCGTTAAAACGGTTGAAACAATCGCCGAGTGCACAGGGAAAATTGTCGTAGCTGGCTGTGGAACGTCCGGCGTCGCTGCGAAAAAATTAGTACATTCTTTCAACTGTATCGAACGTCCAGCAGTCTTTTTAACCCCATCAGATGCTGTGCATGGAACTCTCGGCGTACTTCAAAAAGAAGATATATTGATTCTCATTTCAAAAGGTGGAAATACAGGCGAATTACTTAACTTAATTCCTGCTTGTAAAACAAAAGGAAGCACACTGATTGGTGTAACGGAAAACCCAGAATCTGTGATCGCCAAAGAAGCGGATATCTTTTTCCCAGTGAGTGTAAGCAAAGAACCTGATCCGTTTAATATGCTAGCAACGGCAAGTACAATGGCTGTTATTGCAAGCTTTGATGCAATTATTGTTTGCTTAATGACCTATATGAATTACACAAAAGAGCAGTTTTCCGTCATCCATCCTGGTGGTGCCGTTGGAAACAAATTATTAAATAAATAAACAAGCAGCCAGTCGGAGGGATGCAATTTGGATGTATTAGAATATTTTAAAGAAGAAATGGTTCGATTTTCAAACGAACAAGATAAAGAAAAATTACTTACAGAAATGGCGGAACAGTTATGTGAAGTGGGCGCAGTAAAGCCAAGTTATAAAGATGCTGTAATTAAACGGGAAAAAGTTTTTCCAACCGGATTACTAACCGCGCACGCTGGGGTGGCCATTCCGCATACAGATAGCGAACATGTTATTCGGCCAGTGGTGGCTGTACGAATACTCAAGAAGCCCGTTTCATTTATTGAAATGGCCTCTGATAACGAAGCAATCGATGTCAGAATTGTATTTATGATGGCGCTAAGGAGTGCCGATGCACAATTAGATATGCTACAAACACTTATTCAACTTATTCAAGACGAGGAGGTGATGACGACCTTACTTAAAGCGCAAGAGACGGGAGATGTTCTTTCCGCAATAGAACATTTTTCTAAGAATAATTAAGGAGGTCGGGAATAGATGGGGAGTTTTTTTGCAAGTTTTGTAGACTGGCTAATAGGAAGTCCAGGTAGATTTGTCGTTAACTTAATTGAAGATAATATGTTAATTTTCATGTTCGTAGTAATGATTTACGCCACCACCATTTTATACGCCAAGTGGACACTCGCATACTACTTACCGAAAAAAATGAATCAGTTAGCAGAAATGAAAACGTGGGAGCTGGACGAATTATATGCAGCGTGGCAAACAGAGAAAAAAGCTCTACCGTGGTACATTCTCGTGCCAAGCCGAAATGAATTTTGGGTAAAATCAGCCCGAAACGCACCAGAATCAACGAAATTACTCCATTTTAGTCAGCCAAAATTAAAACTAAGCGACAAAGAAAAGTTACAAAAAATCATAGAAATTCAATCTTGAGGTGATAATAGTGGCAAAAATAGTTCCGTCTGTTTTTGGAGCAGACATTGGCAGAATTAATGAACAGTTACAGGTCTTAGAGAAAAATGGCATTGATTTATTACATGTGGATATGATGGATGGCTCGTTTGTCCCGAACATTGCTTTTGGTCCAGATCAAATCAAAATGATGAAAAAAGGCACGAAGCTTCAATTTGATGTTCATATGATGGTGTATGAACCAGATCGTTATATTCCGAGATTAGTGGAAGCTGGTGCACATATGATTACAGTTCACCAAGAAGCAACAACCCATTTGCACCGTACAATTCAACTAATTAAAAGTTACGGAGTTCGCGCCGGAGTTGTGTTAAATCCTGGTACACCACCAAGCACGTTGGAATACGTGTTAGATGATATTGACTGTATTTTACTTATGACTGTAAATCCAGGCTTAGGCGGTCAAAAATTCTTCCAATCAAGTTTAGAAAAAATCAGAAAAACCAAAGCGTATATTGGAAATCGTCCTATTCAAATTGAAGTAGACGGTGGAGTAAATGCTGAACTTGCGAAAGAATGCACACTTGCAGGGGCGGATTTAATCGTTGTAGGATCTTACTTATTTGAAGGAGATATCGAAGCGAATTTGGAGAAGTTATCGAAAGGAGTTTTAACAGAATGAAAGCTTTAAAATTATATGGAAAAAGAGATTTGCGTTATGAAGAAGCAGATATGCCAACAATCGAACAGCCTGATGATGTGATTTTGAAAGTAAAAACAGTTGGGATTTGTGGTTCAGATATTTCGAGATACAGTAAACTTGGTCCGTACGTGCCAGGAATGGTGTGGGGACACGAATTTTCAGGAGAAGTGATTGAGGTTGGTAGTGAGGTAACGGATATTGAGATTGGTGATAGGGCTGCCGGATGCCCAGCACTCTATTGTGGTGAGTGTGAATACTGTAAAAAAGGCGAATTCGCCCGCTGTCGGAAGCTAACAGTAATCGGAGCAAGACATCCCGGAGCCTATGCTGAGTATATCAAACTTCCAGCAGAAAATGTAGTAAAAATACCAGACGAATTAGATTATGAAGCTGCTGCACTTGTCGAGCCTTCCGCAGTGGTCGTTCATGGATTTTATCATACGAAATTACAAGCTGGCGATGATGTCGTCGTTGTCGGAAGCGGCAATATCGGTTTGCTAGCAATTCAATGGGCGAAAGTTTTTGGCGCAAGAAGAGTTATTGCGATTGACGTAGATGATAAGAAGTTAGCTCTTGCAAAAGAAGTAGGAGCGGACGTGGTTATTAACTCTTTAAAAGAGGATCCTTTAGAAGTAGTTGCTACACATACAGATGGTCTAAATGCTGATTTAGTTGTAGAAGCTGCGGGATCACCTATTACATCTGCCCAAGTTTTTGCCTATGCGAAAAAAGGCGGAGGTGTCGTTTTTCTAGGAATTCCATATGCCGATGTAACAATCGAACGCTTCTATTTTGAAAAAATTGTACGTAGTGAGCTTACTGTATGGGGCTCATGGAATGCAATTTCTGCACCATTTCCAGGAAAAGAATGGCAAACAACCATTCACTTCTTAGCTAATAAACAAATCAACATTGAACCAATGATTACACATCGTCTTTCACTTGCTGAAGGACCAGAAGTTTTTGAGCGAATCTATGAAAGAAATGAATTTTTCGGGAAAGTATTATTTTTCCCAGAATGATAGGGGGATTTTAAGATGAAAAAGAAGCGAATTTATGTATGTTGTGGGACTGGAATTGCGACTTCCACTGTTATTTCCAAAAAAGTGCGTGCGGTGCTAGACGAAAAGCGCATTCCATATGAAATTAGTCAATGCACGGTTCAAGAAGTAGCGTCAAAAGTAAGCACATCTAAGCCAGACATTATTGTTAGTTCAACAACAGTTACAGGTGATGTTGGGGATGTACCAGTTGTTATTGGAAGATCATTTTTAACAGGCCTAAAAAAACAAGAAACGATCAATGAAATACTTGCGATACTTCAAGATTAAAGGGAGGGCACAAAATGGATATTATTCTAGATTTCTTTAAATATATTATCGGCCTTGGTGTAACAGTTATGATGCCAATTATCATTACCATTTTGGGTGTGATTTTCCGCAAAAAAATTAGTGTAGCTTTTAAAGCGGGGCTAACAGTTGGTGTTGGTTTTGTTGGACTAGGCGTTATAACTTCACTCATGTTAACGACTATTACACCAGTAACAAAAGCACTTGTAGAAAATTATAATTTTAAATTAACCGCAACGGATATCGGTTGGGGAGTTGGGTCATCACTCGCATGGGGAACAGAAGTCGTACCATTTGTTTTCGTCGCAATTATTGCAACCAATATTTTAATGATTGCCTTTAAATGGACGAAAACAATGGACGTAGATATTTGGAATTACTGGCAACCACTTTTCATCGCCAGTGCACTTTACTTAACAACAGGAAGCATGATTATTGCGATTCTTAGTTCGATTATCAATATGACAATTATCTTCAAAATCGCTGACTGGACACAAAAAGATGTGGAGAATGTATTAGGATTAGAGGGGATTTCTTTACCACAAATTCAAACAACTGGGTGGGCGCTTGTTGGTTATCCAATGAACTGGCTACTCGGAAAAATTCCCGGTGTTAGAAAAATTAATTGGTCCACAGAGAAAGTGCAATCACGTTTAGGTATTTTCGGCGAACCGATGCTCATGGGTTTAATTATTGGTGGTGGACTTGCCGCAATTGCTCAAATGCCTTTGAGTCAAGTACTGCAAACCGGAGTAACCATTGCAGCTAGTTTAGTACTTATTCCGCGGATGGTTTCGCTTCTAATGGACGGTCTTACCGTTATCTCAGAAGCTGCCCATGAATTCATGGAAAAACGTTTTCCAGGTCGCGAACTATTCATCGGACTCGATTCAGCTGTAGGAATCGGCCATCCATTTGTACTTTCGCTTGGCTTACTCATGATTCCGATTACTTTGATTTTAGCGTTCATTTTGCCAGGGAATAAAGTATTACCTTTAGCTGATTTAACGGCGCTTCCATTCTACATGATTTTTGCTATTGTTCCATCCAAAGGGAATTTATTTAGAGGGATTTTCACAGGTATTGTTATCGTCATTATCACCCTCTACCTTTCTGGAGCAGCGGCACCTTTAATGACAGAACTTGCAGGTCAAATTGGTTATAATATACCGAAAGACGCTGTAGAAGTCACCTCTCTAGCAGTTGGGACACAGTGGTATACATGGATTGTATATTACGGTCTGCATTGGTTCGGAGGTATTCTATAATCGCAATTTAACGAAACAAGCATTAGTTCGCGCTAATGCTTGTTTTATTTGCAGCAATGGTTTTTAGCTAGTAGACAACGCATAGACAGTTCTATATAATAATAAGGAGAAGAAATTAGTACGGCGGAAGGAGATAGCAATGGCAGGCAAAATGAAACTTTTTTCTGTGACGAGTGAGAGACCACTTGCGACAAAAATTGCAGATTATCTAGATATACCTTTATGTGAGGTGGAGCTCCAGAAGTTCAGTGATGGAGAAGTGAAAATTAATATTGAGGAAAGTATCCGTGGAACGAATGCGTATGTTGTGCAATCAATGAATGCCAACGTAAACGAACGTCTAATGGAACTTTTAATCATGGTAGATGCCTTAAAACGCGCTTCCGTGCATTCCATCAATATAATTATGCCTTATTATGGCTATGCTCGTCAGGACAGAAAAGCTCGCTCAAGAGAACCAATTACCGCCAAATTAATGGCAAATCTAATTCAAAGAGCTGGAGCCGACCGTTTAATCACAGTAGATTTGCACGCAGCTCAAATTCAAGGCTTTTTCAACATTCCAATCGATCATCTTTCAGCAATTCCGCTAATTGGTGATTATTTGATAGAAAATTACGGAGAAAAAGACGTGGTAGTTGTCGCGCCGGATCATAGTGGTGTAGTTCGCGCACGCAGAATCGCAGACCGCCTAAACGCGCCAATCGCCATTTTAAACCGCAAACCAAGACCACATGAAGACGAAATTATGAGTGTCATTGGTGATGTGAAAGGCAAAGTCGCAATCGTTGTCGATGATATTATTGATACCGGCGTCCGTGCCACTACTTCAGCTGATATTTTACTTAAAAAAGGTGCCGTAGAAGTTATCGCTTGCGCAACCCACTCCGTCATGGCGGGAAACGCAACCGAACGCTTACAAAACTCCAATATCAAAGAAGTCATCACATCCGATTCCATCGATCTTCCAGAAGACAAGCAATTCGACAAACTAACAACCATCTCCATCGGACGAATCTTAGGCCGCGCAATCGAAGGCGTACAAGAAAACCGCTCGTTGCATCCGTTGTTTTAAAGAATAAGCAGAAAACAGTAACTTAGTAGAGTTGCTGTTTTTTTGTTATCTGTCGATCTTGAGTAGCGTGAAAAACACCGGGGATCGACAGAAAGTTGTAAGTGGTTGCGGGAAGAGGGACTTGGCGATATTTGCTTGGGGAAACCTTCCGGATAAGAGAGGATTTTTGCTATTTTTAGGTAGGTCGACAGAAAGGAGCATTTGAGGTAAGATGGGAGTAAGAAGAAAAGTTAGCGGGTTTTAGTTACTTATTGTGAAATGTAAATCCTATTAATTTCGTGTTTTTACTGCTTAACATTTGTTTTAGTTACTTATTGTGAAATGTAAATATAGAATCATCGGAAATACGTATGCCGAACTCTTGTTTTAGTTACTTATTGTGAAATGTAAATCATGATTTCTTTGTCGTTCATAATAACGTATTGATTGTTTTAGTTACTTATTGTGAAATGTAAATGTTTTAAAAGTACCGCAATTTATTGCTGATTGGATGTTTTAGTTACTTATTGTGAAATGTAAATGGAGGAACAGCGACCGGTTTCGGTTCAGACATTATGTTTTAGTTATTTATTGTGAAATGTAAATTATTTTGAAATATCTAAAGCTATCTCACTGTTTAGGTTTTAGTTACTTATTGTGAAATGTAAATGACAATGTATTATCAATTGAAGTGCTTGTAGAAACAGTTTTAGTTACTTATTGTGAAATGTAAATTGTAGTCATCAACTTGTTCAAAGTATTTCACTATAGTTTTAATTACTTATCATAAAATATAAATCCCTTCATATACACCATCCATCAAAACCAAAAAAAGCGTGACTGCCAAACTCGCAGTCACGCTTTTTCTCAATTATTAAACTCTTTCAAAACATCCGCTTTAATTTCAGTATAATTGGTTACTTCCTCTTGCTCCTCGGAAATGAAATTATATGCTTCCACTTCTCCCAAATTCTCGAAATCGGTAAGAGTAGCTTCTGTTTCTTTCAAGTTTTCATTAAATTTGCCGTAGCCCATGCTGATGATTGAACTTAGTTTTTCGCTGTCATGTCCGCCGCGTAAAAATAATGTATATTCTTGTTCTTGCTCAAGCGCGATATAGTTTTCAATGGATTCATATGCGCCTTCATTTAAATACCAAGGTTCTGAAACGTCAATTTTGTCGCCTTTTTTGAAAGTGCCTTTGTAAGTTTCTAAAACTTCGACTTCACTTATAGTACTGCTATATTCCATTTTTTCTTTATCGTAATCGCCAATTTTCTTGTTTTTCACTAGTTTTACTTTCACGATATCTTCGCTTTTATTTTCCAGTTCCTTGGAATCTTCCGGAATATTGTAATCTGCATCAATCGAACCCTTTTTGGAGATTTTTGTTTCTTTGGTCACCTTCACTTCTTTTTCAGAGGGGGATGCTGCTTTTTCATTTTGTGCGGAACAACCTGCTAGTAGTAAAAATGTTAGAAAAAACATCGCTGTGACAAATTTTTTCATCTGGGTAGCCTCACTTTCCATATTTATATTTTATATTATTTTTATCTAATGTGGTGTAATCATTATAGGCATATTTTCCTTGTTTCATGACTGTAATGCTGCTACTGGACTGATGTTTCATTCCAAAGGCATGACCCATCTCATGTAGCGCTGTTTTATTATAATTTGCTTGATTAAATTTATCTCGAGTTGTGGTGTAGTTATTAATAGTAAGCGTACTTGCTTTTGAATTACCCGACATTTGCCCGTACCACTCATCTCGTGTACTAGTGGAACGAGTTCGAATCATTGGACCGTTGCCACTACGTACAAGTTTGATTCTAGACGATGCTGCGTTGATTTTAGCGAACGCAGTATCAAATGCTTTTTTGTGGGCGCTAATCGTAGCCCCGTTGTTGAATTTTCCTTTTGGATCACTTAATTTAAAACTAAAAGCAGACCCGTTTCTTAAATCAGCAGCATTAGAAGTTAATGTAGTTGTAAAGGTGATGCTCAAAATAATAACTATTGCCGCCATTACTTTCCAACTTTTTTTGCTTTGTTTCATCTTGTTGCCTCCTCTTTTTCTTTTTGTTTCAATTCGAGTTTTACTTTCAAATAAAACTCATTTTGTGTTGCTTTAAATAGATTATATCAGTAAAAAAAGGAAGATGCGAGGATGATATTTTTATTGCTAAGCTATGTAAAAACACATTTTATCTAACCAATTTTGCAGTTGCGTAAACATTAGAATTCCGTCATAATAGAAAAAAATGACAGGAGCTGATAAATTGATTATTGATGTATTGCAGCATGTGCCGCACGAAGGACCTGGACTTATAGCGAATTGGGCGAGAGAAAACCAACATCAGTTAAATATACATTCTCTATTTGAAGAAAACACTCATGTTCCAAATGACTCGGATTTTTTAATTGTACTTGGAGGACCCATGGGAATAAATGATACAGCTGAATTTCCGTGGTTAAAAGACGAACGTAAGCTAATAAAGCGATTAAGTGAACAGCACAAACCTGTTTTTGGTGTCTGTCTCGGAGCGCAACAAATCGCAGCAACATTCGGAAGCGAAATCACTGTAAATAAAGAAAAAGAAGTAGGCTGGTTTCCCGTCAAAAGAACTTCCGACAAATTATCATTTTTCCGAGAATCATTAAATGTGTTTCACTGGCATCAAGATACGTTTTCATTACCAGCTGGCGCTACACGTTTATTTGCTAGTGAGGGTTGTTTGAACCAAGCCTTTTTGTACGGCGAAAATATTATCGGTTTACAGTTTCATTTTGAAATGGAAAAAGCGGGGATTGAGACGATTTTGCGAATTGATGAGGCGTTTATCACACCTGGAAAATATGTTCAAAGCGTGGAAGTGATGCGAGAAAAGGATGTTCCAGAAGATAATAAACTAATGCTTGAGGCCATTTTAGATTATTTAATAAATCCAAAAACCATCTGACGAGAAAGTCAGATGGTTTTTGCTTTAGTATCCAGTTTCAACAGAAGCGTTGACGATATACATTAAATCGTTCTTGTCCTCTTTGTCTTCCAAGAAAATGCCGCTTGTTGTCATCATTCCGCCAGCCATTTTTTCAATAGTTACAGTGCCATAAGGGATAATCGCGCGAATGGTATCTTCGTCAAGTTTGTCCTCGTCACACGGTATCGCCAATTTGATATTAACAACCATATTTTGTAAGTCGCCGTCTGGCAGAAGCCCTTGAATACCGGGCATAGAGTTAGTGAAAATAGCATTTCTTACAGCGCGTTCGGCTGCTTTTGTGATGTTTTGGCCGTGAACATCAACGCCAAAGCCAGTTTGGATAAATAGAATTTGTTCCATCATAAATCACTCCTTAAAATCTTTTATTAAAGCGGCGCCCGGTCGATTCTTCGCATACCCTTCCATAACTTCGGTGAAATGTAGTCCAGCAGTATCAGAAGAATCGGCGAATATTTCTGCCATTTGCTTACGTTGTGCGGCACCGAGTTCATTTTCTAGTTCTTTGCCAGCTGTAGTTAGGAATATGCAGCGTTGGCGTTTGTCGCGTCTACCTTGCTCGATCGTGAGGAGTTCGCGCTCTTTCAGTTCAGCGAGTGGTTGGTGTAGGGCTTGTTTTGATATTTCTAAAAAAGTTAAAAGTTCATTAATTGTAAGTCCAGGCATCCGCGCTGTGAAAAACAAAATGCGATGATGCAATCTTTTGAGTGAATGTTTGGCAATAATTAAATCAGCGGTCTCTGTAAATGCTTTATAGCCGAAGTAAAATAAAGCGATTTGTTGATTCATGTTTTGCTCATTGTTCATAAATATACCCCTTTTTCTGTCAATATCAACAGTATAGCATAAAAAGGGGAGAGGAATAGCGGTTAGCGTACCGTTATTTTTGCTAAGATTTTAAACGAAAAATGATAAATTTTTAAATAAAACAATAGAGCGAAGTGTAATATTAGTATTTCGAAAGCTTTATTTGTGTACAAAATGTTACGTTAATGTAATTTTCAATCTTTTTATTTTTCTTTATTAAAGCGCTTTCTTTGTTGTTTTTATGCGATTTTCATCAAAAATAAACTGAATAATATGAATTTTAACGCAAATCAAACGTGAAAAATATTACAAAAACGTATTGAGAGTTGGATTTTATGGCGTTATACTTTGGGAAGAAATCAACCACTAAGGAGAATGTAAATGAAAAAAGTATTAAAAATATTTCTTGTAACTATTTGCATGTTCATAATGATATATCCCTCTACGGCAGCTCACGCGGAAGAAACCTCCGATGTAGTTAATATTCCTGATGATAACTTAAAAGCATATCTAAATGGTCAACTCAAACAATCAGGTATAGCCCCGATTACAAAAAAACAATTAGCTACTATTAAGAATGTAACTCTTTCAGGAACTAGTTATACAAGTCTAACAGGTTTAGAGGAAGCGGATAATCTGGTAACGCTATCCCTTAACAATACAAACATTCAAACGCTTGAACCGATTAAAAACCAAACATCTTTGACCTACATAACGGTTAGCGGAGACAATGTAAAAGATAGCCTTTTCGTAGACTTAAATGGACTTGTTAATTTACAAAGTCTTAGTATTAGCGGAAGCGAAGTAACTCATAATGTCTTTAAGATGTTCAATAAGTTACCAAATTTAACCTATCTTTACGCGCAAAACTCTATGAAAATTACAGATATTTCCGCACTCGCTTCCTTACCAGCTTTAACAACACTTTTCGTACAATTTGATGGTATTGATGATTTTAGACCGTTAAATGATTTTGAAAGTTTTAAAAATGGTAACTTGAAAGCTCTCGCAGCTTTCGGACAAAATACAGGACGCACAAATCCAAGAATTACACTTAAATCTGGTAAGTTAGATTATAATGAAGCAAATCAAACGTTATATTTACCATTTTCTATGATGCCGAAGCCTTTAACGAGTTTTGATGGTACAGTTGCTCCTTTTTCGAAATCTACTTCCGCAAGTAACACTTATTTAGGCTTTAACGATGTGGCGCTTCCGAGCTCGCGTCTTTCCATTACCGATGATGGTATTACTGTAAGTGGTGTAACAAAAGAAGAATTCGATAACCTTGACGAAATTGAATATAATGCACGCTATGACTTCCCAACTGGCAGCTACCCGACACCACCAAGCATGAATTCTTATACAATCTCCAGCGGGACATACGATCAATATTTTGATATCAGCCACACGTTAGATTTAACAGCTGATGAAAGTTTTGACTATAATCAATACGATGCAACTTCAGAAGAACAATTTTTAAAAGATATCCATGCTGAAACGGATGACGGAACAGCTGTACAAAGCGATTTTGATCAAGTAGTTAAGCTTGATGTACCAGGCGAATATACCGTAACATTAAATGCGGAAAATGCTGCAGGGCTCAAAGCGACTCCCGTAACAGTTAAAGTAACCGTTCATGAAAAACCAGTTATTACAGCCGATTCCCAAATTTCTTATAAAAAGGAAACAACTAAATCAGTTGACGAATTTTTGCAAGAAATTCATAGTTCGGTAACTGGAAATGCCGTTTTAACCAGTGATTTTGATAAAGTAGTAGATTTAAACACCCCAGGCGAATACACCGTAACTTTACATGCGATAAATAACCGCGGACAGCAAGCAGATCCTGTAACCGTAATTGTAACAGTGACTACTAGCGACGGCGGATATGTTAATCCAATCCCACCAACACCAGAAGGAAAACCCACACCTCCAGAAAAAACCGGCAAAACAAACATCCCAGAATCCCAAGGCGAAAATTCAGAAGACCCAGTGAAAGAAAATCATGCAAAAACAGAAGAAAAAACTTCTTTAACAACGAAAGAGAACAAAGTCGAAAAAACAAATCAACCGAAAACAAAAGCATTACCACAAACTGGTGATACTACTAAGAACGCATTACCAATCGCAGGAGTAATGCTGAGTTTAGCGGCACTACTACTTGTCAGAAAAAGTAAATTTTAAATTATTGTGAATTCATTAGCAAAAGGATGAATAACAGGCCTAAAATCATTTTTATAGGGTATGGAATACTATAAGAAAAGTTGTAGGAGGTTTTATATGATGGAAAAATATCATCGCATTCTTGTAGCAGTGGATGGTTCTGAACCAGCAAAATTAGCCTTTGAAAAAGGACTTGAATTGGCACTCAAACTGGACGGCGTGCTTGGAATTGCAAGTATTGTCGATTTGCGTGCCTTTTCCCCAAATGTTTCTTATGATGGCAGCTTGGAAGAAAAAGCCGAACTAGAATTAAAAACGAGCGTGAATGAATACGCAGAAAAAGCTAGAACGGCAGGAGTAAAACAAGTAGAAACTTTTGTTGCTAAAGGTAATCCGAAAATCTTACTTTCTACAGACATTCCAGCAGAGTTCCAGGCAGATTTAATTATTTGTGGAGCGACGGGGATGAACCGAGTAGAAAAGCTAGTTCTTGGTAGTGTTTCTTCTTATATTATGGCTCATGCAATATGCGACACTTTAATAGCTAGATAAAAAAAGCGTAGATATCTTTGTTAAAAGATATCTACGCTTTTTATGATCAAAATGGATCGAAGTAAGTGTATTCTGTTACGCCGCCTTCGATAGGTTTACTAATACGGTTAAGTTCATCGACAATTTTTTTAGCATCATCACCAAACACAGGGAGTGGTTGATAATTGTTTTCTGTCGTACTACCATCTGAATTTTCATAAGTTGGAACGATAGAAATATCTTTTAGAACGATTTTATTATCTTCTTTCGTAAAGCGAAGTTGGAACATCGACGTCATACGGGAAAGTAGCGTAGGATCCGCTCCAAAAGCAAAGTCGCCCATGCTATAAACGATGTATTTATCTTTATATTTTTCAACGCTTTCTAGGCGATGAGGGTGAGAGCCCATAATTATATCAGCACCAGCATCTAAAATCGCATGACCAAATTGGGTTTGATAATCCGTTGGTGTCTCGCGATATTCGACGCCCCAGTGCATATTAACGATAAGGAGAGTATCTTCTTTTTTGTATTTCTTCACGTCTTTTACAATTCTTTCAAGATAAGCAGGGGATTGCTGACTCATGCGGCAATCGTAGCCTAGTAGAACAGTTTTCATACCTTTAATCGTTGTTTCAAGTGGAGCATCGGTATTAAAGACAGGTATATTATTATCTTTAAATGCTTTCAATGTCTCGTCGTAACCAACTTGGAAGTAATCCATTGTATGGTTATTGGCTAAATTGGCTGCGTCTACACCACTTGCTGGTAAAAAGGCCACGTGCGCAGGATCGCTTTTGATGCGCCACATTTTATTTTCAGCTTTTGTTGCATTGGTAAAAGCACTTTCGGCGTTGATGACAGTATAGTCATCAGATTTAAACCAAGGAAGACAATTTTTGAAAACATAAGTATTATTACCGTTATTTTTTTTGAATACATTATCGAATTTGAGGTGTTCGGGTGTTTCTGGATAGGTTCCGAATGAATTATCACCAACCATTGTCAAAGTGACAACACCTTTTTCTTTTAATCCTTGTTGGTTGGTTGCGGCAGCCGCATAAAACCAATCATATTGAGACGTTTTTTCGATAGCGGATAATTTCTGTTCGCTTGCGAGAAAGGCTGGATATACTTTTCCAAGCGCTTTTACATCTGCTTTGCCAGTCGTATATGATTTTACAGCTTCTAAACAAGCTGTGAGATTTTGGAGATAGGCGCCAGAATCATTTTTTTCAACTGGATAGGATTTTAGTTCTTTAATTAATTGATTTAAATCGGAAATAGAAGTTTTGTCGGCTCCTGAGCTTGCTAGGGAATTCAAGGTTTTCTTAGCTTGCGATGAAATGGTTTTAACATTAGCTGGCTTTGCTTTTTTAGGGGTTTCGGTTGGAGTAGCTTTTTGTTCTGTTTTGTTAGTGGAATTAGTAATCCAAAAAGCGCCAACGATGAAAACGAGCACCAAGCCAGTAATGATAATATAAGTAAGTTTCTTCAACTAGATATCCTCCGTGCTTCCTTTTTCTCTAAGTATAGTAATTGTCAGGAAGAAACACAAGTCTATATTTAGTAAAACAAAAGCCCAAAATAGATTATTTTGGGCTTCTAGTCTGGTTATTTATTTAGAACCTTTTTCTACATAGCTTAAGTCATTTACGTCACCGATAGTAAATTTACCATCTTTGTAAGTGATTTTTGTTACACTTGCATTTTTGATACCAGCTGCAGGAAGTTTGTATCCTGGTTCGATAGTATCAAGGAGTGCGCCAATGCTTAGTCCGTGAGAAACTAGTAATACGTTACTGTCGCCATTTTTGCTTTCTTTTTTAGCAACATCTGTTAAACCTTCTTTTAGACGAGCTTGGATAGTTGCATAGTCTTCAGCAGGCCAGTTTTCGCCTTCTTTCACACGAGTTTTATCAAGAGCTGCTACGCTATCAGCAAAGCCTTTTGGAGAAATACCAGCTTTTTGCCATTCTTCTAAAGTTTTTCCTTGGCTTTTCGCAATATCAGTCCACATATTTTCATTTAAATCGCCTTCATAAGAACCAAAATTGAATTCACGGAAGCGTGCATCTGTTTCGACTTTTTTATCAGCGGATTTATCGCTTTCTTTCAAAATTAAGTTTGCAGTTTGGATAGCACGACCACTGTCACTGCTATAAGCTGCGGAGAAATCAACGTCTTTTAAGCCTTTACCAGCACTTGTAACTACTTTTTCACCAGCTGGAGTAAGAACTGCATCAGACCAACCTTGTACGCGGTCAGTTGTGTTTAACATTGTTTTACCATGACGTACTACATAAAATGTCACAGTGCCATCTTCTTTAGTTTCTTTTGTCTCTTTTTTGTCTGCAGCTGTGCTGTTACCGCAACCTGCAATTAGCAGAACTGCGCATAACGCCATCATCAATTTAAAAATATTTTTCTTCATCTTGTTCTCCTTTTTTGTTAGTTTTTAGCAAAATAAAAACCCAGATAAATCGAAAATTCGCCTAAAAAGCCAATTCTCCATTTATCTAGGTTATGCCCAAGTTGGTAACATTCCTGAATAAGGATATTTTGTTTATAGGATGATTTTAGCATGGATAGGAAGCGTTTACAAGTCTGATTTTGATAAAAATTGGAAAAATAAGTAAATTATTTGTTTGAAATGTTAATTTAAATTTCCATTATAAAAAGGCTTGGATTTAATCCAAGCCTTTTCCACAACACCTAAACCAACAAAACCACAACCAACGCCAAAATCGCCGGCAAGCCCTGCTTCACCAAAATCCCTTTAGAAGAAGTTGCTCCGCCAAACAGCGCCGCCACAACCACACAGCTCAAAAAGAAAATCTGCACAGTTTCAGCAAATCCTGCTCCTGCGAAAAACAATCCCCACACAAGCCCTGCCGCAAGAAAGCCATTATAAAGCCCTTGATTCGCAAATAGCGTCTGTACTTTCTTATTCGCAAGGAGTTCTTTCTCCACGCCAAACGTCTTGGCTGCGAGTTTGGTATTGGCGAAAAACATTTCTAAAATCATTATATAAATATGCTCGATCATTACGATGAAGGTTAAAATAAATGCTAAAATGGCCATAAAAAATCCCTCTTTTCTACTTCGAAGTATAGCATAGCTTGTAAATTTTTCGTAAAAATAGAGCTTGAAACGTTGACTTATTGGCGAAATCTCCGTAATATCAAACGTAGACTACTTAATTTTTAGTCTGAAAAGGGGGAAACTATATGCAACAAGAAGCAACAGGTGGGCAGAAAATTCGGCCGATACCGATTATTGCCTCATTTTTGATGGCGGGGTTCATTGGGCTATTCAGTGAAACTGCGCTTAACATGGCGCTTAGTGATTTGATTCAGGTGTTTGATATTAGTTCAGCGACAGTGCAGTGGCTTACGACAGGTTATTTGCTAACGCTTGGAATATTAGTACCGATTTCGGGATTACTTTTACAATGGTTTACGACACGAGGATTATTTTTTACAGCAGTGAGTTTTTCGATTGCTGGTACGCTCATTGCGGCGCTTTCGCCAACGTTTGCGATGTTAATGATTGGGCGTGTAGTGCAAGCAGTAGGTACAGCGCTATTACTACCGTTAATGTTTAACACGATTTTACTGATTTTTCCAGAGCATAAACGTGGCTCGGCAATGGGGATGATTGGGCTGGTAATTATGTTTGCTCCAGCAGTTGGTCCGACGATTTCAGGACTAATTTTAGAAAACTTGACTTGGAACTGGATTTTCTGGATTTCCTTGCCATTCCTTATTATTGCGTTATTATTCGGAATGAAATTTATGCAAAATGTTTCGGTTGTTACGAAGCCGAAAATTGATATTTTATCGATTATTCTTTCGACGCTAGGTTTTGGTGGAGTTGTATTTGCCTTTAGTAGTGCGGGAGAAAATGGTTGGGGAAGCGCAACGGTATTAGTTTCAATTATCGTTGGTGGGCTTGCGCTTGGACTCTTTGTTTGGCGCCAACTAACAATGGAAAAACCTTTGATGGACTTGAAAGTATTTAAATACCCAATGTTCACATTAGGACTTATTTTAGTATTTATCAGCTTCATGATGATTCTTTCGACAATGATTTTACTACCGCTCTACTTACAAAATAGTTTAGCGCTCGCAGCATTTTCAGCGGGATTAGTATTACTTCCGGGTGGGGTGCTAAATGGTTTAATGTCACCATTTACTGGGCGTTTGTTCGATGCATACGGTCCACGCGCACTTGTTATTCCAGGGTTTATTGTAGCAGTTGTGGCACTATTTTTCTTAACGAGAATAGAAGTTGGAACATCTGCATTAACCATCATCGTGCTTCATTCGGTGTTAATGATTGGGATTTCGATGGTCATGATGCCAGCGCAAACAAACGGATTAAACCAATTGCCGCCAAAATTATATCCTGATGGCACGGCGATTATGAACACGTTGCAACAAGTTTCCGGCGCGATTGGCACGGCTGTTGCGATTACAATTATGTCAGCTGGGCAAAAAGCTTATATGGAAACGGCGCAAGGAGTAGGACCGGAGCAAATGATTGCTTCGCTGACAGCGGGAATTCAAAATGCCTTTGTCTTTGGACTGATTATGGCTTGTCTTGGTCTGCTGTGTTCGCTATTTATTCGTAAAGCTAAATAATAAAGCGAAGAGAACTTCTCCTAATGAGAGGTTCTTTTTTTGTTTTGACAAATGGGTTCTGAGTAGTTAAACTAATATTAAATATAGTTTATAAAGTTTATTTAATAACTTTGCGAATGGAGCGGTTGATGATGGCAATTCCTCGTGATTTAAAAGAATTGAATAAGAAAAATATCAAGTCGATTTTACGGCAACAAGGGGCGATGACGAAAGCGGAAATCGCCGAAGTGACTGGGCTTAGTGTAGTTACAGTGAACAAGTTGATTCGTGATTTAGTGGAAGATGAAGAGATTTTAGAACAAGATAATTCGGTTGCGACTGGCGGAAGAAGAGCTGTTTCGTATGAAATTAATCCTAATTTTCAGCAGGTGCTGGTTATTAGTTTGCAAGAAAAGTGGAAGAAAATTACTTATTCTTTTTCGGTCTATAATTTGCTTGGTGAGCCGGAGTTTGTGGAGGATATGTCTGGAGAGGATTTGGACATTACTGCGCTGAAACGGAATACGAAAGATCTTGTTTGTGCTTTTCCGAAGATTTCTTGCGTTGTAATCGGGGTACCGGGAATTGAGATAGGTGGTAAGCTACGTGCGATGGATTTTCCGCTACTTTTAAATGTGCAATTGCGGGAGACTTTGGAGGCGGAAGTGAATTTGCCGGTGTTGGTTGAGACGGATACGAATGCGGCGATTTTAGGGTATAAAAATCGGCCGGTGAAAGAGGAGAATATCGTTGGGCTTTATTATCCGGAGCGTTTTCCACCTGGTGCGGGGCTTTTGATGAACGGAGAGATTTTGAAAGGGCAAAATGGACTGGCTGGGGAGATTAAGCATATGCCGCTTCAAGTGGACTGGGATAACTTTGATTTTTCGGTCGATGAGATTAAGGCGCATATTCGTAAAATGGTGTTGCTCACGATGAGTTTTTATGATCCGGAAACGATTGTGCTCTATACGAATTTTTATTTTGGGCAGAAGGATTTTATGGAAGAATTGACGGAAGAGTTGAAGCAAGTTTATCCATATGCGGTTTTACCGGAGATTGTGTTGTCGCGTAAGTTTACGACGGATTATCGGATTGGGCTTTTGGCGTTTGGGATTGATTATTTGGAGAATAATATGACGGATTGGCGGATATAACTTTGGAAAGAAAATGCTCTAGATTTTTAGAGCATTTTCTTTATTATTCAACAAAAAATTTTAAGTCTATGAAGAAAAGAGTAATAAAATATAGTTAAGTAGCTGAATTGATATAATTTTTAAACAATAACTTTAATACGTGATATAATAACAAGTGTAAATGCAATACTTACACTGAAAAACAGCATAAGCTAAATTTTTTATTGGAACTATGAAGTATGATATAGAGAAAATTACAGTAATAGTTCATAACAAAATTGCGAAAGGACGTATTTATGTGGCAGAAGCAAAATTTGAAGCAGCTTTAATTAAAAAGCTTGAAACTGAAGGATGGACTTATCGGGAAGACTTATCCAATGTTAGTATTAAAAAACTTGAAGAGCATTGGCGTGATATTTTAAATGAAACTAACGCACATAAACTTAATGGAGTACCATTGTCAGAAATTGAGTTTGGATTAATTCTTCAAGAACTACAACGTATTAAAACACCGTATGATGCTCAGTTATTATTAGTGGGTGCAGGTGGAGTAGGGTCAATTCCTATTACTCGTGATGATGGTTCAAGCCTGGAAGTTGAAATTTTTTATGAAGATGATGTAGCGGGCGGGCGCTCTCGGTATGAAATTGTCAATCAAGTAAGATTTGATAATCTACCTAAAGGATTAACAACAAAACGTATAATTGATGTAGCTTTACTTATTAATGGTATTCCAGTAGTTCATATTGAAGAAAAAGATGAGCATTTACAAAATCAGTGGCGAGCTTTTGAACAACTCAAAGGTTATCATGGTGACGGACTGTATAAAGGATTGTTTGCTTTTGTACAAGTTCAAGTTATCATGAGTCAACATTCGGCGCATTATTTTGCTCGTCCAAATGCATTTGAACAATATAATAAAACTTTTGTGTTTGGCTGGCGGGACGAAAATAATAAAGATATTACGGATGCATTTGAATTTATTCATCAAGTAATGAGTATCCCTGCTCTCCACCGCTTAGTTACAGTTAATATGATCCCGGATGCGTCAAATGATAACATAATGGTAATGCGCAGCTACCAAATTCAAGCAACAAGAGAAATTTTACAACGCATGAAAGAAATGGAAGCAAGCGGACTTGTGCAAAAAGAGGGCGGGTATATATGGCATACAACTGGATCAGGCAAGACAGTTACTTCCTTTAAGGTTGCACAACTCTTAGCATCTGCACCTAGAATTAAAAATGTACTATTTATTGTGGATCGTATTGACTTAATAGACCAAACACTCGAAAATTTTAAAAGTTTCGCATATGCTCACTTTAAAAATCGCATTAAGAAGGTTAATGGAAGAGAGTTAAAGAGGGAATTAAAGAGAAAAGGCTCCTCGCAAATTTTATTGATTTCAGTTCAAGGATTGACAAAAGCTGTTAAAAAAGGTTTAGAAAATGACGACTGGAATGTCATTATTATGGATGAGGCGCACCGAAGCGCGAGTGGAGAATCTGTAAAGTTAATCAAAAAGGCACTCAAGAAGACAACTTGGTTCGGGTTCACGGGCACTCCGAACTTTTACAGTGATGAAATAAATGATGTCAAAACAACTCGAGAAATTTCAACGCATGATATATTTGGCAAACGACTACATACATATACCATTAAAGATGCTATTGGCGACGGAAATGTCTTAGGATTTGATGTAACTTATTTCAAACCTCATTGGGTGGTTGAACATCCACAAGAAGACTTTTCTGAAAAAGACTATGAAAAAGAAGTTTATCAAAGTGATGTCTATCGTCAAGAAGTCGTAAAAGATATCCTTGATAACTGGACGAAAACATCTAGTGGGGCTTTAATTGCAGGTAAACGTGAAGAGAATGCCTTCCAAGCGATGTTTGCAGTGTCAGGTAAGCAAGCAGCTGTGAATTATTATAATATTTTCAAATCGAAAGGATCTCATTTAAATGTAGCAATGACATTTTCACGTGATGAGTCTAATGAACATGGTACAAAGGAACAAAATGAGGCGCTTAAAATTGCGATTAAAGACTATACTGAAAAATTCAATGTTCCAAGCATTTTAGACGCAAAGGATCCGGCTCGAGCTTACATGTTAGATATAACTAAGCGATTAGCACGTAAAAGACCATATAATCAAGGTAAAGAAGAAGATAGATTAGATTTAGTAATTGTTTCAGATCAGCTTTTAACGGGCTTTGATTCAAAGTTCATCAACGTAATCTTCATGGACAAATTGCTCAAGGAAGGAATGCTAATACAGGCGATTTCTAGAACGAATCGAACTTTTGACCTTAACAGCAAACCACATGGGAAAGTACGTTTTTATCGCCAAGGTGATGAAATGCGCGAATTTGTTGAAAATGCGCTACGTATTTATACGAGAGGTGGCAATGATACTCTTCAAGAAGCGGAAGAAGAGACAAAAAATCAGCTACCTAAAGATTTAGAAAATGACGATATTCTTGCAAAGCCCCAGAGCCATCAAATCAACGAACTAGAAGAAGCTGTCTTAAGATTGAAAGAGCTTGCTGGCGATGATTTTAGTCAAGTTCCACGAGGCCAAAATGATCTAAAAGAATTTGTTGGTCTTGCTTTAACTACTCAAACCAAGATACAGCAATTAGTGCAGCAGGGTTACGAGCTAGGAAGCGAGATTGAGGAGCTAAATGAACAAGGTGAAGCGACTGGAAGAATGGTTCGTTTGAACATTTCAAGTATTGATGAATTTGGTGCTTTACAAGCTCGTTTATATGATGCTAAGGAGAAATTACCTCCTGAAGATCGTCCTGATCTCACTGAAATAAAGATTGGAATTGAATTTTATCATCACGAGATAATTGACTATGATATGTTAGTTGAGCTTCTGAATACCTTCATGGATGAAAAAAATAAAAGTAATAAAGATGCTATCGAAAAACACATCGTACCAATGGATGAAGAAAGTCAACATGAAATCCATGGCATCGTGGATGATATTGAAGCAGGTAATATTACAGAACATTTTACAACCGATTCTCTTCAGGAAACACGTAAGAAATACCGCACGGAACATCGAGAGCTTAGAGTTCGCCGTTGGGCAGCTAACCAAAAAGTCAATGGTAATCGTATTGTGGAAGCTTTCGACTTATTCTTACCAGGGCATACGCTCATTGATAATCCAAAGCTAGCGGATATTGTGCGTGAGATTGAAGCAGAGGAAAATATCGGATTTTTTGAAGCCTCTGATTTTGAAGAAGAGCTAATGGCATTCTTCAATTCACTATAAGCAAATATGAGTTTTATTTATAATAAGAGAAAGAAGGAAAAACATAATGGCATTATCAACTGAACAAAAAACAAAAATGTGGGCAATGCTCAATCAAACACGCGGTCAAATTGGTTTAACTGCATATAAAGACTATATCTTCGGAATTTTGTTTTATAAATACTTATCTGAAAAAGCAACATATTGGCTAAATGGCGTATTACGCGGGGAAAATTGGGAGAGTGTTTATTCTCAAGATTCCTTAAAGGCCTTAAACTATATGAAAAAGAACCTTGGATATGCGATTCAACCAAATGAATTCTTTGTAGACTGGAAAAAAGCAATTGATACAGACCGCTTCAATATTGGGATGATGACAGATACATTTACGCATTTTAACCAACAAATTGCATTTGAAGCGAAAAATGATTTTGAAGGAATTTTTGATGGTATGCGCTTTGATAGTGCGGATTTAGGTGCTAATGCACAAGCTAGGGCTAGTGTCATGATTTCTATGATTGAATTGCTATCCTCTCCTGAATTTGATTTATCTGGTAGTAATGATACTGTTTCAGATATTTATGAGTATCTAGTTGCACAATTTGCTACTGTCCTAGCATCGGATATGGGACAATACTATACACCAAAAGAAATATCTAATGTAATGGCTCGGATTTTAACTTTTGGCCGAGAAGATATGGAAAAGTTTTCTATCTTTGATCCTACTGTTGGTTCTGGTTCACTTTTACTTACAACAGCAAGTTATATGAAGAACTCAGGTAGACGCGGAGTTATTAAGTATTATGGTCAAGAAAAAGATGCAACACCTTACCGCTTATCAAGAATGAATTTGATGATGCATGGTATTGAATATAATGATATTAATATTAATCATGCGGATACACTTGAAAGCGATTGGCCAGATGGGGTAGTGGAGGGAAAAGATACTCCTCGAATGTTTGATGCGGTAATGGCGAATCCTCCTTATTCAGCACATTGGAATAATAAAGACCGTGAAGATGACCCAAGATGGCGGGAATATGGTGTTTCACCTAAGACAAAAGCTGATTATGCCTTTTTATTACACTGTTTGTATCATTTAGAAGATAATGGACGCATGGCGATTATTTTACCACATGGTGTATTATTCCGCGGAGCTTCTGAGGGGCGTATCCGAAAAGCTTTAATTGATAAGCACCAGATTGAGGCAATAATTGGTTTTCCTGATAAGTTATTCTTAAATACATCGATCCCAGTTTGTGTTGTTATTTTAAGAAAAAATCGTATTGAATCAGACATTTTATTCGTTGATGCGAGTAAAGGATTTGAGAAAATTAAAAAGCAAAACAGTTTACGTTCTGAAGATGTAAACAAAATTGTTGATACAGTTATTAATCGTAAAGAGATAGATAAATACTCTCATCTTGCAACATTAGATGAAATTAAAGAAAATGATTATAATTTAAATATTCCCCGCTATGTGGATACTTTTGAAGAAGAGGAAGCTATTGATTTGATAGCGCTTGGTAATGAGATGGTGGCATTAAATGCTGATATTAAAAAAGCCGAGACTGATTTTCTTGGTTTATTAGATGAGTTAGCTGTTACTGCGGATACGAAGGAAATAATTGAAGCTACTAAGGCGGTATTTCGATGAAAAAATTAGAAAAAAGCGTGCCAGTAATCCGGTTTAAAGGCTTTTCTGAAGCTTGGGAACAGCGTAAGGTTTCAGATTATGCAATAAACACATACGGTGGGGGGACTCCCAAAACTAATGTGCCTGAATACTGGAGCGGAGAAATTCCTTGGATACAGAGTAGTGATTTATTAATAAGTAATTTATTTAATGTAATCCCTAAAAAATATATTACAGAATTGGCTGTAAAAAGTTCAGCGACTAAATTTATTCCAGCTAATTCAATTGCAATCGTTTCACGAGTGGGCGTAGGGAAATTAGTATTTATGCCTTTTGAATACACAACTAGTCAAGATTTTTTATCTCTTTCTAACTTACAAGTAGATTCTAATTTTGGGGTTTATTCTATATATATGATGCTTCAAAAAGAATTAAAAAATATTCAAGGTACTTCAATTAAAGGAATAACAAAAACAGACTTATTAGAGAAAAATATTAACAAACCTTCAAGTAGAGAAGAACAACAAAAAATAGGTGCCTTTTTCAAACAACTTGACAACACTATTACTCTTCATCAGCGTAAGTTAGATGCTTTAAAGCTGATGAAGAAAGGGTTCTTACAGCAAATGTTCCCCAAAATCGAAGCGGATATCCCCAAGATTCGGTTTGCTGATTTTGATGGAAAATGGGAACAGCGTAAGTTAGGAGAGATTTTTAATGAAAGATCGGAACGAAGTGCTGACGGAGAGCTAATTTCTGTAACAATTAATTCAGGAGTAATTAAAGCTTCTAAATTAGAGAAAAAAGATAACTCTAGTTTTGATAAATCTAATTATAAAGTTGTAAAAAAAGGAGATATAGCATATAATTCTATGCGTATGTGGCAAGGAGCAAGTGGGTATTCAACTTATGACGGAATACTAAGCCCCGCTTATACTGTAATTTATCCAAGAAAAGATATTGATACAATATTTATAGCTTATATGTTTAAAAAAATTGATATGATTCAAACTTTTCAACGTAACTCACAAGGATTAACTTCAGATACATGGAATTTAAAATTCCCCTCCTTATCTACAATTAAGATTAAAATACCAGCAAATGATGAACAAATAAAAATTACAAACTTATTTCAAAAATTAGAATATACTTCAATACTTCATCAAAACCAAATAGAGATGCTAAAAAAGGTAAAAAAAGCTTATTTGCAAACTATGTTTATCTAATAAGATATTTACACTTAAACTAACTCCTAAGATAATAATAAAAGGTGATTAACTCATCTATTTATTATCTTAGGAGGTTTTTTATGAAAGCGAAAAAGAGAAAAGAACAAACATTTCATGAGTATTTTAAAGAATGGGTAGATCTTTATAAAGTTGGAGCGATACGTTCAATTACCTTGCAAAAATACTATGTAACAGAACAAAAAATTCAAGAACTTGTACCTGATTTAAAAATAAAGGATCTAGATCGTTATACTTATCAGCAACTGCTAAATAGTTATGCACTTACTCATGAGAAACAAACTACTATGGATTTCCATCATCATCTGAAAGGAGCTATTTTAGATGCTGTAGATGAAGGTGTGATTAGTCAAAACCCCACAAGAAAAATTGTGATTAAAGGAAAAGCACCACGATCTAAAAAAGCAAAATTTTTAAATCAATTTGAAGTACAAGCCTTATTAAAAGAATTAAATTTAAAGGAAAATATAAATTGGGATTGGTTTATTCTATTAATCATTAAAACTGGACTTCGATTTTCAGAAGCATTAGCTCTAACACCTTCAGACTTTGATTTTTCTACACAAAAAATTAATATTAATAAAACCTGGGATTACAAAATGGTTACTGGTTCTTTTCAACCGACAAAAAATGAATCTTCCAATAGAAAGATTCAAATTGATTGGCAATTAGCAATGCAATTTTCCCAGTTAATTAAAATGAAAGACCCTGATAAACCTATTTTTGTTAAAAGTAGAGTATTCAATTCTACTATTAATAATCGTTTAAAAGTATTGTGTGAGAATGCAAATATACCAACTATCACAATCCATAGTTTACGACATACCCATGCATCTTTGCTATTATTTGCTGGAGTTTCAATTGCCAGTGTTGCGAATAGGTTAGGTCATTCAAGTATGACTACTACCCAAGAAACATACCTTCATATTATTCAGGAATTGGAAAATCAAGATAATGATAAAATTATACGCCATTTATCAATGTTAATGTGATTAATAATCCCCATCTCATAAAAATAGATGGGGATTAAATTATATAAACATATTTTGTAAATAGGATTTTTTTAAAGAAGAGAGTTTCTCCAGTTTATTTTGCTGAAAGGCAATTAAGTCGTCGATTTGTTGGGAAAAAGTTCCAATTTTTTGTTGTTCATTACTATTGGGCAAAGGAATAGGCATTTCAAAAAAAGTATCAGTATGAATTCTCTTTGCTCTTCTAGAACCATTAGCAATATTTCCTTGATATTTATAAAAGCGTACCAATGATACGTATTCTAATAAAAATGTTTCATTTATACTTTCTTCAATATCAAATGCTGGAGAATCAAGAGTTGATTCATAACCATCTAACTCAAGTGGTACAATACCAAATGCTTGATTCAAAAAGTCTAACTTTCCATACATGAATTGTCCCGTTTTTCGAATATAGTACTGAGTAGCAGAACTGCCTGTGTAAATCTCTTCTTTAGGAACTACTCCTTTTCGCCAAAGTTTTACGGTCAATTTCTTCGCAAGACTACCATTTGAACCTTTAATCTTACTTTCTTTGAGAAATTCTCCAAGTATACGCTGTTCCCAAATATCATCAAAATCATCAAACCGAATCTTAGGAATATTCTCCCCACGTTTTGGGAACATTTGCTGTAAGAACCCTTTCTTCATCAGCTTTAAAGCATCTAACTTACGCTGATGAAGAGCGATAGTATTGTCAAGTTGTTTGAAAAAGTCACCTATTTTTTGTTGTTCTTTTAATTTAGGAATATATAAAGCAAATCTAGCATACTCTTGAGCATTAATTCCTGGTTGGCCTGATCTCTGAGAAGTAACCTGAATAAAATTATTATACCTTTCTGTTAAAGTGCTTTGAAAGATAAAACTGACATTATATTCATGTTTGATTTTTGCTCTTATTAGAAACCCAGCAAAAAATACTTTGCCATCTATTTTATTGTAACAATAAGATTTTCCAGTACTTGCTCCTGTTCTCGCTAAGAGAATATCACCCTCTTCTAATAAGTAATGATTTAGGTTATCTAAACTTATATCTGGGGAGGTTAGATTATCTTGATTAAATACATGAGAACTTTCATCAATATCTGTAATTCGAATATATTTATTTTCTCCATCATATGTTTTAGAACTTGCATTAAGGCCATATTCGAAGGAATTCGCAATTTCACCTAACTTACGCTGTTCCCAAGCTCGAAATGGTAAGTTGAAGTAGTGAGAAATTACATAAAAAAGAGGCAACACAAGCTGCCTCTTTCAAAAAACTATATTACTTAAAAATATCTGTATTTACATTTTACTTATTTAAAGAAATTCGGTAAATACTCTTTATGCGCTTCTAAAAGTTCATCCAGCATTTCGCGGGCTACAGATTCGCTTGGAGTTAGTGGGTTGATTGTCATTGCAAGGAGTGCTTTGTCGTAATCACCAGTAACTGCTGCTTCGGCTGTTAGGCGCTCGAAAGTTTTGATTTCTTGGATGATGCCATTGATAGCGATTGGAAGGCGTCCGCTTGCTAGTGGGATTGGACCTTGGCGAGTGATAACACAGTTTGTTTCTACTGCGGAATCAGGGTCGATATCAAGAATAGCACCATTGTTACGAGTATTAACGATTTGAATATCGCGTTTGTCGTTGTAGATAGAGTTAATTAGGTTACATGCTGCTTCACTGTAGTAAGCGCCGCCACGTTGTTCTAATTGTTTTGGTTTTTCAGCAAGTTCTTCTTGTTTGTAAAGCTCAAATAGTTCCGCTTCTACTTTTTTAACAACTTCTGCACGAGTACCATGTTCTGCGTATGCGCGAGCTTGGTCTTCTAGTTGTTGTTTTGTTTGCCAGTAGTAGCGCAAGTAGTCGATTGGAATCATGTTTAGTGTACGTAAGAACGTTTTGTCCCAACCAGTTGCGTTGATGTTTTTAAGGCTTGAGCCAGCTTCATCTTCTGTCATTTTGAAAACAACATCTTTTGTTACATCTTTGCCATTATGATAAACAGTTTTCGCGAATACCATGTGGTTTAGACCAACGAATTCTACGTAAATTTCAGAAACGTCTACGCCAAGAGTTTCAGCGATATTGCGTTCGATGCCGATAGGGCCATTACATAAACCGACCACTTTCTTTTGGTTACTGTAACGAAGAACTGCTTCTGTTACCATTCCTGCAGGGTTAGCAAAGTTGATTAACCAAGCATTTGGGCAAAGGCGTTCCATGTCTTTACAAATATCTAAAATAACTGGGATTGTGCGAAGTCCTTTGAACATGCCGCCTGGTCCGTTTGTTTCTTGACCAACTACGCCATATGAATTCGGAATGCGCTCATCTTTCACACGCGCGTCTAGTAAACCTACACGTAATTGTGTTGTTACGAAATCAGCGTCCTTTAAAGCTTCTTCGCGGTCTAGTGTTAAATGTACTTTCATGTCAACGCCAGCTTTTTCTACCATACGTTTTGCTAAATTACCAACGATTTCTAATTTTTCACGGCCAGCTTCTACGTCGACTAACCATAGTTCACGAACTGGTAATTCGTCTTGACGTTTAATAAATCCTTCGATTAGTTCAGGTGTATAACTTGATCCGCCACCAATAGTTGCGATTTTAATACCTTTAGTCATTATTTATACCTCCAAGGATATTTTTTTGAAAAGGCTTACTTATTTGGTATCACCTTTTCTTCTCACAGTTATAGTATAGGAATTTTATGAAAAAATAGCTAGTATTTGACGAGCTTTAGGTAAGGATTTTCTAAGTAGGAACTTGTCACATTTGAGTAACGAGGTGTTACATGGTAAAATAAAGCGAAAAGAGGTGCGGAAATGCTTTTTTTGGATAAAAATTTGGAATTAAATGATACGGAATTAGATATTTATAATTATATTGTGGCGAATTTAGATAAGGTTGTTTATATGCGGATTCGTGATTTGGCGACGGAAGCGCATGTGAGTACGACGACAATTCTACGTTTTTGCCGAAAATTTGGTTGTAATGGTTTTTCGGAGTTTCGCGTGAAGTTGCAGCTTTATTTGGAAGAGCAGAAGTTGGCGCAAATCGATATGGCGGATGAGACGACGTATATTGATTTTCTGAAACGGACGGCGCAACCGGAGTTTAAAGCGCAAATTCAAAACGCAGTAGAAATTCTTCGTGACCGCGAACTGGTTTTATTTGCTGGGGTTGGTTCATCGGGCGTAATTGCTGAATATGGCGCGATTTATTTTTCGTCATTATTTACGCTGGCGCTACATATTGAAGATCCGCTTAACCACCCGTTTTACCATTTATCGAGCAAATTATCCGATAAAATCTGCATGATTGCGATTTCAGTGGAAGGGGAAAATGAAGACATCATTCGTTATATTCACCAACTGAAAGCGCAAAATTGCAAAGTGATTTCGATTACGAACAGCGCAAAATCAACTATTGCGAGGCTCTCTGACGCGAACATCGCTTATTATATTAATAAGGAAATGTACCAGGAAGCGAATATCACGTCCCAACTACCGGCACTATATACAATTGAAAATATTGCCCGGGAAATAAGAACGCAAATTGATAAAGAAAAAATGTAAAAAGCTAAGTTTTGCTTGGAGTTCCGGGCAAAACTTTTTTTGTAACAAAATTGTCACTTACGAAGAATTTTTTAATTTGCTACGATAGTTCTTTGGAGGTGAAATTATGTACAGTAATAGGAAAGAGAAGGTCGTTTTTACACTTATTATGTGTTCTTTGATGATTTTATGCATGAGCTCTTATAATATCTTTCTTGAAAATGGTATTGGTACAGATTCTTTATTGATTGTTTTAAAAGCATTTGTCCCGTTTCTTTTTATTGGATTTTTATTAGACTTTTTTGTTGTCGGAAAAATAGCGAATCGCCTGCACGCCCTTTTGGTTAGTGAAGATGCTTCGAAATTTAAAAAAATCATTATGATGCAACTATTAATGGTTACATTTATGTGTGTGCTTATGTCGACGCTTAGCCTGATTGTGAATCAAGGCGAATGGAGTCATTTAGGTTTTCTCATTTTACGCAATTATTTTGTGGCTTTATTTTTGCAAGTCTTTATCGTTTCACCATTTGTGCGGTTAATTAGTCCGCGAATTTTTGCCCTTTTGTAAAAAGGAAAAAACGCTTAGCCTCGGCTAAGCGTTTTGTTATTTATGTTCGGCATAATAAGCATCGAGCGCGTCTTCCACGGTTTTCTTCGTGTAGCCGTTATCGATAATATAGCCAAGATCATGTTTTCTAAAACTAGTTTTCAAATGATCGATTAGGTCAGCGAAGTAATATTCAATTTCTCTGTCATCGAGCCATTTGAGCAAGTCTTTCATTGATTCGGTTGCGGTTGTATCGATATTAATAATCGCACTCGCTTCAAAAATGACTAGTTTTGTATCATCTTGGACTGCTTCTTTTAAGCCATCTGCGAATTTGTTAAAATTCCCGAAGAAAAGAGAAGCGCTATAACGATAAATGACAACATTTGGAATTGGTTTTGCTTCTGGTTTACGTTTTAAATCGAAATAACCATGGCGTCCTTCGATTACTCCAAGAATCGCAATTGGTGATTTCATCGAACGACTTACTACGTTAATGAATGATAGGAAAATACCAAGTAGTACCCCAAAAATAACGCCAACTAAAAGAGTCCCAAGTGCTGCAACAATCCAAACAGTTGCTTCACGACGAGAAACTTTGAATAAACCTTTTAACACATCTACATCAATAATACCTACAAGGGCAGCAAATACGATGCCTGAAAGAACTGGTTGGGGCATATAGTAAAGTAGTCCACTTAGGAAGGCAACGATTAGCGCAATAATGGTTGCAGCAACGATAGAAACCATTTGCGTTTTACCACGAAATTGTTCGTTAGCGGCAGTTCTTGATACGCTGGCACTTGCCGGGGAACAACCAGAAAACGCAGCGACGAAATTAGAAATCCCGTAAGCAAATAACTCACGATTATCATCAATCGTATATTTGTTTCTCATGGCAAAACTTTCACTTGGCAAAAGCGAACCAGCAAAAGTTGCGATGGCGCAGACTAGACCCCCGCCAATTGCCATTGCCCACGAGCTTGCACCAAAATCTGGAAGTGCTAGCGAAGGGAAACCAACTGGAATTTTACCGACAATATCGACATTATATTGATCTAATTTAAAGAAATAAGCAGCCATTGTTCCAAGTATTAAAACAACAAGAGACATAGGGATTTTTGGTATAACTTTTTTACAAGTAATAACAATAATGACTGTAACTACGCCCATGGCAAATGAAATCCAATTGGACTGGAAAAACTGTCCGAAAATAATGCCTAGACTAGAAAAGAAACTATCTCCGCTTTCTTTTAGGCCCATTATCTTAGGAATTTGTCCCATGATGATGGATACACTAAGGCCGGAAATGAATCCACTAAGAACTGGGGCTGATATGTATTTTGCGAAACGTCCTAATTTTAATACGGAGAAAAGAACTAAAAATGCTGCACAAAAGAATGCGAGAATTGGGGCAAGCGCGATAGCTTCTTTAGATCCCGCAGCAAGTCCAGCTGTTCCTAAAATGATGGATCCTGTGATAGCACTTGCTGTTGCATCAATTCCGAAAATAAGTTGCGGTGAACTGGCAAATATAACATAGGCAATAACCGGTAAAAATGACGCATATAATCCATAAATGGGTGGAAGCCCTGCTACTTGTGCATATCCCATTGCAACTGGAATCGTCAGCGCAGCAACACCAACACCTGAAATGACATCATTTCGTAAATAGGATATTTTGTACCCATTTAATGAAAGTAAGATGTGTTTAAACATAAGTTCCTCCCTTGAAATGTATTTTATTCTTTATTTTACATCGTAGATACATATTGATAAATCTTATACTATTTACCCCGTTCTTTGTTGTACAAATCCTCTTTTACAGTGATTATTTAAATTAATTTTAGGAAGCTTATTCAAAAAGCCACGATTTCTTTTTAGGAAATCGTGGCTTTTTTTACTTGTTTTTGGCATAAATAGTCATGGCTTCTTTAAGGAAAAGCGAAAGGCCATCGCCGAACTGATCGATATTTTTAGTGAAGCGCTCATCTGCCACGTACATTTCTCCAAGACCAGCAAAGGCTTCTAGGGAATAAATATTGCCGTGAGTATCATTCAAGTAATGGAAAAAATGGTTAATAGCGAGTTGGGCTTCTTCTGACTCTGGAGCAAGTTTTCGAACAGATGCTAAATGACGAAATTCAGCGTCGAAATTTTCTTTTAAAGTTAATTGTTCTTTATCACTCATATTATTTACTTTTTCATTAGCTTTTTCTACTACTTTATCGCCCCATCGTTTTTTTGCTTCTTCTTCGTATGGATTGGTGGAAAAATCAAAACCAGTGAATTTTTCTTTGTTTGTCATTGTTATTTCTCCTTTTTCATTCCTAATGGTCTGATCGAGGGTTGCTAGCATCGTTTCAATTCGCTGCTTTTTTTCTATTAGTAAGTGGCGCTGCAAATCTAAAGCAACATTTTTATCGAAAAAAGGATCATCAAGAATTTGTTTTATTTTTTTCAAAGGGAAATCGAGTTCTTTAAAGAAAAGGATTTGTTGTAATTTGTCGACATCGTTTTCTGAATAAATACGATAGCCATTCCAGTCATCTTTTTGCGGGACAAGTAGGCCTATTTTATCGTAGTGGTGGAGTGTGCGCACACTGACACCGGTGAGTTCAGCCAAATCTTTTATTTGCATGAATGATTCCTCCTTCTGTTTTTACTATAAGCTATGACGCTGCGTAATAGTCAAGCATGATTTTGTGTTTATTATACTCTTTTTAGTGGAAAAGGGTGGAAGGCAAATAAGTTGTAGCCAACTTCTTTTAACAAAATGAATAAAAGCATGGAAAAAAAGGAAACATTCTCGTATAATGAAATGTAAATGTGTCGAATTTGTGACATTGGTCTATCGAGAATTAAGAAGGGGATAGCATCATGAAAGGGAAAATCAAATCCAGTAGTATGTGGCTATGGCACCATCTTACACCGCAAATATTTGCGGTTATTTGTGTTTTTATTATCACGCTCATAGCGCTTTTTGTGCCACCGTATATTGGTATGGCTGATAATGGAGACTTTTTCCGAATCTTCTCGAGTAATGGTTTATTTGTCAATAATACGAATTATGATGCGCTGCAATTTGGGCATTTTGTGAAGGAGTTTGGGATTTATCAGTACTTTAATGAAAACCAAGTAGCTATTTACTCCTCGCAAAGTATCTTTATTCAAATGGCGCTTCTTTTAAATAAGCTTTTTTGGTCGACTACTGTTTTTGATGTGCGTTTTTTAGGTGGGTTGCAATTAGCGCTTCTTTTACCGGCAATTTATTTGTTAGTGGCGGGCTTAACGGCGAAAATGAAAGGCTGGCCGGGGTATGTGGTTGCGGTGCTGACCGTATTTATTTTCGCAGATACGGCTTATACCGCTTATTTTAATTCGTTTTTTAGTGAAGGGCTTATTTTAATCATGATCCTGTATATTTCGGCGGGATTTTTGCTTTTATATCAGCATAAATATAATGATTATGCGATGCTAGGTTTGATTTTTGTGGCATCCCTTATTTTAATTACGGCCAAACAGCAAAATGCGCCGATTGCGGTGGTTATTGCTGTTTGTGGAATACTCGTATTTTTCATCCGGAAAAATCGTGCATTTCGAATCTCAGCTGCGGCTACTTTTTTTGTTATTTTCTTGAGTGGGGTCGTGATGTACGCCTTTATTCCTGGCGAGTTTGTAACGATAAATCAGTACCAAACGATGACGCGTGGTGTGCTACTTGATTCAGAAAATCCGGAGAAATCACTCGAAGAAATGGGCATGAATTCTGAATTTGCTTTACTCAAAGGAACGAATTTTTATCAAAAATATAAAATGATTGATTTAGACTCCAAACTGATGGAAAAGGAATTTTATCCTAATTATAATTTTGTTACGGTTTTGAGTTATTATTTGGAAAATCCAAAACAATTTGGGAAAATGCTTGATTTATCCGCACAAAATAGTTTTTCAATTCGTCCATTTGAGATGGGGAATTTTGAAAAGGGAACAGGGTACAAATTCAAAGAGAAAACGCATTTCTTCTCAGCTTATAGTGATGTAAAAGAAAAATTGGCTCCAGCGAAATTTACGTTTTTAATTTTATGGGCGCTTGTTTTTCTAATTTGTTATGGGGTGAGTGCTTTTAAACATTTCCGGGAGAAAAATATTCGCGGAATGCTTTTATTTGATTTAGTTGTTTTGCTGATTGGTTCTGGGTTTGCGGTGATTTTAGTGACGATAGTTGGCGACGGGGAAGCGGATTTAACGAAACATAATTTCTTATTTAATGTGTGCTTTGATTTGACGATGTTAATTGGGGCGGCGTCTCTGCTCGAAGTTTATTTGAAGAAGAGGGGTGAGCGGAATGCGTAAAAAAATGATTGTCAGTATTCTGCTAGCATTCGTGATTTTCGTTGTCGGAGGGCATTCTGCAATAGCAAAATCGGATGATGGTGTCGTTGTTTTTTATGATAGTTTGGCGACAGGTACAGAGAATGAAGGCAATATGGACGCGCTACTTCGAATGTTAAATAGCTTGGGCAAACGAGTGACGATTTATTCTTGGGAGGAAAATCCTAATCTAAATCAAACAAGTGAAATCATCGTACTTCAAAATAAAAAAGACGGTTTATCCAATGAATGGGCGGAAAAGTTAGCCGAAAGCAAGGCGAAAATTGCATACATAGGCGAAAATCCTCCAACATTTATAACGGATAAATTACAGCTAAAAACAAAAACAATTACAGATACTTCTATCACGATTCAAACGGAAGCTGGACTAGCTGGAAAACCGCAACTGGTGAACGAAACCAATCTAATAACTTCCTATAAAGGAACAAGCTTTGGTGCAATGGATGCTGCTGAAAATGGCAAAGCTGTATACGGCGTTCAAGCAGGAAATTACGCATACGCGCCAATTTTTCAGGCAGATGATATGAGTGAATTTGCTTTAATGGACGTGCTCAAAGCGTTATTCGATATTAAAACGACCACGAACCAATATGCGTTTATTACGGGCGTAAATCCATTTATCGATTTTGATTTACTCAAAAAAACGGCAGATACTTTTTATAAAAAAGGAATTCCGTTTATCGTGAGTGCGGGGCCTGTTTTTTACAATCAAGATTTCCAAGCGGCAAAAAATTATGCGGAGATTTTACGCTACGTTCAAGCAAAAAATGGCACGATTATGATGAACGTTCCAGCAGTGACGTACGGTGATAGTCCGGCGGGAGAACTTGAAAGCATTATGCAAAAATCGGTACATTTCTTCGCCGAAAATGACGTCGCACCACTTGGCGTTACGGCAGAACTGTACTGGAATTTTGATAAAGTATATGGCGTAGAAGGTTTTGCGCCATTTAATACCGGGATTTTGCTACCTAATCAAAAAATTATTCATACAACGAAAGTAAATAATGGCAGCGCATTTGAAAAGTCCCCGTATAGTGTGGCGAACGATTTTTATGCGACTACGACTGAAGGGAGAAGCTTTCCAGTCGATATCGCAATAACCTATTCCTTCTTTGATAACGAGAAAGAATTAAAAGCAGCTGCTGAGGAACTAGCGAACGATAATATTAGTGATTTTAGGTTCCAAGATCATGGGGTAAAAACAAATAAGGATACGATTGAATCGAGTGCAGGCTCACTTTATATCAATAATCAATCAGTTACGCTCGATGGCGATTTAAACTATATTAAAACGAAAAATAAAACAGTCAAGCAAGCGGGCAGCTTAGAAGGGTTTTTCGGCTACCAAAATACCTTTTTCACGATAGTAATTGTACTTTCGCTAGGCATTATTGGGGTTTTATTTGTCTTTGGGTACCGGCTTTACATGAAAAAATATATGAAATGAGGTGAAATAAATGGTTGTTGCAGATTATTTAGCATTATTCGCAGTGGTATGTATTTGGGGACTTTTGCTAATTAATATTGTGTTAATTGTTGCAGGATACGTTTATTATTTGAAAAACGAAGCGCGAAACGTACCTGAAATACCCGCGGAAGTACCATTTGTTTCTGTCATGGTGCCAGCCCATAATGAAGGGAAAGTAATTGTGAAGACAGTTGAGTCGCTGTTAGCTTTTGATTATCCAGTCGATCGTTACGAAATCATTGTCATTAATGATAATTCTTCAGATAATAGCGCGGAACTTTTAGCCGCCATTCAAGCAAAAAATCCGACACGCTTTTTAAAAATTATTAATACCGATAATATTACGGGTGGAAAAGGAAAATCGAATGCACTCAATATTGGATTTGCGGAAAGTTGCGGAGAACTGGTAGCAATATACGATGCCGACAATACTCCCGAACAGCAAGCGCTAAGGATTCTTGTTGGCGAAATTACGAATGATGCGAAACTTGGCGCGGTTATTGGTAAATTTAGAACGCGAAATCGAAATGCGAGCTGGTTAACGAGATTTATCAATATTGAAACGCTGAGTTTTCAGTGGATGGCTCAGGCCGGCAGATGGGCCCTCTTCAAACTGTGCACGATTCCTGGCACTAATTTTATTGTAAGAAGGTCGCTCCTAGAAGAAATCGGTGGCTGGGATGTGAAAGCTGTCGCGGAAGATACCGAGATTAGTTTTCGGATTTACATGATGGGTTACCGAATCAAATTCCAAGCGAAGGCTGTTACATGGGAACAAGAGCCACAAACATTGCCAGTCTGGTTCAAACAGCGCTCAAGATGGGCGAAAGGCAATATTTATGTAATTTTAAAAAATGTTCCACTCCTTTTTAAACGAGAAGGTAGGCGCGTTCGTTTTGATATTTTATACTTTTTATCGATTTATTTTTTATTATTAACTTCCTTGATTGTTAGTGATGTTTTACTCGTATTATATGCGCTAGGACTTGTACATACAACACTTGCCGGACTTAGCGGGGCGCTTTGGTTGCTTGCCATTTTACTTTTTATCGCAGGTACATTTATTACACTCACTACGGAAAAAGGAGAAATCAGTTTTTCGAATTTGTTATTTATTATGTTGATGTATGTGACGTATTGCCAGCTTTGGATGGTGGTCGCCGCATATGGATTCTTTATTTTCTTAAAAGATACCGTACTAAAAAGAGAAACCAAATGGTATAAAACCGAGCGTTTCTAAAAAGGAGAGTGCCTAATGAAAAAATTAACTGTAATCGGGCTGCTAATTTTCGCTGTACTATTTCTGTATAGGCCAGATGTCTTCGCAGCAGATAAAAACTATCAAACAGTTTTTGGGACAGATAAAACCGCCCAAGGAAAATTCACAACCACCAAACAAAACTTCACGGTGGAAAATTACTGGGACGTATCCAACGCTAACGTAAAGCTTGTGTATACAATTACCCAACTGAGCGAAAAAGAAGTTTCCACGATGACACTGAAAATAAACGATGTGGCATTTTACTCTTTTAAACCAGATAAAACCGACAAAGGAACAAAACAAATTGAAATCCCGAAAGACAAGCTGAAAAAAGGGGTAAATGTTCTATCTATCGAAAGTTTTGTCTACACTGATTTGCCAGATGGTCGTTGCACGATTGACGACACACCTGCCAACTGGCTGCAATTCGATAAAACAAGCGCAGTAAACGTATCTTATTCTGATAAAGCTTTCCAAAAAACGATTGCTGAGTTTGGTGAGCGCTTCACTGGAATTGATACTGTAAAAAGTGAACAAGGTGCAGTAGCTGTCTCAAATAAAGCCGGCGATGCCGAACTTGGCGCAGCACTTGAAGGGCTTTCCGGATTTTCTGCGGCGAATACGTTAGAAGATAAAAATATCGCTTTTGGTCAATATGAGGAAGCAAAAACGCGTGACGGTAAAAACTATCTCGTACTTTTTTCAAGCTATGACCATTTACCAAATGATCTTAAATCACAAATAAAAGACGATAATAAACTTGAAAAACAAGCGCTTTTCCAAGTAGTGACAGTTGGAAATATGAATACACTTGTGATTACTTCTAAATCAAATGACGCACTAAAAAAAGCTGGCAAACTAATCGCCAACCAAAATTACTTAAGCCAGCTCGGAACAAATACTAAATGGCTATCAACAGACGAAAAAATCGATACACCAGCGACTAGCGTTGACAAAAATACGAAACTAACAACCACTGGCGATAAACTAAAAGGGATTGGTCATATCACACAAGATTACTTTATCAGCATGCCAGCCAATCGTAGCGCATCAACAGGAACAGAAGTATCACTTGATTTTAGATATGCACAAAACTTGGATTTCGAGCATTCATTAGTAACGATTTTAGTGAACGGAAAACCAATCGGTAGCCAAAAACTTACCGCTAAAAAAGCCAATGGCGACAAATTGACGTTCCAAATTCCGAGCGATTTAAACGTAAAAGGGGATTTTTCGGTTACCGTTGCCTTTGATTTAGTCTTAACGAATAACTATTGTGGCTTTATTGCAGACTCTGAAATTCCGTGGGCATATATTACCCCAGAATCAAATATCAATTTGAATACAAGCGAAGAAACAGACTTGCTTTTTGAACAATATCCATATCCTTTTATTGCCAATGGTGACTTTAACAATGCAGTTGTCGTTGTTCCCGATAAATTAACGACAGAAGATACAGATTCATTAGCAAACATTTTCAATCTGTTAGGCCGCTTCCATGATGGAAATAGAGGTAATCTAACTGCCGTACATGCTGCTAACTGGAAAAAAACAAAAGAAGGATCGAACGTTATTGCAGTTGGTACAATGAATAATAATCCAGTCATCAAAAACGCCAACGACGATCTATATTTCCAGTACAATAAAACAGGCGAATATTTCCTTTCCAATGAAAAAATATCAATTGAAAAAAATTACGGCAAACAACTTGGAAGTGTTCAATTGATTAACTCAGATGGCGTCCCAATTCTGGCAGTTACTGGTCCAGGCGCTAAACAAACAGAACTCGGATCAGATTTAATCGCCACAAAAACCAATCTAGCTAAAATTTACGGAGATGGCGCCATTGTTGATACAGATAACACGATACATTCCTACCGATTCAAAAAAGTAGCAGATACAAAGGAAGAAAGCTTTGGATCAAAAATCAGTAACAACAAAGAAGTCACTGTGTTCGGAGCATTCGCGCTTCTATCCATTGTTATCTTAGTTGTCGCAGTCCTACTAATCTTGCGTAAATATCGCCGGAGCCGGAAGTGAGGAGAAATAAAAAATGAAAAAGATAACGAATAACTTATTTGCAGATATTGGCTTTTTATTTTTCATCTTGCTTTGTTTCATCACGATTGGCTTTATGATTAATACGCCGGATGAATATTTGCGAAACATTATTTTATTAAATATCACTTTTTTACTTGTGATTATCACCTATTTTACGAATTTAACGCTTGGTTTAATTTTAAATGTCCTCTACATTTTTATTTATGCAACTTATATTATTTATGAAATTGTCGCAAATCAAATCGCTTATGGATTTGGTAGCTACTTTTGGCTTATTATCACGCCACTTTTCACCGTTGCAAGTGCGATGTTTACAAGAAATACGTCGAGGCTTCAAGAAGAAAATACGAAAATCAAACAGCAAAATCTATATTTAGGAACAATTGACCAAGAAACTTTGCTTAAAAATATCGTTTCATTCCAAAATGATGAGCGTATCTTTTCCAGCATTTCGCGCCGTTATGACTTACCGCTGTCACTGATGGTCATCAAAGTTCGTCACTGGCGAGAGTTAAAACGATTCCAAAGCGAAGATGAAATGCGAATGGCGTTACAAGATATTTCAGCGATTTTGGAGACTTGTATCCGCACGAGTGATGTCCTTTACTTATTAGATAAGAGTGATGCCACTTGGGGGCTCTTGTTACTAACAGACGAACCGGGTGGGAAATTAGTTGCGGATCGAATCAAAAGCCGAATTGCCGAAGCAAACACTGAAGAATTTGCCGCAAAATACCGTGTGAAGCTAGAACTTCGCATTGGAACAAGCCAATTTGATAGCGAGAAAGTCAAGACACCACTTGATTTTATCGAGTTAGCGACAAAAGAATTAGAATATGACGTGTAAAATAGAGAGTTACCTTCTATAATTAGGAGGTAACTTTCATTTTTGATTGGGGGAGCATGATGAACTTAGAAGAAATAGTCGATTGTATGTTAGTAAACGAAAATGACAAAGAAATTCAGCGGACCCAAACGGAGCACCGTATCAAACTTGTTGATTTTTGGCAGGTGAAAGAAGGGGACCGGGTGCTCGAAGTGGGTTGTGGGCAAGGTGATACAACAGCTGTACTTGCGAATGCAGTTGGTACTAGTGGCTTCGTGCAAGGTATTGATATTGCACCACGAACTTATGGTGCTCCGTTTACCATTGGCGATGCGACAGACCATTTGAAAAAATCAAAACTTGGTGCGCAAATTGATTTTAAGTTAGGAACGGATATTTTAAAAGGGGATATCCCTTTTCCAGAGGATGCTTTTGATATAGCGGTTTTATCACATGCTTCGTGGTATTTTAGTTCCAAAAGTGAGCTCACATTAATGCTCGAATTATTAAGCAGGTGGGCGAAACGAGTTTGTTACGCAGAATGGGATACGAGAATTACGGATGTGAAACAAACATCCCATATGTTAGCCGTGCTCACTCAGTCATCCTACGAAGCATTCAAACAAGAAACACAGTCCAACATCCGAACGTTCATCACGCCAATGGATATGCAAGAAATTATCCAAGAGCACAACTGGAAAATGGGCACGGAAACAAGTATCTTCTCAGAAAAAATGCAAGATAGCCGATGGGAAATTAGTTATGTAAAAGATTTTATCACAAAAGAATTAGAAGCTGATTTAGGTTTGCCAGAAAAATTTAAAGCATTTTTACTTAGTCAAAGTAAATTAATTACACTTGAAAATAGTTTACCAATGGCGTCATACTGTACTTCTTGGCAGGCAAAGTAATTTTGCTTTCTTTTTCACAAGATTTAGATTTTTTATGCTATAATGGAACGTATTAACGAACTAAAGGAGTGTTGAATGTGAGAGCTGTACTTACTGTAATTGGAAAAGATAATGTGGGTATTGTCGCAGGTGTTAGTAATAAATTAGCTGAACTGAACATCAATATTGTGGATGTGTCTCAAACGATTATGGATGGCTACTTTACGATGATGATGATGTGCGATATTAGCCAAATCACGAAAGAATTTGATGAAGTAAAAGCAGAATTAGCCGGTAAAGGCGAAGACCTCCAAGTAAAAATACATATTCAGCGGGAAGAAATTTTCAACGCAATGCACAAACTTTAGGATGGAGGCGATTCTGGTATGGAAACAAATCAAATTTTAGAAACGATACGAATGATTGAAGAAGAAAAATTGGACATCCGGACGATTACAATGGGGATTTCTTTGCTAGATTGTATGGACGGCGACGGCGAAGTGGCTCGAAAGAAAATTTATCAAAAAATCGTCACCAAAGCACGCAATTTAGTGGCAGTGGGTGAAGCGATTGAATCTGAGTTTGGTATTCCGATTATTAATAAACGAATTTCTGTCACACCAATTGCGATCATCGCTGGTTCAAGCGATGATGCGGACTACGTAGAATTTGCCAAGACGCTTGATGCTGCTGCAAAAGAAGTTGGCGTGAATTTTATCGGTGGTTACTCCGCGCTCGTCCAAAAAGGCTACACGAAAGGTGACGAAATCTTGATTCGCTCGATTCCGCAAGCTTTGGCTCAAACAGAACGTGTTTGTTCATCGGTCAATGTTGGCTCGACGCGAACTGGAATCAATATGGATGCTGTCCGTCAAATGGGCGAAGTAATCAAAGAAACGGCGGACTTAACAGCCGATACACAAGGTCTAGGTTGCGCGAAACTTGTTGTATTTGCCAATGCTGTCGAGGATAATCCTTTTATGGCTGGGGCATTTCATGGTGTTGGTGAAGCGGATTGCGTTATCAATGTTGGCGTCAGCGGCCCAGGTGTGGTCAAACGCGCCATCGAAAAAGTAAAAGGCGAACCATTTGATATCGTTGCGGAAACAGTCAAACAAACCGCTTTCAAAATCACTAGAATGGGTCAACTCGTTGGTCAAGTCGCTTCCGAAAAACTCGGCGTTCCTTTTGGGATTGTCGATTTATCGCTAGCGCCAACCCCGGCGATTGGTGATTCGGTCGCACATATTTTAGAAGAGATGGGCTTAGAAATGGTTGGTACACATGGTACAACAGCCGCACTTGCACTTTTAAATGATGCTGTGAAAAAAGGCGGCGTGATGGCCTGCGGGCATGTAGGTGGTTTATCTGGCGCATTTATTCCGGTTTCTGAGGACGCTGGTATGATTGAAGCCGTACAACAAGGCGCGCTCAACCTTGAAAAATTAGAGGCGATGACAGCAATTTGCTCGGTGGGTCTGGATATGATTGCCGTACCAGGTGACACAACCGCCGAAACATTAGCAGCAATGATTGCCGATGAAGCAGCGATTGGCGTAATTAACAACAAAACAACCGCTGTCCGGGTAATTCCAGCAAGCGGCACTAAAGTTGGAGACATGGTCGAATTTGGTGGCTTACTCGGTACGGCACCAGTAATGCCAGTAAACGGAAAATCGTCTGTGGATTTTATTGCTCGCGGCGGTCGAATCCCGGCACCAATTCATTCTTTTAAAAACTAACAAAAAAGGTTTCCTCCAAATTTGCGAGGAAACCTTTTATTATGTCGTTTTTCGTTCTACTAAATGGAAATCTAAATCGAGTAGTGGCAAATTGCTACCAAATAATTGATTCATAATGAGCGTAAAAGCATTTTCAGCCTGCAAATTTACCGGATAGTGAATCGTTGTGATATCAAGCAAATGCGCGATTTCCATATTATCAAAACCACAAATCGCCAAGTCTTCTGGCACGCTGTAACCAAGTCGTCTCGCTTCTGTTAAAAGCCCAGCCGCAAAATAATCATTTGGCGTTAAAAATGCCTCTGGTTTATGCTCCGCTTCTGCCCACCAATGGGCAATTTTTTCTCCGTCTTGCCGAGAACCTTGCCCGTAAAACTGTCTGAATTCATGCGTATCAAGCTCATAACGCGCACAAAAATCTTTAAATGCAAGCATGCGGCTTTGTGTATTGAGTCCAGTCGTATTCCCGTACACATTCACAAATTTCCGGTAACCTTTTGCATATAAATGTTCGAGCGCAAGTGTGTACCCGTCATATTGATTCATAAATACAGAAGGAATTTTTTCGCTTTCGACACGTTGCCAAGTGACAATTGGACCGTATTTGGTGTAATGTTCAATCGTTTTCCAATCATTTGATCGAATGACCAAGACGAGCGCATCGATTTGTTTTTGACGCAGCATCTCTAAGGCCTCTAGTTCTTTATCTGGATCAATCCGCGTCATAAACAATGTGACGTTATAGCCGTGCTCTTGCGCCATCATTGTAAAACTTTTTAAAAATACATTCAGAGAATCTGTAAAGCTAGGAATAACCATGCCGATTAGTTTCGTTGCACCTTTTTTCAGAGATACGGCGTTTATATTCGGAACATAATCTAACTGATCAATGATTGTCTGAACCCGTTTTCTCGTTTCTTCACTCACATAGTCGCGATTATTAATTACTCGGGAAACTGTTGCTGATGAGACACCCGCTAGTTTCGCGATTTCTTGTATATTTGCCAATTGCAAAACACCTCGATTTCTCGTAGCTCTGTAATTAGTATACCAAAAAAGCCCGCCAAATAGCCAGTTTGGATAAATTTAAAATAAGTGCTTGACCTGTAATGCATTACATGAATTATGATGAATGAGAAGAAAAGAAAACGCTTTAAAATTCTAGGAGGTAAGTATATTATGAAAAAAGGTGTAAAAATCGTTACAATTGGTGGAGGTTCCAGCTACACACCAGAACTTGTTGAAGGATTTATTAAACGCTATCATGAACTTCCAATCAGAGAACTTTGGCTAGTCGATATTGAAGCTGGTCGTGAAAAATTAGAAATCGTTGGTAACATGGCAAAACGTATGGTCAAAGCAGCAAACATTGACTGCGAAGTACATTTAACACTTGACCGTCGTGAAGCTTTAAAAGATGCAGATTTTGTTACAACACAATTCCGCGTAGGTTTATTAGACGCTCGTATTAAAGATGAAAGAATTCCTCTTAGCCACGGTATCATCGGTCAAGAAACAAATGGAGCAGGCGGAATGTTTAAAGCTTTCCGTACGATTCCTGTCATTCTTGGCATCGTCGAAGATATGCGTGAACTTTGCCCAGATGCTTGGTTAATCAACTTCACAAACCCAGCAGGTATGGTAACAGAAGCGGTTCTCAGATATGGTAACTGGGATAAAGTCATCGGTCTTTGTAACGTGCCAATCGGAGCTGTAAAAAGCGCATCCGATGTTCTCGACAAACCAGAAGAAGATTTATTCTTCAAATTTGCAGGAATTAATCACTTGCACTGGCACCGCGTATTCGATAAAGATGGCACTGAATTAACAGAAAAAGTTATTGACGGTCTTTATGCACCAGACGCTAACCCTGGAAAAGTCGTTGAAAACATTAAAAACATGCGCTTCTTATATGAGCAAGTAAAACACCTAAAAATGCTTCCTTGTCCATATCACCGTTACTACTATATGACAGATGCAATGCTTGAAGAAGAGCTTGCTTCTTTCAAAAATGAAGGTACTCGTGGAGAAGTCGTGAAAAAACTAGAAGACAGCTTGTTCGAATTATATAAAGATCCAAATCTTGATTACAAACCAGAAGAATTATCCAAACGTGGCGGTGCGCATTATAGTGACGCAGCATGTGAAATCATTAATTCCATTTACAACAACAAAGGTACAGTAATGGTAGTATCTACACGTAATAATGGCGCAATTGATGACGTTCCTTATGATAGTGCTGTAGAAATCACAAGCGTTATCCGTGCGCATGGTGCAGAACCAATCAATTTCGGCAAATTCCCGCCAGCACAACGCGGCTTGCTACAAGTAATGAAATCCATGGAAGAATTAACAATCGAAGCAGCAGTAACAGGCGATTACGCAACTGCACTGCAAGCATTCACTTCCAACCCGCTCGTTCCAAGTGGCGACTTAGCAAAAACAATCCTAGATGAAATGCTAGAGGCACACAAAGAGTTCTTACCGCAATTCGCTAAATAATAACTAAGTGATCCCTTGAAAACAGGGATCACTTTTTTTATGAGTTGTTTTAGCGCGCATTTTTTTCACTTTCCTGTAAAATAGAAAAAAGGAGGTGTGCTAAATGCAAACAAATCTTGAGAGAATAAAAAAACACATAGAAAATTTAGATAGATATACAGCAACTCCAGGTCAGGGGACAACTCGCCTTACATATAGCAAAGAAGACCTCGGGGCGCGCAATTATTTAAAACAAGAAATGACCAAAGTAGGTCTTACAGTTTCAGAAGATGCAATTGGAAATATTTACGGACGGTTAGAAGGTGACAATCCAGATTTGCCAGCAGTCATCGTGGGTTCTCATTTTGACTCCGTGCCCAATGGTGGTGCTTTTGATGGGCCTGCTGGCGTCATTACTGGTCTTGAAGTAGCGAGCGTTTTCCATGAACAACAAACGAAACCTCATTTCCCGCTTGAAATTATCGCGATGGTGGAGGAAGAAGGTTCGCGTTTCGGGGCTGGACTACTTGCCTCACGCGCAATTACAGGCAAAGTTACCAAAGAATTGCTCCACGAAATGAAAGATATAGATGGCATAACAGCCGCAGAAGCTATGGCGAAAATAGGATTTGATGCAAATCAAGTAGTTACGGCTATCCGTACGAAAGAATCCGTGAAAGCATTTATCGAATTACACATTGAGCAAGGCCCCGTCTTAGAAAATGCCAATGAAGATGTGGCGCTAGTAGATACAGTAGTCGGTTTAACAGAAATAAAAGTAACTGTAAAAGGACAAGCTGGCCATGCAGGCACAACGCCAATGCTTGACCGAAAAGATGCGCTCGTTACTGCTGTCGAAATTTTAGGTCAACTGCCAGAATTAGCTAGCCAAGAAGGCGGCGGAACTGTCTTAACAGTGGGCAAACTAAATGTCTATCCAAATGGCGCAAACGTTATTCCAGATAAAGTCGTTTTTACCGTGGATATCCGTGCAAAAGAAGAAATTCACGTCCAAAATACATTAGCAAAAACAAAAGAAATTATCCGATCCGCAGAGACAAATGGCATCACTTGCGAAATAGAAGATATGCTATATGAATCGCCAACCCATTTATCAAAAGAGATTCATCAAGCATTGACCGAAAGTGCCGACCAACTCGGCTTAAAATACCGAACAATGGTTAGCGGAGCCGGGCACGATGCGATGATCTTTGCAGGTTTAACCGAAGTAGGCTTGATTTTTGTCCCTAGCCACAACGGTATAAGTCACGCGCCCGAAGAATGGACGGATTACGAGAAACTCCAAAAAGGAATCGAAGTCGTACTGGAAACAGTAAAAAAATGGACGGAGGAAAGCGCGAATGAATCAGAAAATAAAACAAGCAGTTTTGAATAATGAAGAAGCAATGATTGCTTTTCGCCGTGATTTGCATATGCATCCCGAACTACAATGGCAGGAATTTCGAACTACCGACAAAGTTGCCAAAGAATTAGATAAATTGGGTATCCCTTATCGGCGAACGGAACCAACTGGATTAATCGCAGAACTTAAAGGTGGAAAACCAGGGAAAACAGTTGCCTTGCGCGCCGATATGGACGCACTACCCGTTCAAGAGCTAAACCAAGATCTTCTATATAAATCTACAGAAGATGGAAAAATGCATGCTTGCGGTCACGATGCGCACACGGCGATGTTATTAACCGCCGCGAAAGCACTTGCTCTAGTAAAAGATGAACTACAAGGAACAGTGCGCTTCATTTTTCAACCGTCAGAAGAAATTGCTGAGGGCGCGAAGGCTATGATAGCCCAAGGAGCGATGGAAGGCGTGGATCACGTGTTTGGAATCCATATCTGGTCCCAAACTCCAAGTGGAAAGATATCTTGTGTAGTCGGCTCTACATTCGCCTCCGCAGATATTATCCAAATCGACTTCAAAGGACAAGGAGGTCACGGAGCAATGCCACATGACACCATCGACGCTGCTGTAATTGCTTCCTCGTTCGTCATGAACCTTCAATCCATCGTATCCCGCGAAACCGACCCACTTGATCCAGTCGTAGTAACTATCGGCAAAATGGAAGTCGGTACACGCTACAATGTCATCGCAGAAAATGCCCGTTTGGAAGGAACGCTTCGTTGCTTCAATAACACTACGCGCGCCAAAGTCGCAAAAACAATTGAACACTACGCCAAACAAACCGCCGCTATTTACGGTGGTACGGCAGAAATGATATACAAACAAGGCACACAACCAGTAATCAACGACGAAAAAAGCGCTCTACTCGTCCAAGAAACAATCACGGAATCATTTGGCGAAGAGATGCTTTACTTTGAACGTCCTACCACGGGCGGCGAAGACTTCAGCTATTTTCAAGATGAAGCTCCCGGAAGTTTTGCACTCGTTGGTTGCGGCAATCCTGAAAAAGACACCGAATGGGCGCATCACCATGGCCGCTTTAATATTGACGAAAGTGTCATGAAAAATGGCGCCGAGCTATATGCCCAGTTTGCGTATAATTATTTAAATCAAAATTAAAAAAAGCGTCCAGTTAATTCAATTAACTGGACGCTTTTTGTATGCTATTGTTTTTCTACAACATGTACATCCTCGAAAGAACCATATTTTGTCCACCAAGGAACGGCACCTTCATCAAGCAATTTATCAAGAGAAGTAATATTTTCTTTCCCTTGAGTACGAAGCCACTCACGTAAAGCGTCATCACCTTGTTTACCGTAAACTTCGATACCATCAGCCCAAGTTGCACGACCGCAAAGTACACCACTATATTGTACGTTATGTTGGTTCGCAAATTGGATTGTTTTGTGGAACATGTCAGAAGTTACACCAGCACTTAGATAAATAAATGGAAGTGGGCTTAAGTCAGAGCACTCTTCAAAATGACGAGCTGCTTCGTCTTGTGTATAAGCGACTTCACCTTCCGCAAAACCTTCCACGTATTTAAAGTTAACTGGAACTTCAAGTTTAAGTACATCTACACCATAACGAGGTTTAGAAAATTCTTTAATAGAAGCTTTTACTTTTGCAGGTTTCAATTTCGCATACTCTAAAGAACCAGAATCAGTAACTTTTGCATCATAAGTAATAGGCTCTAAGAAAAATGGAATATCAACTGCGCGACATTCAGCCCCGATTCTTTCTAAAAATGCGTATTTGATTTCATTAATTTCAGCTGGTTCATCTGGATCATAATAAACGAGAATTTTAACAGCATCTCCGCCATTTTCTTTAATACGAAGTGCCGATAAATCTTCAATTAAATCAGGAAGTTTACCAGGAGTTGTTGCATCATAGCCTGTTTTTTCATAAGAAGTTAAAAGTCCGCTACCTTCGTGGCGAGCTTTGATTGCTGGAGTACCATATTCTAAATCAAGCAAAATAGCAGAAGCATAAGGAGTTAATTCTTCAGAAACAAGTTGTTTGAAGTCTTCTACATCCTTTTTATTTTCTGTTCCTTTTGCTTGTTGGATCATTTTTTTGAGTGAGCCACGTTGGTCAATGGCAAGCGCTGCAATGACACCTTTTTCGTTGGAGAGTCTTTGTAAACCATCAAATTTACCTTTTGTTATTTGTACCATTTTTATCTAGTCTCCTTTATAGCAATTTGTCGTTGCTTTTATCAATTTATCCTTCCTTATTATACCACTGAAAAGTTTTTTTAAAACATAGGTATATTTCCGTATTGATTTATCTGAAATAATAATTTACGATATATGTGGAGTGTTAGGTATTAATAGAAATTCGGGATAATTTCTATTAATACATTCTCTTTTGGGAAAGTCATTTAGTGAGTAGACTAGACCAGGAGTGATGAAATGAATCGACGCGAAAGACGTAAACGCAGAAGACGCAAGAACATGATTATCGTGTTGAGTACTGTATTTCTACTGTTTATTGCCACTAGTTGGATGATATTTGAATTTAAAAGTAAACAAGAGCAAACAGTATCCGCACCAACTAAGAAGAAAGCAGCAACTGCCACAAAGCCATCGGAAAATTCAGCAGCTAATGAGCCAGAAGAAACGAAAGAGCCAGAGCCAGTAGAAGAAAAGCCAAAAGAAACTATCGTAAAAAATCAAGAAATTGATAATTATTTACAAAAAATTGGTTTTAGCGGTTCGGCACTTGTGATTCGCGATGGAGAGACTATCATACAAAAAGGATACATGTATGCCAATCGTGATGAAAAAGTTTTGAATACACCAGACACTTTGTTTTATATTGGTTCTTCTCAAAAAGCAATCATAGCAACTGCACTTTTACAATTAGAAGAAAAAGGTAAAATAAGCACGAATGATCCAATTTCGAAATATATACCGGGTTTTCCTAATGGTAATAAGATTTTAGTGAAGAACTTTTTAAATCATACATCTGGTATTGTTGGAAGACCAAAATTAACGAGTAATATGACACCAGACCAACTTATTCAAGCTATTGAGAAGCGGGGAATTAAATCACAACCTGGGAAATGGGATTATATGGATGCTAATTATACTGTAGTGGGTTATCTTGTAGAAAAAGTTAGTGGGCAACCATTAGCGACGTATCTTCAAGAAAACATTTTTAATCCTGCAGGAATGAAGCATACAGGATACTATCAAAAAGATGTGGATGGGGGCAAAAACATATCAATTGGATATAAGATTGATGACAATGGAATCTTCCAAAGTCCGAAACTTGTAGACTTATCACAATTGTATGGCGCAGGGGATATTAGTATGCCTACAACGGATATGTATTTGTTTGATAAAGCATTAATGGATAAAAAATTGATTTCTGAAGCAAGTCTGAAGAAAATGTTCACAAAAGGAAGCAAATCAACTTATGGAATGGGATTCTATGTGGATCCAGGTAGCTATAATAGTCACGGAGTTTTGACCGGTTGGGACGTATCTAATAGCGTCAGTCATACTGGAAGAACGTACGTTATATTATTCTCCAACGTCCAGAATCATATTGCTTCATTCGGTAAAGTGAATAATGATATCTATGGTTTCTTAAATAAATAAAAAGACTCGATTCTGTTTATAGAATCGAGTCTTTTTATTTATTTACCTGTAATTTGTTTTACAGCATCTTCCATTTGATAAAGTTGAGCAGCAGCACTGTAATCGCTCCACTTCGTATTATCTACTTTATACACTTGGTTTTTCTTCACGGCTGGAATATCTTTCCAAACGCCTTTTAGCATTTCATCCACTGAATCCGTATTGCCATCAGTTGGCATTAAAATAAAGAGACGATCTGCGCCTTTTGCATATTCAGGAATTGCTTCACTGGAAATAGCTTTTGTTTCTTTGTTTGCTTTAGCAGCATCTGTCGGTGTGAAGCCTGCGCCAGAATATAAGCCGTCAAAGACTTTCGCATCATGCACATAGATTTCTTTACCATAAAATTGAATAACTGCCGCTTTTTCGTTCGCAACGCCAGCATCTTTTAGTGTTGCTTTGGCTTCTTTGGAGCTTGCTGCGTAATCTTTGTCCCACTTCTCTTTTTCTGCTTTTTTATTTAAAAGATTGGCAATGTTAGAAAGTTGTTTGTCCGGTGTATCACCGAAATGTGAAATATAAACTGGAGCCACTTTTTCCAAATTCTCTAAAAGGTCTTTTTGGTAATCACTAATGATAATCAAGTCTGGTTTTAAATTAGCGATTTTTTCAATACTTGGTTTATCATTACCAACACTTTCTGTCCCTTTTGTTGCCTCAGGATAGGTAGTGATGTAATAGTCAGTTGTACCAACAGGTTTAACGCCAAGAATTTCCATTTCACTTACATTTTGAAGTGCGACAATTCTTTTCGGTGTTGTTGGAACTTCCACTTTGCGGTCCATTGTATCAGTGACCGTTTTTGTTGCGGATTCCTTTTCTTTGCTTGAGTCCTTATCTGAAGAACTGCCACAAGCGGTTAATACTACTGCTAAAAGAACAGTCATCAAAATAGCAGCCCATTTATGCTTTTGGTACATTGTGTATTTCCTCCCTAATTGAAAATGATTTTCATTATCGTTACAAAAGTAATTATATCGAAAACAGGGAGGATTGACAAGGTGAAATGTAGCACAAAAATTTTTATACTTAAAATTGAATGCTGTCACCAACCGTCATCGTTGGAAAAACTTCTGGGGAAACAACAACAGCTCCTGGTAAAACTTCATTTTGTCCTGAGCGAAAATAAACAGAAATATGACCGAGTTCTTCGAGATTTTTGTTTGCATCTGAGCCGACTTCTTCTATTGTATATTCTTGTTCGCCGATTAGTAAGGTATTTCCTTTGTTTAAGGCATTGTTTGGTACATCTTGGAATTCGTGAATAACGGATATTTCGCGTAACTCATTGGTAGCAGTTGGTCCAAATAAGATAACGATTTTTTCTTCTTCAAAAGCAGGGACAAGTGGTCCGATTTCCATAATTTTACTTATAGTCATAACAAATTCCTCCTAAAAATTAATACATACCAATACTGAATACCCAAGCGATAACAACGGCAAGGACACCAGTAATCATCCGGCTATAAAGTATAGCTGGAACACCGAACTGAACCGTTTTTGGCTTAGCTTCTGCAAGAGAAAGTCCTACCGGAATAAAGTCGCAACCAGCTTGAGCATTAATCGCAAATAACGCTGGTAGGGCGTAAGTAACTGGAATCGCACCAATCGCAATTTGCGATCCGATTAAAACACCAATTACTTGAGCGATAACCGCCCCAGGTCCAAGAATCGGTGAAAGAAAAGGCAAACTACAAATAAACGCAATTAGTAACATCCCCCAAAGTGACCCAGCAAGTGGAGAGAGTGTATTCGCAATTAATTTTCCAATCCCAGTGTAATTAATAATACCGATAATCATGCTAATAAAAGCCATAAAAGGAATAATGTTTTTAATGAGCATATCAACGGAATCACGCCCGGCTTGATAGAAAACGCCCATTGCCTTCCCGATACCGCGTGAAAATTTTACGAGAAAGCCTTCTTTTAATTCGCTTGCTTCTTTTTGGTCTTCTTTAATTTTGGCATAGTCTTCTTTAAACTTTTCTCTATCAAAAGGTTTTTCAGAATCAGCACTTTGATCTTGAACTTCAATATCTTCAGGTTTGACCCCAGAAACAAAAATATCTTCTGTAATATGTTTTGCGAGTGGCCCTGATGGAGACGAAGGAAGAACATCAACTGTTGGAATACGTTTCATCGGATAAACCCCAATTCGAGCAGTTCCGCCACAATCTATAACAACACACATCATTTCTTCTTCAGGAATGGAATTTTTGAAACCATCAACGGCTTCGGCACCGGATAATTCAGCAATTTTTAGTGCTACGGGATGGATACCGCCACCAGTAATAGAAACAACTTTTGTTCTCGGTTCGCTCGGAGTAATATCTAGTCCGACACCCCAACCACCTTGACCTTTATTCACATGAATTGATTGATACATTTTATTTGCCTCCTTCTATTTCAGACTTTTTCTTTTCGCATTAAGAATTTCGTAATTGTTTCTGTAATGACACCACGCATTAAAATAACCACGAGACCTGCTAGGAAGTAGCGAACAGCAAGGCTAGACATGCTATACCCAGCTTCGACCACACCATTAGCAATCCCTAAATAAACAAATAGTTCACCAGCATTTGCATACGGAAATAGTCCGGTAACAGGGTGCAAAAACGATACGACAGAGTCATAAAAAGCTGGTTTCTGATGTTCTTTAACAAATCGACCGAATGTGTAAGCCATAGGATTTGTTAACATCAGGACGGATAAAACGGGCATTAATGTATAACGCAAAATCATGTTTTTTGCAGAAAATTGGATTGCTCTGTTGACACGTTCTTCCCCGATAAAAGCAATAATCGAGTAAGTAAAAGTTAAAAGGACAATTAAAAGAGGGACAATTCCCGTCATAAAACTTACAAACTGTTTTCCACCAGCCTCAAATAAGCCGATAAAGTTTGTTCCAAACCATTCAATATAATTCACTAGGAAACACTCCTTTTTAATTATTTAAAGCGCTTTCATACAACTGTTGACTGTTTTAATAATTGCTTTTTCTTGGATTGTATTCTTATTTTTACTACTAAGTTCCGTCAATATTTCGGATAAATCTTTATGATGATAGTTGGTGAAAGTCTTGAACTTTGCAAAAACAGTCTTTCCGGTTAAAATTTGGCATTCATGTACAATCCGGTTTTCATTCACTACCAGAATGGCTACAGCACTTGTGCGAAATTTGAGTCGTTCCATTTCGGAATAAAGATAATAACCAGTTTTCCCAGCATATTTATCCGCAACTTTGTTCATATGATGCTGATAATACCTCACTTGGAAAAAAGCAAGACCTGTCTGAGCGATGAAAATGAGGGAAGCAATAAGGACAATATTCATTTACTTTTCCTCCTTAGAGGGTGGGAAGAGGCTTGTCTTCCCACCAAGTTGAAATTATTTGCTGAATGTTTCATCTTGCAGTTTTCTAAGTTTCCAAACAGTAGTGGATTCATCTAATGAAACGTCTTCGTCTGTAATAAATGTTCCAGCTTTGATATTTCTGCGGGCTAGTACCTCACCGCTAATCAAGCCGATTGGAATGTGACCATTCGTTGCCATATCAACGTGAGTTTCCAGTACACCGCGTACACAGAAACCACCAATACCATCTAATTTTTCACCGGCTGAAATATCTTTCTTAGCAACGGCAACTGTTTCGGAAACTGGTGCCCCCATTGGTACGATAGCATGATCGTGGTTCAACACAGCTTTTGCAATGGTTAGAGGTGTTTCAAGGCTTGCGAGGTGATAAGGGCGATAAAGAATGTGATGATCGCGGTCGCCTTTTTTCATGAGGTAGCTAAGTTCGTGACTAACGCCTTCATTTTGTCCTTTGACGATAACGAATACGCCAGGTGCTAAGCCATCTACATACTCTACAACGCCAAATTTGTTTAAAATACCACCTTGGTCTTTTAGGTCGAGGTCTTTGATGACAGAATCAACATCACCAGAAATACCATGCATTCCAACAACATCTGGTACATAACCAATAGCATTAGAAAGTAAGTTCATTTCTGCCATTGTTTTTGTTCCATCTTGGAAAGCAGCTAGCATGTGAGACGCCATGTTTTTCCCGTCGGCTTCCACTTGGCAACTATCAGGGTTAGCGCTAATTTTAAGTTTATTATTTTTTCCTTTACCAGCGACAAGGACTTCCATACCCATTGATTTGGAAAATTCGTAAAGTTCAGTTATTGCAGCAGGTTCGTCGCCGTCGGAGCCAGTATATACGAGGCCAGCGCTGTCATATAATTTTTTCATTAACGGACCGATAGTAATATCAATTTCTACATTAAGTAAAACGAGTTGTTTTTTAGCAAGTAAAGTTTCTAGGGAAATTTTTGCGCCGACTTCTGGAACACCAGTGGCATCGACGATCACTTCTACAAGATCAGAATGGATAATTTCTTTAAAGTCATTAGATAATAGAATTTTTTCTTTTTTGGTAGCTGTGGCATTGTAAGCATCTGCTGCTTTTTGTGCTGCTTCTATGTGAATATCGCTAATACCAACGACACTCATGCCTGGAATTGCGGCGATTTGCGAAATCATGCCGAATCCCATTTGACCAGCGCCGATAACACCAACGCGAATCGGATTATTTTCGTTCTCACGAGCAAGTAACTGTCTATATAAAGTCATTTCAAGTTCCTCCTAGTAATCGTTTTCATTTATTAAAATAAAACTCCGGATAAAGCTATTTTATCCTAATAAACGAATTTTGTAACATTTGTCACTTATGGTGACAAATGTCGTATTTCACAAATTAAATATAACACTTTAACATTTTTTCGTCAATGGAATATTATATGTTTTTATTTTTTAGAGAAATAAAAAAAGCTCATTCCATTGTGGGAGAGAGCTTTTGGAGATTATAAATTTTATGATTAAGAATAATGACTAATTATTTTTTTGAAGAATGTATTCAGCCATTCTATCAGTAATCACAATCACATCTATCAATCCAGCGTCAAGAGCAGCAACTAACGCTTCTTTTTTTTGTAGTCCGTTTGCGAGCGCGACGACAGTTGGGATATTTTTTAGTTCCTCTAAACTAAGGCCGATGACATGGGTATTAATTTCTGTGTTTGCTTCTTTACCATCTGCTGTGAAGAAGCGTGAATTAATATCACCTACAACATCTCTATAGCGTAGTTCTTCAATATCTTCTGAATTAATATAGCCGATTTCTTCCATTGTGCTGTGATTATAAGGACTTGAAACGCCGACAATAGCCATATCAACGGTTTTTCCTTCTTCTAATACTTCACTAATATACTTGTTTTTGGATAAATCAGTTTTCATCTCTGTATCTTCAACGAGCGCAGGAGCATACAAATATTTGGAATGACATTTCATTTTTTTCTTTAAATCATAACAAATTTGATTGGAGTGCAGATCAATATCACTCGAGCCCATTCCGCCGATAAGTGGAATAATTGTTAAATCTTTGTGCGGGATAAAAGGGAATTCATTAGCGAATTTGCGGATGGTTTTCCCCCATGAAATACCTAGAGTGTTTACCTTAGCAATTCTTTTACTTAGGGTATAAGCCGCTTCTTTGGCAAGGAAATTCAGTGCTTCTTCCTCAGACATATCGTGTGTTGCGACGACAATCGCTTCCTCTAAACCGAACTTTTCTTCTAATTTTTGTTCTAAATCTACCGTATAGTATGTTTCGTCTTTAATGAAGATTTCAACAATACCTAAGTCTTTCGCGCGTTGCAAGGTTTTAGAAATAATCGATCTTGATATCCCGATTTTTTTGGCAATTTGTGCTTGGGTCCAGCCATAGTGATAGTACCACGTAGCGATTTTTACCATATCTCTTTTTTCTTCCCATTTCATTCTATTTACCTCCATTTTACATAATAATGGAACAAAAGTTATACATTGTCACAAATGTTTTATGCTAATAGTATCACAGATTCGACCTTCTGAAAAGGATGCAGATAAATATGGCGCTTTTATAAAGAGAAATTACTTTTTAGTCTAATTTCAAGTGATTTTTACTAATTTGTGTCAAAATAAAAAACAATTTTTTTCGTGATTTACGAGTAATTTTGCAAGCATTCTTAAAAATAAATTAACAAAGAGTTTGTAATTCCTTCTCCATAGAGAAAATTTTCTAATTCAAGCGTGGCAGTATTAGTTTAGTCCTTAGCAACCCTAGCAATATACTACTTACTCATTCATGTTAGAATAGGAGTGGGTTTTTAGTGGAACATTTATTTACTTACAAAGAATTTGTTAGCATGATGAAAAATTACGGTATAAAACACAAAAAAGCAAACTAAAATGCGCTGAAAATATTTTGACTAATTCTACGGAACCCAATAGTGTCATTTTATTACTAAATGGATACATAAGTAGTTACATATGTGAGTCACCTGAAAAACTTTTATCTGTTTTTGAACCAGGTACATTTTGACGTTATTCTATACTAGAAGAATTCCCCCCAATTGTAACAAATATTGCACTTTCAGATGATTGTGTCGTGTATGAGTATAAAAAAGAAGACATTGAATATGCTTTATCCTTATTTCTAGAAAACTTTGGCTTTCAATATTTCTTTTTAAAAAAGATTGGACGTCATTTATACTGTAGGGCTTTACTTAATGAAAAAGCATTAGGACTAGAGAAAGAGTACCCGTGGATGTATATTACGGACAGCTTACTACTTTTCATTCTGCTCATTATCGCAACTTACTCCGTCGGAAAACGGACAGCAAAGAAAAAACAACAAGACGAAGAATAAGCGCAACAAAAAACAGCTTGAAAATGAGAAGTTACCTCGTTTTCAAGCTGGTTCTATTATTTTTCGATTTTTTCAGTTTCTACGACACGAAGTCCTTTACGTTCTAAGTGAGAAACAATTTCGTTTTTCTTCTCTTCCGTTACGCCAACTGGTAAGGAAACAAGTACACGACGAATGAAATCTTCTGTTTGATTATCTAACGTAATCAAACTTGCGATACTCGAATAACGATCGATAATTTTAGTGATTTTAGTTAATGCACCTTGAACTTCACCTGTTGCAATCGTAAGTACGTAGCTAGTTGTCTTTACATTCCAACCATCTTGAAGCAAACCAAGTAATTTCCCATGCGTTAAAATACCATAAAAGTTACCTTGTTCATTCAAAACAGCAATATATGGAAGCTCTTTAATTGTAAAGAACACTTCAAAGAAAGAGGCATTAACACAAATGTGCTTCGTTGCATTTTTAATTAAACTCATTACTGGATCACTAAGACTTCCGCCATTAGCAGCATGTTTGTAGATATGCATTTTATAGATGTTGCCTAAGAATTTTTCCCCTTTTTCGTCTAATACAGGAACACAGCGATAACCAGATTCTTCTAGTAGATGGATAGCCTCTTGTAAAGTTGCATCTCCAGGGACGGTTGTTAAATTTATTTTAGGGATACAAAGGTTTTTTATCAACATGTTCTTCACTCCATTCTTCTTCCTCTTCATTTTATCGTAAAGTAGCGCTTTTGTATAGAAAATCACTATGAATGCATTTAGAATCTAACGAAGATGTAATTTTTTCAGATATATAGGACGAATTATGGTTTAAGGTTTAATTTTTCTTAAAAAAGTGTATTATTAAATATGCTATGTAAAATTGTAAACAGAAAGAAGGACTTGAAATGCAAAAAGAAATCTTGAATTTTGATTATTATAATCCTACTCATATTATTTTTGGTAAAAATCGTCTAGAAGAACTAAATGAAGTGATCCCCGAAGATAAAAAAGTGTTGATTTTATACGGTGGCGGTAGTGTTAAGAGATTTGGGACACTTGATAAAGTAAAAGCAGCTCTTAAAACTAGAGATGTTGGTGAGTTTGGCGGCATCGAAGCGAATCCTACATACGAAACATTAATAAAAGCTATTCAATTAGTAAAAGAAGAAAACTATGACTTTTTACTTGCTGTTGGTGGTGGCTCTGTTATTGATGGTACGAAATTTGTAGCCGCTGGAGCATTATTTGACGATGATCCAATCCATATTTTTGGTAGCGGGATTGGCGAAAAACGTCCGATTACGAAAGCTCTTCCTTTTGGAACAGTATTAACTTTGCCAGCAACTGGTTCTGAAATGAATAGTGGGGGTGTCATTACTTTTGTGGAGAAGAAAGCGAAACTCAGCTTTGGTAGTGCTTATACTTATCCAATCTTCTCTTTACTTGACCCAGAACTCACATACACGCTTCCAAAACGGCAGCTAGCGAATGGCATTATGGATGCGTATGTGCATGTAATGGAACAATATATGACTTATCCAGTAGGTGCTTTATTACAAGATCGTTATGCCGAAAGTCTGCTACAAACTTTAATCGAAATTGGTCCAGATGTTATTAAAGAAGATAATCATGATTACAATACACGCGCGACTTTTATGTGGTCAGCTACAAATGCGCTTAATGGAACGTTGTCAAGAGGTGTTCCGCAAGACTGGGCAAGCCATAGTTTAGGTCACGAAATCACAGCACTATACGGAATTGACCATGCGCGCACATTAGCGATTGTTCTTCCCTCGCTTTTAAATGTTCGTCGTAATGAAAAAAAAGATAAATTAGTGCAATACGCAGAACGAGTATGGGGGATTTTGAGTGGTAGTGATGAAGAAAAAATAGATGCAGCGATCCTTAAAACACGTGAGTTCTTTGAAAGCTTAGGGGCAGGGACTAGATTTAGTGATTATGGGCTTGGTGAAGAAGTGGTCGATTTACTAGTTGACCAATTAGAACGCCATGGTTTAACGAATATTTCAGAACGAGGCGACCAAACGCTAGAAATTTCTCGTCAAATTTATACAAATGCTTTATAATCAATCATAAAATTTTTGCGCAAATCATTAGAGAAGAAATTTGCTAACTTGAATAAAAAACAAAAGAAAGAAGGCGAAATTTCTTGAGTACCAAAAAGGAAAAAACGTTTTTCGGGCATCCGCGCGGCTTAGCAACATTATTTAATACCGAATTCTGGGAGCGATTCTCCTATTACGGAATGCGCGCACTATTACTTTATTATATGTATACTGCAGTAGCAGACGGTGGACTTGGATTTAGCCAGTCTACTGCAACGGCGATTATGTCTATTTATGGTTCACTAGTATTTATGTCAGGGGTCATTGGTGGATGGTTTGCTGACCGTGTCTTAGGGGCGCGGCAGACGATTTTTTACGGTGGCGTACTGATTATGGTGGGTCATATTGTCCTTGCAATTCCTAGTGGAGGAGCAGCGGCATTATTTGGTTCCATGGCGTTTATTATTCTTGGAACTGGACTGCTTAAACCGAATGTTTCTAACGTTGTTGGGGATTTATATCCAGCGGGCGATAATCGTCGTGATGCTGGTTTTAGTATTTTCTACATGGGTATCAACTTAGGTGCATTTATTGCGCCACCAATTGTTTCAGCTGTTTCTGATAACGCTGGAAGTTACCATGCTGGTTTCGGTGTGGCAGCTGTTGGTATGGCAATTGCACTTGTTGTGTATGTTCTTACAGGAAAACGTTACTTAAAAGATGCTGGTAAAAAAGCGCCAAATCCGCTTCAAAGATCAGAAGCAAAAAGTCTTACATTCAAAATAATCGGCATTGTTTTAGGTATAGGATTATTAATTGCTGTTTTAAGCTTAATTACAGGTAGCTTAACAATTGATACAATTATTCTTGCTGTAACGGTGATGGGCGTTGGTGTTCCACTCGCTTACTTTATTATGATGATGACTAGCAAGAAAACCGAGCCGGACGAAAAATCACGTTTAACTGCCTACATACCGTTATTCTTAATCGCAGTATTATTTTGGATGATTGAAGAACAAGGCTCGTCCACATTGGCGCTTTTCGCGGCAGAAAGAACGGATTTATCTATTTGGGGTCTAAACTTAAATCCAGCTAATTTCCAGTCGCTAAATCCAGTGTTTGTAATAACGCTTTCACCAATCTTTGCCTGGATTTGGACAAAGCTTGGTGATAGACAACCATCTACACCACGTAAATTTGCGCTTGGACTATTCTTCGCTGGTTTATCTTTCGTTGTTATGATGCTACCTGGTATTTTGCATGGAAACACAACAACGCTTGTAAGTCCGCTTTGGTTGGTTCTAAGTTTCTTCATCTGTATTTTCGGTGAAATGTTTATCTCACCAGTCGGATTATCTGCAACGACAAAACTAGCGCCAAAAGCCTTTGCTTCACAAACGATGAGCTTATGGTTCTTGTCAGATGCAATGGGACAATCATTTAACGCGCAATTAACGCAATTATTTAATCCTGACACAGAAATTGCTTATTTCGGGATTACTGGTTTTGTAGCAATTGCTTTTGCGGTAGCATTATTCATTTTTGCGCCATTCTTGAAAAAATATATGAAAGGCGTTCATTAAAGGAATTAAGCGCACTTTCTCCTTATTTGGAGGAAGTGTTTTTTTGTGCTAGTAATTAATTAGTTTGCCATTAACTCTTAAGATTGCTACTATTAAAGGGAGAAGTGATAATTTAAAGGAGTGTATACATGGAATCATCAAGCAGGGTAGTTATTTATTTAACGCGACATGGAAAGACGATTTTAAACACACTTGATCGGGTGCAGGGCTGGGCTGACTCGCCGCTCACTGAAGAAGGAGCACTTGTTGCGCATGATTTAGGTCGTGGTTTAAAGGGGACTAATTTTGTAGCCGCTTACGCAAGTGACCGAGGTCGTGCCATCGAAACCGCAAGAATTGTCATGAAAGAAAGCGACAACCATCATCTGAAACTGGAAAAATTAGCTGAAATGCGTGAATTTGGTTTCGGCAAATTTGAAGGAGAATATAACCATGCTGTTTTAAAAATGGTTGCAAAGGCGCACGGTTTTGAATCTATTGAAAGCTATTATGATAAAACTTCTGAAAATAATTCCAATATTGTCATTGATACGGTGCACAAAATGGACGAGACTGGCATGACGGAAAACTCGGCTATTTTTGAAGAAAGACTAAGTGCGGGACTTAATACCATTCTTTCCGATGCCAAGAAGCGTGGCGGTGGAGATGTCTTAGTAGTAGCGCACGGTATGGTTATTCATCGCATTATTGAAATGATTGATCCTAGTAAAAATTTACGAATTATTGAAAATGCCAGCGTGACAAAAGTTATTTTTGAAAACGGAACTTATTCGATTGAGGAACCTGGGAATATGTTTTATGTAGAAGCTGGAAAAAAAGCGCAAGGAGGAGTTTAAGTGGCAACAGGAAAACTAAATGTGTATTTAGTTAGACACGGCAAAACGATGTTCAATACATCGCGTCGCGTGCAAGGCTGGTCAGATACACCATTAACAAATGAGGGAATCGAAGTGGCAGAGTTTTTAGGTCGTGGTCTTCGTGAAACCCCATTTGATGCTGTTTATACGAGTGATCGTGGTCGAACAATTGAGACGGCGGGTATCATTTTATGTGAAAGCAAGCAGGTGCATTTGGAAATAAATGAACTACGTGATTTCCGTGAGTTTGGTTTCGGTAAATTTGAAGGTGAGTATGAAGATATTATGTTTGGAAAAGTGATGGAGCATCTTGGTTTCCAGTCGATGGAAGAAGCTTTTGAAGAATTTGGCGATGATGGTTATCAAATTGTCTCAGAAACAGTAGCGAAAATTGATGAAACTGGTATGTCCGAAAATTGGGATGCAATGGTAGCTAGATTAAAAAATGCTTTAGACATAGTTAGTACAGAAAATCAGGCGGAAAATGCCAACGTTTTAGTGGTTTCCCACGGAATGGCTATCAATACGATTATATCTTTCTTTGATAAGTCATTAATTAATCCAGACTTAGCTAATGCAAGTGTTACAAGACTTGGATTTGAAAATGGTGAATGGACAATTGAGACAGTGAATGATTTAAGTTATATTGAAGCCGGAAAGTTAGTTTTAGTTTAAAAAAATCCAGAATGGCATAAAGGCCATTCTGGATTTTTTAAGTTATTTTACGAATTTAATACAAACTGGTTCAGGAACTTTTACGTCTTTTTGAAGTAATGTAAGTGCGCCAGTTTCTTTGTTAACACCAAATACGGTAACGTTATTGCTGTTTTCATTTGTTGCAACTAAGATTTCACCAGTGTAATTAAGGTCGAAGTCACGTGGACCGACGCCTTCCACAGGTGTTGTTGCTGCGAGTGTTAGTGTGCCATTTTCAGCAACTGCATAACTAACGATTGCATCTTGACCACGATTTGAAACATAGAGGAAACGACCATCTGGAGAAATATGGATTGCGCTACCTTTATTTTCTTTGTCAAAACCTTCTGGAAGGGAAGCAATTGTTTGAATCACATTTAACGCGCCAGTAGCTTCATCATATTCAGCAAAAATAACTTCAGAAGTTAATTCTGTCATGATGTATACATATTTAGCATTCGGATGGAAGACTAGGTTACGAGGACCGCTTCCAGGTTTTACGTCTAACTCAGTTACTTTTTCAAGTTTGCCAGCAGTAGCGGAATAAGTCGTTACTTTGTCTGTTCCAAGGTCACACGTGATAACATATTTTTGATCTGGTGTGAATCCTGCAAAGTGCGCGTGTGGTTTTTCTTGGCGTTCGTGAACACTTTTACCAGTATGTTGAATAGTGGAAACAGAAGCCTTTAATGCACCGTTTTCTGTTGGATAGCTTACGATTGTTCCTAAGTGATAGTTAGCAGATACAACGATAGAACCGTCATGAGATGCATCTACGTAACAAGGTGGGTTACCTGTTTGAACATCTTGATTAATGAAAGTAAGCGAACCGTCTTCTTTCACCGAAAAAGCTGCAACCCCCCCTTTATCGCCATCTTTTGCTACAGAATAAACGAATTTTTCGTCATCCGAAATTTTAAGATATGTTGGATTGTCCATTTTTCCAGCTAATTTATTTTCTTTGATTTCGCCGGTAGTTTTGTCGATTACTAAGCGATAGATACCTTGGCTTTCGGCTTTGGTATATGTACCGATATAAGCAGTTGCTTGATTTTTTGACATGCCAATTCCTCCTATATATAAGATATTTCCTAGTTAATTATAGCATAGTCAATAAAAGATGGAAAAATATCACGATTATTGCATTAATGTTACATTTTGTTATTAAAACAGCTTTTTTGGGTTTTGTGAAATAATTTTGTAACAAAAGTATTGACTTAGACATAAAAGTAATGTAAGATATACTTATCCCATAGAGATTGTCATTTGAAATAAGTTAATTGAAAATAAATTACTTCCCCCATAGAAATATTCTTAATTGCTTATTTCAAATAAACACTCCTTTAAGATAGTTGTAGCACAGAATTTCCCAGATTCTGTGCTATAATTATGTAGAAATAGAGATGCTCTGAAAAACGAGACTCTCTTTTTTTATGACCTCATAGAAAGTAGGATGAAAAAGTGTCCAGTCAAACAATTTTTGGAAATAGCAAATATAATTGGATTAATATCGATACGGATAATACAGAGAATCTAGCAGATTTTTACGAAAAATATCATATTGATGATGAAGTAATCGCCTATTCGATTGATAGAAATGAACGTGCGCATTTTGAATACGATCAAAAGTCCAATACTTTTGTCATTGTGTTTAATGTGCCGGATCAAAGAAAAATGGATAACCATTATGAGACGATTCCAATGGTTTTTATAATAAAAGATAATCAATTAATAACAATTACCAATAATGACAATCAATATATTACACGAAAAATGAAGCGCTATTTAAAAGAATCGGATGACGTAACTATTTTTCAATTTTTATTTAGTAGTTTGTATTTTATTATGGATGCTTTTTTTCCTTATGTGGAAGAAATGGATACGGATAGAAGAATGATTAATGACAAGTTGAAAATTAAAACGACGAAGAAAAATTTATTGTCATTATCTGATTTGGAAACAGGAATTGTTTATTTTGTTTCCGCATCTAAGCAAAACGCGGCTCTTTTGGAACAAATGAAAGCCCATATGATATACCGTGAGCTTAATGAAGTAGAAAAGGAACAATTTGAAGATGCTTTAATTGAAGCGAGGCAGCTAGTTGAAATGACGGGATTGAGTTCTCAAATCTTACAGCAATTGTCAGGTACTTATAATAATATTTTGAACAATAATTTGAATGATACGATGAAAATTTTAACAGCATTATCAATTTTATTGACGGTTCCTACTATTATTACGGGATTCTTTGGAATGAATATGCCACTTCCTTTAGAACATAATACTTTTGGCTGGATTGTGACAATCTTTATTAGTGTAATTCTGTGGTTCGGACTTTCCTTTATTTTACGAAAATTAATGAGATAATAAAAAAAGCCCTTCTTTCGGATTGAAAGAAAGGCTTTTTAAATTAAATAATACCTTGAGAAATCATTGTATCTGCCACTTTGAGGAATCCGGCGATATTTGCACCAATAACTAGGTTACCAGGTGCGCCATACTCGCTTGCAGCATTACTTGAATTTTTATAAATATCTTTCATGATATTTTGTAAATGCTCATCGACTGTTTGGAAAGTCCAGCTCATACGTGTGCTGTTTTGGGCCATTTCAAGTGCTGATACGGCAACACCACCAGCATTGGCAGCTTTCGCAGGACCGAATAGAACTTTATTTTCGTGGTAAATATCCACTGCATCAAGGGTGGAAGGCATGTTTGCGCCTTCTGCAACAGCGATAACACCATTTTTCACAAGTGCACGAGCTTGGTCGGCGTTGATTTCATTTTGAGTTGCACATGGTAGTGCAATATCACATGGAACGGACCATACGTCGCCGCCTGCGTAGTATTCTGCTGATGGGTGAATAGTTGTGTATTCGCTAATACGTTTACGTTCTACTTCTTTTAATTGTTTCACTGTTTCAACTTTGATACCTTCTTTGTCATAAACAAAACCAGCAGAATCGCTACATGCAACTACTTTAGCGCCCAATTCGTGTGCTTTTTCGATTGCATAAATCGCAACATTACCTGAACCAGAAACGACGATTTTTTTGCCGCGAATAGTTTCTCCAGCTGCTTCTAACATTTCAACTGTGAAATAAACAAGACCGTAACCAGTTGCTTCCGTACGAGCTAAACTTCCGCCGTAAGAAAGACCTTTGCCAGTAATCGTACCGGCATCATAAGCTCCGCGAAGACGTTTGTATTGACCGAATAAGTAGCCAATTTCACGACCACCAACACCGATATCACCAGCAGGAACATCTGTATCTGGACCGATATGTTTTTGTAGTTCAGTCATAAAACTTTGGCAAAAACGCATTACTTCTGAGTCTGATTTTCCTTTTGGATCAAAGTCAGAGCCACCTTTACCGCCACCGATGGGTAAGCCAGTTAGGGAGTTCTTGAAGATTTGTTCAAAACCGAGGAATTTGACGATGCTTCCTGTAACAGAAGGGTGGAAACGAAGACCACCTTTATATGGGCCAATTGCGCTATTGAACTGCACCCGATAACCGCGATTTACATGTACTTTACCAGAATCATCCACCCATGGAACTCGGAAACTGATAAGGCGTTCAGGTTCTGTTAACTGTTCTAAAATACCATTTGCTTCGTATTTAGGTTCTTTTGCAAGGGCTGGGATAACAGAGTTTAAGAATTCTTCAACTGCTTGGTGGAATTCCGTTTCGCCAGGATTCCGTTGTTTAATTGTTTCAAACACTCGAGTTGCGTAGTCTTCGGCTGCCTTTGTGTCATATTGGATAGTGGATGTTTGTGCCATACTATAATCGCTCCTTGTTTAAATATTTTGACTATAAGGAAAAGTAGAAAACCTGATACAAATACATACAATGTTATAAAGAAGAAAAACATTGGCTTGTGTGCGTTAAGTAGGTCAACTTTTCTTACCTATGTTGTTAGTTTACACATTGTTGAGAACATTTTCAAGCATAAAAATCAATTTTTCTGAAATTTTTTAAAATGTAGTCAATGAGAACGTTTGCTTACTTTTTTAGGAGGGGAAGACGGAGGTTGTCCTAAAAAAATAACCGCACCAGGGGGATGCGGTTAAGGGAGTATTAGGGAGAAATAATATTAAAGCGAGCCAAGGGATAAGACTAATTCGGATACTAGAATTATTGCTTTAACATTACCTGCTTTCTTTTGGGAAAAATAAAAGCTCTCCACGTAAACAAGTATATAAAAAATGGATGAAATAATCATGCGCTTTTTCTTACAATAATAATTCCTAAGGTTACGAAATTGTCATGTTTTTATAAATCGTTAATTTCTTTACGATCACGAGTGGTGCTCAACTTTCCTTCTCGATTTTGGAGCTCTGTTTGGATGGCTTCTAATGGAATATTCTTTTCAGCTAAGAGCACAAGTAAATGGTATGTTAAATCGGATACTTCAGCGATTAATTCTTGCTTATCATTTTTAGCGGCGATAACGACTTCGGTTGCTTCTTCGCCAACTTTTTTGAGGATTTTATCCAGTCCTTTATCAAACAGGTAATTCGTGTAGGAGCCTTCTTTTGGTTGTTCTTTACGTAGTTTAATTTCTTCATATAAGTCATTTAACATTTAAAAGTCCTCCTTTATAAGGTTGAAAAAGCAGCTTTTTTTGCCGGTGTGGCAGGCTGGGCCAATTTGGATTACACGGATAAGTAATGTGTCGTTATCGCAATCAGTCCAGATTTGTTTCACTTTTTGAGTATGTCCGCTTGTCGCGCCTTTATTCCAAAGTTCGTTTCTGGAGCGCGAAAAAAACCACGTGTAGCCAGTTTCAAGCGTTTTTTGGTAGCTTTCTTCATTCATATAAGCGAGCATTAAAACGTCGCCATTTCGATCGTCTAGGATAATAGTTGGGACAAGACCTTTAGAAAAATCTACAGAAATCATGGGCGGATATTCACTCCTTTTTCGAGTAAGGTTGTTTTGACATTTTGGATGCTTAGTTCGCCGTAGTGGAAAATACTTGCAGCGAGCGCGGCAGTTGCGTTTGTTTTTTCAAAAACCTCGACCATATGTGTGGCATTACCACAGCCACCTGAAGCGATGACTGGAACAGAAACGGCTTCTGATATTACTTTTGTGAGCGGGATATCGTAGCCGTTTTTGGTGCCATCACCGTCCATACTAGTTAGTAGAATTTCACCAGCACCGAGTTGGACTGCTTTTTTTGCCCATTTAATGGCATCGAGCCCCGTATCATTTCTGCCGCCACGAGTGAAGACACTCCAATTTGTCCCGTTCCATTTAGCATCGATTGCGACAACAATACACTGATTGCCGAATTTGTCGGCGCCTTCTTGGATGAGGTCGGGACGTTTGATAGCAGCGGAATTAAGTGAAATCTTGTCGGCGCCGGCTTGGAGAAGTTCTTTCATGTCAGAAACGCTACTTATTCCTCCGCCGACTGTGAGTGGGATAAAAACTTGTTCGGCAGTACGTTCCACAACATCTATCATTGTTTGACGTAGCTCCACTGTTGCGGTGATATCAAGGAAGACGAGTTCATCCGCGCCAGCTTCATTATAGGCTTTGGCAATTTCGACGGGATCACCTACATCGGCTAATGATACAAAATTAACGCCTTTGACGACTCGACCTGCTGTGACGTCTAGGCAAGGGATGATTCGTTTAGTAAG